>JBKJSB010000115.1:0-4386 GCA_046593015.1 Allobosea sp.
CTGCACGAGCGGGAACCAACGCACCCCGAGACCGTGCAGCCAGCGGCGCTTCTCTCCGGCCGCGTACCCGTCGTACGCCTCCGCCCAGCGCCTCGGCCAGTAGTCCTCGGGCCGGTCGAAGCCGGCCGAGCCGAGCCAGTCCTGCGTCGCCAGAGCCAGCGAGTCGCGGATGCGCAGGCGGCGCTGCTCGGGCGTGTCGATCAGGAACAGCCCGCCGAAGGACCAGTGCGCCTGCCCGCCCAGCGTCGCCTCGGGCTCCTGGTCGAGGATCACGACCTTGCGGCCTGCATCGGCCAGTTCCGCCGCCGCGACGAGGCCCGCAAGCCCCGCGCCGACGATGATCACATCAGCGTCCTGCCGCATGCCGGCATCGTCTCCATCGCCTGCTGTCGCGGCTCACCATGCCCGAAACAGACCAGCGCGCAAGGATCGGGAGGCTGCTATCCGCGTCAGGCGGCGGTCTTCAGAGCGTCGTCGAGCGCGCCATGGGTGCGGTTCAGCATGGCGCGCAGACGGGCCAGCTCCGGCCCGGTGACCGGCGCCAGTTCCTGTCGCGCGGCGCGCTCCATCGCGGCGGCGGCTTCGGCGACGCCGCGCGCGCCCATATTGTAGCTCATCGATTTGAGCGCATGGGCGCTGCGGCCCACCGCCTCGATGTCGCCGCTGGCGCTGGCGGCCTCCAGCTCCGACAGCGTCTCGGCCGATTTGGTTGCAAACAGATCGGCAATGCGCCGCACCGTCGCCTCGTTGCCGCCGGTCATGTCGAGCAGTTCGCGCAGGACGGAACGGTCCAGCTCCTCGGTGGGACCATCCGCCACCGGTCCGGATTCGGCCGGCTCGCCGGCCTTGTCCCCGGCGAACCGGGCAATGCAGGCGGCAAGCCGGGCCAGCGTGAACGGCTTGTGGACGACGTCGTCCATGCCGGCCTCGCGCCAGGCGTCGGCGCCGGCCCCGACGACATGGGCGGTCAGCGCCACGATCGGCAGGCGCGGCGCGCCTTGCTGCGCCTCATGGGCGCGGATGGCGCGGGCCGCGTCGAACCCGTCGAGGCCCGGCATGCTGCCATCCATCAGCACGAGGTCGAAGGGCTCCGCCAGCGCAGCGGCCACCGCCTGCAGCCCGTCCTCGACGAAGCGCGCCTGGATGCCGAGCCGCAGCAGCGCGGCGTCGGCGACCTCTCGGTTGACCGCGCTGTCGTCGGCGACCAGCACGCGCAGGCCGGGGAAGGCGAGCGTCGGTGCGGCCGCGATGGCGTGGGCTTCGCCGCCGACGGGCCTGCCGTCGCGCAGGCAGGCGAGCACCCGCCGGAGATCGCGGCGCTGCACCGGCCAGGCGAGAACCGCGTCCGCCACCGTCCCGAGGAGATCGTCCACAGGCTCGCCGTCGCCGGCGAGCACGAGGATGGCGAGCCCCGTGCGGCGCTGCAGCGCTGGCTGGCGGCGAAGGGTCTCGGGCGAGGCGATCAGGAGAGCCATGTGGCCGGCGATCTCCGTCGGAAGCGTTTCCATGCGGGCGACCGATAGTCCGGCCTCCGAAAGGCAGGCCTCCATCGCTTCGGCGGAATGGGAGAGCGGCGTCGCAATGACGGCTTGCAGCGGCAGGGCAGCCGGCTCGCTGGTGGCGTCCGGCGTGACGGCCTCGGCGAGCGGCAGCGAGAAGGAGAAGGCGCTGCCGACGCCGACCGCACTCGTCACGACAAGCGTCCCGCCCATCGCCGCGACGAGCTGGCGCGCGATCGAGAGGCCAAGCCCCGTGCCGCCATAATGGCGCGTCGTGGTCTGGTCGGCCTGCGAGAAGGATTCGAAGATCGTGTCGAGCTTGCCGGAGGGAATGCCGATGCCGGTATCCTCGACGCAGAAGCGCAGCCGCTCGTCATCAATGCGGGAGATCCGCAGCGTCACGCCGCCGGCCTCGGTGAACTTCAGCGCGTTGTTGACGAGGTTGCCGAGCACCTGCCCGAGTCGGACCGGATCGGCGACGACCGCCACGCCGGCAGGCAGCGCGATCGCGGCGCAGAGATCGAGCCCCTTCGAGCGGGCGCGGTCGCTGAAGAGCTGCAGCACGGCCTCGGCGCTCTCTTCGGGATCGACGGCGAGCTGCTCGACGGTGAGCTTCCCGGATTCGATCTTCGACAGGTCGAGGATGTCGTTGATGATGGCGAGCAGGCTGGTGCCCGAGCGCGCGATCACCTGCGCCTGCCGGCGCGCGCGCTCGGGCAGTTCGGTCCCGGCCAGCAGCTCCGCCATCACCAGAATGCCGTTCATCGGCGTCCTGATTTCATGGCTCATCGTCGCGAGGAAGGCGGATTTGGCCTGATTGGCCTCGTCGGCGTCACGGGCGGCCTGCTGATAGTCTGCGGTGCGCTCGGCGACCTCGGTCTCCAGCCGCTCGCGATGCCGCTCCAGCCGCGCGTCGCGCTCGCGAATGTCGCCGATCATGCCGTTGAAGCCGTCGATCAGGATGCCGATCTCGTCGCGCCCGCCAGCCGCGAGCGTCACCGAATAATCGTGCCCGGCCCGGACATGGGCCATCGTGCCCGTCAGGGCGCGCAAGGGGGCGGTAATGCCGCGCTGCAGGCGCAGCGCAAGCGCGATGGCGCACAGCATCGCCAGCCCGCCGATCAGCAGGATGTTCAGCACGGCGGAACGAATGAGCGCCGGCAGATCGCGCGTGTCGCCGAGCAGCCGCAACGTGCCGACGGCGTTGCCTTCGAACACGACCGGCACGCTCGCCTCGATCGAGCGGCTGCGCAGGATCGTCGCCAGCGGCCAGGTCGTACCGGCGTCGGTGATGACGAGGTCGCCGGTGAGCTGCTCGGTCGCGCCGACATCGGCCAGCGGCGTGCCGTCGCTTGCCTCGACGCCGGCATAGGTCACGCCGCTCATCCGGCCGATTGCGCGGATCGCCTGATAGGCGCCGCCGACATCGCGCTCGGCGACGGCGCGCGCGGCTGCCGCCGCGATCGCGTGTGCGCTGGTCAGCATGGCGTCGCGCCGGACGACGGCGTAGCGCTCGGTCTCGCGCCAGACGAAGGCCGCCACGAAGACGGCCTGGGCCAGAACCACCGCGCTGACCACCAACAGGATCAGGCGGGTGCGGATCGACAGGGAAGGGCTGCGCGGCATGCGTCGGAGCATGGCGCAACAGGCTTTACGAAAAGCAAATGAGCGGCTTGATTTTAGGCAATTCGTGCAACGGTTTGTTGGAGTTTATCTGCCATCTTCAGGCTGCGACGCCATTTCCGTCGCGCCAGAATCCAGAATGGGTCCTTTGTCCGCAATGTCCAGTCCAGTCCCTTTCAGCTATGTGCGAGGCGATCGGATCGAGCTTCTGGCCGTCGACGACGATCCGATCCAGCGCGAATTCTGCACGGTCTATCTCTCGACCCCCAATCTCGAGGTGACCACGGCGGACTCGGCCGAGGATGGTCTGGCGAAGCTCGCTCTCGTCGATTTCGACGTCCTGCTGGTCGATGTCGACATGCCCGGGATCAACGGTATCGAGATGGTGCGCCGGCTCAGGGCTGACCCGCGCTATGACGGCGTCCCGATCATGGTCATCACCGGGCGTGAGGACATGGTCTCGATCGACCAGGCCTACGAGGCCGGCGCGACCTCCTTCATGTGCAAACCGGTGAACTGGCGGCTGCTGAGCCATCAGGTCCGCTTCATGCTGCGCGCGCATCGCGCTTTGTCGAGGGCGGCATGACGAGACGGCGGGGCATCCTCGGGCTGCTGGCGGTCCTGCGGCGCGGCTGGCGCGATGAGGCCGGCGGCGTGATGATGCTGTTCAGCCTGGGTGCGCCCTTGCTGCTCGCAGGCGCTGGCGTCGCCGTCGATTACGGCCTGCTCTCGACGGCGCGCGCCGATCTGCAGAACGCCGCCGACAGCGCGGCTCTGGCGGCCGCCAGGGAGTTTCGCCTCGGCAACACCAGCGCCGCGACCGTGGCCAACGTCGCCGACAAATTCGCCCAGCAGGCGCTCGCCCAGTCGCGGCAGCAAGGCAAGGTTTCGGCTTCCGCCGACATGAGCGCCAAGACCGTCACGGTCGCGATCAGCACCGTCGCCAAGACCACGATCATGCATATGTTCGGCGTCGATGCGGCGACCGTCTCCGTCAATGCGACGGCCAAGGTCGTGGGTGGCGCGCCGATCTGCGTGAGCGGGCTGGAGCCGTCGGAGAATTTCACCGTCGCGCTCGACAAGAATGCGCGGTTGGAGGCGCCCGGCTGCGCAATCTATTCCAATTCGACGAAGTCGAACGGTCTCAATGCCAAGGACAACGCCACGATCAAGGCGGCGTTCATCTGCTCTGCCGGCGGCAAGAGCAGCCCCGGCCCGGGCAGTTTCGTGCCGACGCCGCAGACCGATTGCCCGGTGCTGCCCG
>JBKJSB010000218.1:0-13428 GCA_046593015.1 Allobosea sp.
GCGCCTGCTCGACCGGCTGGTGGCGGATCACTACGAGGGGTGAGCCGACACCCGCCGCAACAGCAGAAGTCTTGCAATCGCGCGTGAGCTGACGCAACGTTAGGTTGACCCTGCGCAGCCGGAGAACAGTGTCGGTTTGCGATGGAGGTTGGCATGGCTGCAGGACCTTTCCGGATCGAGAAGCCGGCCGATGTCCAGCAATGGAACCTTCCCGGCGATGGCGGCCAGCCATTGCCGCAGGCCAAGCAGTTCAAGGACTATATGAGCCGGCTGATCACCCTGATCCCGGCGAGGCGCTCGGCGTCTATCTGACCCTCAGAGGCTTCTGGGTCGGCGGCGAACCGGCGACGCAATCTCCGCTGGTCGGCTATCTGCCGCTGCTCGGCCTGGCGCTGGTGCTGTTCGTGCGCATCTGGGGAACGCGCGACACGGCCATCGCCGCCAGCACGCAATGGCTCGGAACCGGCATCGCGGCGATCGCTTTCTTGCTCTGGGTTCTGGGAATGGGTCATTCGATTCTGTGGTTCCCGCCGGTCGACGGGAAGATGACGTCCACCCTGATCGTCTTGTTCTCCTTTGTCGTTCCCTATTTCTACAAGGGCGAGTGAGATTGCGATGCGCGAAGAGGACGCCCGAGCTGAGGCCCTGCAAGCGCTCGACGCCTATTTCAGCCTTCGCAATCTCGATCCGGCCGAGCGCATCACGACCCTGTCGGTGACCCCGAAGGTCGATCAGCATCTCAGCATCGGCCTGTCCGGCCGCATGCCGGACGGCGGCTGCGGGATCGAGGTGCGGTTGCGCCGCGAGGACGGCCTTGCCGCACGCTATGCGAACGAACTCAGCGAGCGTTTCGGCGACGCCGTATCGGTGTCCACGCTGGGTCGGGTTGCGATCCCTTCGATGGCCAGCCTGTCAAAGGCGGCGACCGCGGCGGGCTTCGCAGCGACCATGCGCCCGCTCGCGCTCGGCGGCTCGGTCGCGCATCGGGACGCCATGGCGGGCTCGATCGGCCCCTTCGTGCAATTCGAGCGCGGACCCTGGAAAGGGCGCAAGGGTCTGATGTCGAACGCGCATGTTCTGGCTCTATCGGGGTTGGCGAAGACCGATGACCCGATCTACCAGCCCGCCAAGCCGGATGTAAAATCGCTGGTGAACAGCCTGCGTATCGGGCGGCTCGTCGATTTCTCGGAGCTGAGCGCGACGGGCGCGCAGGAACTGGACGCAGCGGTGGCGGCGCTCGACGACGACGCTCTCGTCGGCGAGCCGAACCGTTTGCCCGCTTATGCGACCGGGTCAGGCGCGGCTCGGCTCGGGGCTGTGATCGAGCCGCGCCTGCTGAAACGCCATGACGAGGTCTGCAAGATCGGCCGCAGCACCGGCTGGACGATCGGCCTCGTCACCGCGACGGAGCTGTCGAACCTATCGGTGTTCAGCCCCCAGTTGAAGCGCAACATCCGCTTCGACAACGTCGTCGAGATTAGCTGGCTGGCCGACGACACGCCCTTCGCCGGGCCAGGCGATTCCGGCAGCCTGATCTACCGGCGCGCCGATCTCGCTCCCGTCGCAATGCTCTTTGCCGGTGGCGTGCGCGAGAAGGATGGCAAGAAGGTCGGCGTCGGATATGCTTGCAGTCTGGCGGCGGCGCTCCAATCTCTTGGGGTCAGCATGCTGACGTGACAGAGGGAGATGGCCATGCCGGACGATGTCAGGGCGAAAAAGCGCGAGGCCGTCGATGCGTTGCAGGACATTGAGGGCGTCGGCGGGATCGGCATATCCTGGGACGACGCCGGACGCGAGGTCCTGCGGGTCGATGTAGCGCGCCGGGCGGACCGCAATCTGGTCGAGTCGCGGTTGAACAGGCTCGACGTGCCGTTCGAGCTGAACGTCACGAACACCTTGACCAAGTTGCTGTGACGTCGCCACCGGATGGGGCGGCGAGGATATCCGCCGCGACCGAAATCCTGTTCTTTCACCTGCAGTCGCGCCCGCTCGAACTGGTCCTGCCGACCATTCTCGAGCGTGCCCTGTCGCGCGGGCAGAAGGTCGTGGTCGAGGTCTCGAGCCCGGAGCGGCTGAGCGCGCTCGACGACCGGCTCTGGACCTATTCCGACGAAGGCTTCCTGCCGCACGTCACGGCGGCCGAGCCGGATGCGGCGGGAAACCCCATTGTGCTGACCACGCAAGGACACAACCCCAACGCCGCGCAGGTCCGGATCTGCGCCGACGGCGTCCGCATTCCCGACGCATTGCAGGGCTACGAGCGCGTCGTGCTGATATTCGATGGTGACGATCCCGAGGCGCTGACAGCCGCGCGCGAGGATTGGAAGACGGTCAAGGCCTCGGGCCGGAGCGCCAGCTACTGGCAGCAGGACGAGGCGGGCCGCTGGGAGAAAAAAGCGTGAAAATTCCTGCCCTGCTCGCCTGCGCGCTCGCGCTCGGCGGCTGCTCCGTCGACATCGGCGGTTTTTCCTTCATGTCCGAGAAGAGCGAAGGCCGCGCGGCCGCGACAACCGCGAACAGCGCGCCTGCGAGCAGCGCCTCGGCGCGCACCGCGACGCAGGAAGCGCGGTTGACGGCAGAGGGCGAATGCGATGGCGACGTTTCGTCGCCGGCCGGGGCGCTGCCGCCGGCGATCGCCGAGGGCATCACCGAATGCGAACTGGTCAGGCTCAAGGGCGCGCGCCCGACCGACGTGCTGATCGGCGATAGCGGCAAGGGCCAGCGCGAGGTGCAGGTGCTCTATTCCGAACCCGGCGGCCGCGAGATCTACATGTTCACCGACAACCGGCTGGCGCGGATCGTGAAGCCGGGGCAGGGCTGAGCGCGCAGTTCAGAGCGCGGAACATGTCCCGAGCCCTGCATCTGATCGGGCCGTCGCCGACAAGAAGTAAGGAGCCCACCTTGGCCGAGCGTTTCGAACGTCATCGTCAGCCCTGGACCGGAGAGGAACTCGACAAGCTAAAGCTGCTCGCCAGGAAGGGAATGGCGCTCAAGGCGATCGCGAAGGCGCTGACCCGCAGCGAAGAGTCGATAAAGGATCGCGCCAAACTCGACGGGATCGGAATCGCCAAGCTCCGATAGGGTCGCCTACGCGCTCTCCAGATCCTCGCTGAGCCCCAGCCACTCCTCCTCCGCCGCCGCCAGCGCTTCCGCCAATTCCGCCCGCTGGCGCGACAAGATCCGCGCCTTGTCGGGATCGCGGGCAAAGGCTGCGCCGTTGCCGAGCACCTCGTCGACCTTGCCGATCAGCCCGGTCAGCTTGGCGATGCGCGCTTCGGCGAGGTTGAGTTTCTGGCGCAGCGGGCCTTGCGCCGCGCGTTTCACCGCCGCGCCCTTGCGGTCGTCGGCCTTGCCGGCCGCCGGAGCGGCGTCCGCTTGCTTCTCGCGCCGCGCCGCCTTGGCCCCGCCGAGCACCAGCGTGCGGTAGTCCTCCATGTCGCCGTCGAAGTTCTTCACGGTGCCGTCGCCGACGAGCCAGAGCCGGTCGGCGCAGGATTCGATCAGGAAGCGGTCGTGGCTGACGAGAATCACCGCGCCGGGATAGTCGTTGATCGCGTTGACAAGGGCGGTGCGGCTGTCGATGTCGAGATGGTTGGTCGGCTCGTCGAGGATCAGCAGGTGCGGGCCGCCGAATGCGGCCAGCCCCAGCATCAGCCTGGCCTTCTCGCCGCCCGAAAGGTTCTTCACCGGCGTCTCGGCCTTTTGGGCCGGAAAGCCGATCTGGGCCGCCTTGGAGCGGACCTTGGCCTCGGGCGCGTCGGGCATCAGGTCGCGCAGATGGGCGACCGGCGTGTCCTCCAGCCGCAACTCGTCGAGCTGGTGCTGGGCGAAATAGGCCGTCTCCAGCTTGGACGATTTGCGCATTTCGCCCGAGAGCGGCGCCAGGCGTCCGCCGATCAGCTTGCAGAAGGTCGATTTGCCGTTGCCATTCGAGCCGAGCAGGGCGATGCGGTCGTCGGGCAGCAGCGTCAGGTTGAGCTTTGAGAGCACCTTGCGGTCGCCATAGCCGGCGCTGGCGTCGTCGAGCACGATCATCGGCGGCGCGAGCGGCCGCTCGGGCCCGGGCAGGCTGAAGGGCTGGACGTCGCGATCGACGATAGTGGCGATCGATTCCATCTTCTCGAGCCGCTTGACGCGCGACTGGGCCTGGCGCGCCTTGGAGGCCTTGGCCTTGAAACGATCAACGAAGGCCTGGAGGTGCTTGCGCTCGGCGTCCTGCTTCTCCTTGGCCTTGGAGAGCTGCATCTGCTTTTCGGCGCGCTGCTTGGCGAAGGAGGTGTAGCCGCCGCGATAGATCGTCAGCTTGCCGCCATCGAGATGCAGGATGTGGTCGACGCAGGTGTCGAGCAGTTCGCGATCATGGCTGACGACCAGCACGGTGTGCGGATAGCGCTCGAGATAGTCGTAGAGCCAGAGCGTACCTTCGAGGTCGAGATAGTTGGTCGGCTCGTCGAGCAGCAACAGATCGGGCTGCGAGAACAGCACGGCGGCCAGAGCCACGCGCATGCGCCAGCCGCCGGAAAAATCCGAGCAGGGCCGCTGCTGGGCGGCCTCGTCGAAACCGAGCCCGTGCAGCACGGTCGCGGCGCGGGCAGGGGCGGAATGCGCGTCGATGTCGGCCAGCCGCGTGCCGATCTCCGCGATGCGCAGCGGGTCGGTGGCGGTCTCGGATTCTGCGAGCAGGGCCGCGCGTTCGGTGTCGGCGGCGAGCACGACCTCGATCAGCGTCTCGGGCCCGCCGGGCGCTTCCTGCGCGACGCCGCCGATACGCCGTCCCTTGGGCAGATGGACGCTGCCGCCCTCGGGCGAGAGGTCGCCGGTGATGATGCGGAACAGCGTCGTCTTGCCGGTGCCGTTGCGGCCGACGAGGCCGACGCGCGCGCCGTCGGGCAGCGCTGCGCCGGCATGGTCCAGCAGCAGGCGCTCGCCGAGCCGGTAGGTGATGTCGTTGAGGGTTAGCATCCGGGCGGTTTAGGCGGGAGGACGGGGCGGCGCAATCCGCAAACCGGGAGATCGGTCATGTCACAGTCTCGCCATGATGTCGCCATGCCGGGGCCGGGGCCGGGCGTCACGCAAGGTAAGAGCAAGTGTCAGCCGATTCGCCGAAAGCACATGATGCCGTTCCCCCGCAAGTTCGACAGTCAGCGCCGCCTGTCCTTCGTGGCTCTGGCGCTCGTCTTCCTGTCCACGATCATCGGCAGCGCGGCGGCCCTGGCCGCGCTGATACCCTGATGCAATCTATGCGAGCCTCGGCGGGCCTCGCTTTCAAAGAACGTTAACGCAATCTGGTGTCTCTTGGCGGAACCGGACATGATGTCCCGCCGGAGTTCCACCGCGTGTTCAGCCTCAGGATCAGGCTCCCCGCCGCGATGCTGGCGCTCGCCTGTCTGGCGGCGCTGGTCGTCGGCACGTCGGCCTATCGTGCGGTGGCCGAATGGGCGCGGGAATCCGTGCGTGAGCGCCTGAGCGATCTGGCCGAGAGCCATGCCGGCGCGATCGAACGCCGCTGGGCGCAGGTCAGGTCCGAGCTCTCGGTGCAGGCGCGCAGCGCCTACACGGTTTCGGCGGTCGATGAGATCGGCAAATGGATGGAGCTCGGCACCTATGACATGCGCCGTATCCTCGATCACTATCAGGCTGGCAGCTCGCCCGAGGAGCGCGAGGCGCGCACCGGCAGGGACCACCAGCACGGCTACTCCTGGCGTCATGTGCCGATCCACGAAACCTATCGCGCGGCGCTGAAGCAGTTCGGCTATGCCGACATGTATCTCGTTTCCGCCAAGGGACGGGTGGTCTACAGCGTCAGGAAGGGTCCGGAATTCGGCCGCCTCGTCAGCGAGCCCGACCTTGTCGAGACCGGCCTCGGAAAGGTGGTCGCGGCGTCGCGTTCGGTCCCGGCCGGCGAGCAGGCGGTCATCGATTTCGCGCCCTATGATTCGGCCGGCGGCGAGCCGCGCGCCTTCATGGCGCAGCGCTTCGTCGGCACGGAATCAGGCGCGGACGATGGTTCCGGCACGCTTGTGATCGCACTCGACACCAGGATCATGGACGCCGTTCTGGCGATCAACTCCAGCGGCCTTCGCAATGTCGGAACCTATCTGATCGGCGCGGACGGTTTCATGCGCTCGAACCCGGCCCGTCGGCTCGTCGGCGACGCACCGGGCAATGTGCTCGATCCGGGCCTGCTGGGGCAGGCAAAGGGCGGCATGCTGACGATGACCAGCCGCGACGGCGCGGCGCTGCTCGTCACCGGCCGGCCCGTCAGGGTCGGCGACTGGACCTGGCAGCTCTGGCTGACCGAGCCGGAAACAACAGCCTTCGCCGTCGTCGTCACCATCCGCAACGCGATGCTGGGTGCGGCGCTCGTCGTGATCGGGCCGCTGCTCGTCTTCGCGCTGCTGCTTGGCCTGTCCGTGGCGCAGCCGATCAGGGGCCTGTCGCAGGCCCTGGCCGGCGTGGCCACCGGACGAACCGACCTCGACATTCCGGGTGCGCAGCGCAAGGACGAGATCGGCGCCATCGCCAGCTCCGTCCGGCGCATCCGCGAGACCATGATCCGCGAGGAAGCGGCGCGTCTGGCCGGGCGCGAGGAGGCCGACCGTGAAGCGGGCCGCCAGCGCAGCGCGCTGCTCAGCGACCTCGCCAGCGATCTCGAACGCTCGATCTTGAGCGTCACCAACGCCGTTTCGTCAGCGGCGCAGGAACTCAGCGTCACGGCGAGCGAACTGTCCAACGGAGCCCTGCAGACGCAGGCGAATGCCGGCACGGTCCACGATTCGACCTCGCGCGCCATCGCCAGCATCCGCTCGATCGAAGGTGCGGCGCAGGATCTGCGCACCGCGATCGACAGGCTGGACAGCGACGTGCAGTCCTCGGATCGCAGCGCGCGCTCGGCCCGCGACTATGCCGACGAAATGGGCGCGGTGGTCGAGTCCCTCGCATCGGGCGCAGCCCGCGTCTCCGACGTGATCGGCATGATCTCCGACATCGCCGCGCAGACGAACCTGCTCGCGCTCAACGCCACGATCGAGGCTGCGCGCGCCGGCGAGGCGGGCCGGGGCTTTGCCGTCGTCGCCTCCGAGGTCAAGGGTCTGTCGGGCCAGACGGCCCGCGCCATCGAGGACATCTCGCGCCAGATCGCCGGCATGAACCAGGCCACGACGGCGACTGTCGAGGCCATCGCCGGCATTCGCGGCATGATCGGGGGTCTGAGCGACACGGTCCGCCGCACCGCCGAGACGATGCGCCACCAGCATGGCGCGACACACGCGATCGTCACCGAGGTCGGTACCGCGACGGCCGCCTTCAACCGCATCGGCGAGGCGACGAGCCTTGTCTCCTCGGCCTCGCAGCAGACCTCGGACGCCGCCGGCGCGCTCTTGCGCGCGTCTTCCGAGCTGACCGGGCTGGCGCATGGGCTGAGGAGCCGCGTCGACGAGTTCATCACGCAGGTCAGGGCGGCGTGACCGGCTTGCCGGCGCGTCGCCATTTTTCTTAGAATCGGCTTTTCCGAAAACCGCATTCCACTTTTCGGGCCGATGCTTTAACCCTTGGCTATGAGCCGCACAGCCTTCTATCCGGGGTCGTTCGACCCCGTCACCAATGGCCATCTCGACGTGATCTCGGGGGCCTGCCGGCTCTGCGACCGGCTGGTCATCGCCATCGGCGTCCACCCGGGCAAGGCCCCGATCTTCACGGCAGAGGAGCGCACCGAATTGCTGCGCGAGGTCGCCGGGCCGATCGCGCGGGAGGCCGGCGTCTCCATCGACGTGGTCAGCTTCGACAGGCTGGCGATCTGGGCGGCGCGCGAGGCCGGGGCGACATTGTTCGTGCGCGGCCTGCGCGACGGTTCGGACCTCGACTACGAAATGCAGCTCGCCGGCATGAACCGGACCATGGATGGCGGGATCCAGACCGTCTTCCTGCCGGCCTCGACCGGCGTGCGGCCGATCACCCCGGCGCTGGTGCGCCAGATCGCCGGCATGGGCGGCGACGTCTCGCCCTTCGTGCCGCCGGCCGTGAACGCGCGGCTCAGGCAGAAATTCGACAAGACGGGCTGAGCGACGGCCCGACCTGGGCCGCAGTCGCAGCCTCCTGCCATTCCGATTTGCATTTGCATTTGCATTCGAGCAATGGCGATGCTGTCTCTGAGATGACCGACTCAGGCGCGCCCGGCGGCGGGGCGGCTGTTCCAAGCGTTTCCCCGTGTTTCAAGCGTTTCCCTGCAAGAGTTCCTCCGATGCGTCTCTCCCGCTATTTCCTGCCGATCCTGCGCGATGCGCCGCGCGAGGCCGAGATCGTCTCGCACCGGCTGATGCTGCGCGCCGGCATGATCCGCCAGCAATCGGCGGGCATCTACTCCTGGCTGCCGCTCGGCCTGCGCGTGCTCGAGAAGATCAACAGGATCGTGCGCGAGGAGCAGAACCGCTCCGGCGCGATCGAGATCCTGATGCCGACGATCCAGTCTGCCGATCTCTGGCGCGAGAGCGGGCGCTACGACGCCTATGGCGAGGAGATGCTGCGCATCACCGACCGCAACAAGCGCGAGATGCTCTTCGGCCCGACCAATGAGGAGATGGTCACCGACATCTTCCGGACCTACGTCAAGTCCTACAAGGACCTGCCGCTGAACCTCTACCACATCCAGTGGAAGTTCCGCGACGAGCGCCGGCCGCGCTTCGGCGTGATGCGCGGGCGCGAATTCCTGATGAAGGACGCCTATTCCTTCGACATCGACCAGGCGGCAGCGCGCCACGCCTATAACCGCATGTTCACGGCCTACTTACGCACCTTCGCGCGGCTCGGGCTGAAGGCAATCCCGATGCGGGCCGATACCGGCCCGATCGGCGGCGATCTCTCCCACGAGTTCATCGTTCTGGCCTCGACCGGCGAGAGCCAGGTCTTCTGCCACAAGGACTATCTCGATTTCGAGACGCCGGCGGCCGATACCGATTTCGACAGCGTCGAAGGACTGCAGGCGATCGTCGACAAATGGACCAGCCTTTATGCCGCCACCGACGAGATGCATGAGAAAGCGTCTTACGAGGCGATTCCCAGCGACGCGCAGGTTTCGGCGCGCGGCATCGAGGTCGGTCACATCTTCTATTTCGGCACCAAATACTCCGAACCGATGGGCGCGACGGTGACCGGGCCGGACGGCCAGCAGACGCCCGTGCATATGGGCTCCTACGGCATCGGCCCGAGCCGGCTGGTGGCGGCGCTGATCGAGGCCGGGCATGACGATGGCGGCATCGTCTGGCCCGACGAGATCGCGCCCTTCGACGTCGCGGTCCTGAACCTCAAGGCTGGCGACGCCGGCACCGACGCGGCCTGCGAAAATCTGTACAAGGCGCTGCTCGCGAAGGGCTATGATGCGCTCTACGACGACACCAACGAGCGGCCGGGCGGCAAATTCGCCACCGCCGACCTGATCGGCGTGCCCTGGCAGATCATCGTCGGCCCCAAGGGGCTGGCAGAGGGCAAGGTCGAGATCAAGCGCCGGACCAGTGGCGAGCGCGAGAGCGTCTCGATCGAGGCCGCGCTCGACCGCTTCATGGGCAAACCGCGCCTTGAAGGCGCCCCGGCGTGAGCGTCGCCGCCGACGCGCCAGTCGCTATCGAGCCGCCGCCGACCGGGACGCGTGCTTTCGCCGGCTTCGAATGGCTGCTCGCCGGGCGCTATCTGCGCACCCGCCGGCGCGAGGGCTTCGTCTCGGTAATCGCCGGCTTCTCGTTCCTCGGCATTCTGCTCGGCGTCGCCACGCTGATCATCGTGATGTCGGTGATGAACGGCTTCCGCAAGGAACTGCTGGAGAAGATCGTCGGCGTGAACGGGCACATCTTCGCCACTCCGATCGACCGCCCGCTCGACGACTACATGGCGGTCGCCGAACGCCTGCGGAAGGTGCAGGGCGTCCGGCAGGCGATCCCGCTGGTCGAAGGGCAGGCGCTCGCCTCCTCGCAGACCGGCAATGGCGGCGTGCTGGTGCGCGGCATCTTCGAGTCCGACATCAAGGCGATCCCCTTCGTCGGCGGCAATGTCAGGCGCGGCACGCTCGACGGCTTCGATGCGGGCGGCGGCGTCGCGATCGGCCAGCGGCTGGCCAACTCGCTGGGGCTGACGGTCGGCGAATCGATCACCATCGTCTCGCCGCGCGGAGCCTCGACGCCGTTCGGCACCGCGCCGCGCATCAAGGCCTATCCGGTGCAGGCAATCTTCGAGATCGGGATGACCGAGTTCGACGCCTCCTTCGTCTTCATGCCGTTGGTCGAGGCCCAGGCCTATTTCAACCGCGACGGCGACGTGAACGTCATCGAGATCTTCGTCGACAATCCCGACCGCACCCAACAGGTACGCGATGCGATCGAGGCCGATGCGCCGCGCCCGCTGGTGCTGTCGGACTGGCGGCAGCGCAACCGGACCTTCTTCAACGCGCTGGAGGTCGAGCGCAACGTGATGTTTTTGATCCTGACGCTGATCGTGCTGGTCGCGGCGCTCAACATCGTCTCCGGGCTGATCATGCTGGTGAAGGACAAAACCGCCGACATCGCGATCATGCGGACCATGGGTGCGACGCGCGGCACCGTGCTGCGGGTCTTCCTGATCACAGGGGCTGCGATCGGCGTCTTCGGCACGCTGGCGGGGCTTGGGCTCGGCGTCGTCTTCGCCAACAACATCAAGTCGATCATGGCGGCGCTCAACTTCGTCACCGGGGCCAATCTCTGGGACCCGACCGTGCGTTTTCTGAGCGACATCCCCTCGGTGATCGACTGGCGCGAGGTCGCCACCGTGGTTGCGATGGCGCTTGTGCTGTCGCTGCTGGCGACGCTTTATCCGGCCTGGAAAGCCGCGCGCCTGGACCCCGTCCAGGCGCTGAGGATGGGCTGAAGCGAATGGCACGCGAGACGCCCGCGCTCTTCCTCTCCCAGGTCGAGCGCTTCTATCCCCAGACCGACGCGCCGCTCGAAATCCTGCGCAAGGCGGACTTCGCGCTCTGGCCCGGCGAACTCGTGGCGCTGGTCGCGCCGAGCGGCACCGGCAAATCGACGCTGCTGCATGTCGCCGGCCTGCTGGAGAAGCCCGATGCCGGCGAGGTCTTCATCGGCGGCATGGCGACGGCCAAGCTCGACGATGCCGGCCGCACGCGGCTGCGCCGCACCGAAATCGGCTTCGTCTACCAGTTCCACCATCTGCTGCCTGAGTTCACCGCGCTGGAGAACGTCGTGCTGCCGCAGCGCATCCGCGGGCTCGACAAGGGATTGGCGGAGGCGCGCGCGGCCGAACTGCTGACCTTCCTCGGCCTCGGCGAACGCCTCGACCATCTGCCGGGCGAGCTCTCCGGCGGCGAGCAGCAGCGCGTCGCGATCGGCCGTGCCATGGCCAACACGCCGCGCCTGCTCCTGGCCGACGAGCCGACCGGCAAT
Organism: Allobosea sp.; assembly: GCA_046593015.1. Lineage (GTDB taxonomy): Bacteria > Pseudomonadota > Alphaproteobacteria > Rhizobiales > Beijerinckiaceae > Allobosea. Next base: position 11,424 of record JBKJSB010000218.1, read on the forward strand.
CTCGACCCGGTGACCTCGCTGCACGTCTTCTCGACGCTGGTCGCGCTGGCGCGGGCCTCGGGGCTGGCGGCGCTGATCGCCACCCACAACCTCGACCTCGCCCGCCGGATGGACCGGCAGGTGACGATCCGCGACGGGCTGGTGGTGCCGCTCGACTGAGGCCTTTCCAAAAAGCGGTCTATCATGACTCTCGTTTCGGTCCTGCCCGGAATTCTGGCGTACTTCGGCGTCGTGACGATTATGATGGTGGTCATCTTTCTGACCATTCGCCGCTGCGCACGGGCGATTGGCCATTCGACCTGGTCGGTAATCGAAGCGCATTACCAGTCGAACTGGGATTTATGGTTCGGCAACCCGGATGACAGCGGCAGCCGCCTTCGCGCGAAGATCGCTGAAACCCGCTGGGCGAGCAATCTGCTGTGGCAGAACATACTGCTCGGGCTGATTGTTTTTTTCGGCCCGGCTGCGTTCCTGCTGCTCTGAGGCTGCCGTTCGGATTTTGTTAACCGCCATCCATTTGTGCAGGATGGAACTGACGTTTCGGCATTGACGAGAACAAACCATGAATTAAACTGGACATAGAAAGAACATCAGGAGGTGGCGATGGTTGCGGTGCGTAAGGTTGCGGCAGGTCTGGCGGAGTTGGCCTCGCTCGGGCTTTTCCTCGGCATGATCTGGCTCTGGGCAGCATTGTTTTCGGTGGTGCAGGTCTGAGCCATCCACAGCCCGGCCTCGACTGCGGCATCTGGCTGCTGGACGCTGCGCAGGCGGCGACCGCAAATGATCCTGAGGCGGTGCGAACGAGTCGTTCCGCAGACGAGGGCGGATGATGGGCCGGGACGACAGCGAGGGGCGCATCCTGTCCGAGATCGGCTTCGTGCATCTGCATGTCCATTCGAGCTATTCACTGCTCGAAGGCGCGATGACGATCCCGACCATCGCCAAGATGGCGGCCGCCGACGGCCAGCCGGCGCTGGCGCTGACCGACACCAACAATCTGTTCGGCGCGCTGGAATTCTCGGAAAAACTCGCCGGCTCGGGTATCCAGCCGATCGTGGGCGTTCAGCTATCGATCGATTTCGGCGACGAGGCCGAGGGAGGTCGCAAAGCCCCGCTCAACCAGACACCACCGCATCTGGTGCTGCTGGCGATGAACGAGGCCGGCTACGGAAATCTGATGAGGCTCGTCACCGAGGCTTGTCTGGCGAGCGGCGGCTCAGGTCAGCCGCTCTCGACGATGGAGCGGCTTGGCGAGCATCAAGACGGGCTGATCGTACTGACTGGCGGACATGGTGGGCCGGTCGATCTCGCGCTGCGCAACGGACAGGCGGCGCAGGCGAAGGCACGGCTTTCGAGATTGGCCGGCATCTTCGGCGACCGGCTCTATGTCGAGATCCAGCGCCATGGCGAGGAGGGCGAGGCGGGCATCGAGGCGCAGCTTCTGACGCTCGCCTATGACATGGATCTCGCCATCGTTGCGACCAACGAGCCGTTTTTCGCCAAGCCCGCCGATTACGACGCCCATGACGCGCTTCTGGCGGTCGCGGCCGGGCGGCTGGTCTCCGATGGCGAGCGCCGCCGGGTGACGCCGCAGCATCATTTCGCCAGCCGCGCCGAGATGAAGCGCCGTTTCGCCGATCTGCCCGAGGCGCTGGCCTCGACCGTCGAGATCGCGATGCGCTGCACCTGGCGTGTCGGCCTGCGCAAGCCGATCCTGCCGCGCTTCGGCGGCGAGAACGGGCTCGACGAGGCGGTCGAGCTCGAACTGCAGGCGAAAGCCGGGCTCGCGGCGCGGCTCGCCAAGCATGGCCCCTCGCCGGGCTTTGACGTCCCGGCCTATGAGGCGCGGCTCGATTTCGAGCTCTCGGTCATCGCCCGGATGAAGTATCCGGGCTATTTTCTGATCGTCGCCGACTTCATCAAATGGGCCAAGGCGAATGACATTCCGGTCGGCCCGGGGCGCGGATCGGGCGGGGGCAGCATCGTCGCTTGGTCGGTGCTGATC
>JBKJSB010000310.1:0-10932 GCA_046593015.1 Allobosea sp.
TCGCTTGTGCTCGCCATGACGGCACCTGGTGACAAACCAGCGAGCCTTACGCGTCGAGGATCGGCGCGAAGCCGCCATGGATCAGGCGCTTGCCGTCGAAGGGCATCTCGCGCTGCATACGCGGATCGGCCATGACCTTCTGCCAGCCGGCGTCGCGCGCCTCCCTCGAGGGCCATTCGACCCAGGAATAGACGATCGTCTCGTCGCCGGCCGCCTGCACGGCGCGCCTGAAGTCGGTGACCTTGCCGTCCGGCACATCCTCGCCCCAGGCGTCGACGACGCGGGTCGCGCCATGTTCCAGCAGCATCGCGCCGTGATGGGCTGCGAGTTCGCGATAGGCGTCCTTGTTGCCGCCCGGAACCGGCACAACCATGCCGTCGACATAGCCCATTCCGCCGCCATCGCCCTGGTCGGCCAGCGAGGCAAAGCCGCCATAGATCATGCGTTGGCCGTCGAAGGGCATGTTGGCGCCCAGTTCGCGCATGCGCGGATCGCTCATCATCCTGTCGTTGGCGGCATCGGCGACGGCCTTGCTGGGATACTCGATCCAGGAGAAGACGACGACCTCGTCGCCTTGCGCCTTCACCGCGCCCCTGAAGTCGGTCAGCTTGCCGTCGGGCACGTCGTCGCCCCAGGCCTCGACGACGCGGGTGGCGCCGAACTCGTTGAACAGCGGCACGAAGTCCTTCGCATGCTTGCGGTAGACGTCCTTGTTCGCGGCCGGGACGGCGGCGACGAATCCCTGAACATAGGTCATGGTTTCCCTCCACTCGGGTTGATGCCGGCATGCTCGCCGGCGGGCTAAAATTTGATTGCGCTGGCTTGCGCGGCAGGCGCGGGCCTAACCGCAGCAGGACGCCACGGCCGTCAGCGGCAGCGCCGCGGCGGCGGGAGCCGCAGGCTTCTCCTCGTAGCGGTCGTGGTGGCGCATCCAGTCCATCGTCCCCTCCTCGTTGCGGCCCTTCGGCATCATGTCGAGGAAGTTGTAGGCGCCGATCAGCAGGTCGCCGCCGCGCCCGTAACTTGAGTAGGTGTGGAAGATCGCGCCCGCCTCGTCGCGCTGGAACGTGCTGAAGCCAGGCATCTCGCCGGCCTGCCCGTCATGCATCTCGTAATTGTACTCGTAGCGGCCCGCGGCCTGCTCTTCCGGGTTCGGCGAGACGTGGAAGTCATGGTTGAAGTCGCTGCCGGCCGACGAGACCCAGTCGAACTGCCAGCCCATGCGCGTCCGGAACGGCTGGAACGCGGCATAGGGCGCCCGCGAGACGGCGACCAGGCTGACGTCGTGGTGCCTGAGATGCTGGTTGGCGCCGTCGAAATGATCGGCGAGGAAGGAGCAGCCCGGGCAGCCCTCGCTCCAGCCGGCTGCGAACATGAAGTGGTAGATCAGAAGCTGGCTGTTATCACCGAAGAGATCGGCCAGCCTCACCGGTCCGTTGGGACCCTCGAAGCGATAGTCCTTCTCTATCTGGACCCAGGGCAGCGCCCGGCGCTCGGCCGAGAGCTGGTCGCGGGCGCGGGTGAAGGCTTTTTCGGCGGCCAGATGCGCCTTGCGCGCGACGAGCCAGTTCTCGCGGGATACGACCTGATGCGTCATCGTCTCGTCTCCTTATCTGGCCGGACCTGTGTCGTGATGGCCCGGCGCTTTTCCACTGGTCTCGCGGCATTGCACCCTGCGATCAGGCGAAGAAGGCCTCGAGCTTGACCAGCGATCCGGTCCAGCCATGGGTGTGGCCGGCGACCGCCTTCTCGTCGAAGAGCTGTTCGTGCAGCAGCGTCAGGATGGTGATGTCGCCATCGGGCTTCAGCGTGACCGTGACCTTGGAGACCCGCTCGGGCGTCGAAATCCAGGACCAGCTGAAGACCAGCCGCTCGTTCTCGATCACCTCCTGATAGCTGCCCCGCACCTGATGGCGCTCGCCATTGTTCTCCAGCATGACGATGCGGTAGACGCCGCCGACGCGCGGATCGAGCTCGGCCTCGATCGTCTCGACATTCTCCGGCCCGAACCAGCGAGTCAGCAGCGCCGGGTCGGTCCAGGCCCTGAAGACCTGCGCCGGCGTGGCGTTGAGCCGACGCTTCAGCGTCAGGCTCGGGGTGGTCTGGACCTTCGCGTCCATGGCGTCCTCCGTCGTCCGCGATCAGGCGCGCTCGTCGCGCTGCTCGTTCAGCAACGCCTCGAGCGCATCGAGACGCTGCGACCAGAAGCGCTGATAGCGTGCGAGCCAGTTCATCGCCTCCTCCATCGGCTCCGCGTTCAGGCGGCAGGAGACGGTTCGTCCCTGCTTTGTCCGCGACACCAGCCCGGCATCCGACAGCACGTCGAGATGCTTCATGATCGCCGGCAGCGAGACCGGAAAAGGCTTCGCCAGTTCGCTGACCGACAGCCCGTCCTCACCTTCGAGCCGCGCCAGCAGGGCGCGCCGCGTCGGATCCGACAGCGCGGAAAACATGCGATCGAGCTGCGACTCTTGAAACTTAACCATTGAGTTAAGTTTAAGGTCGCGCTACAGGCTTGTCAAGCGGCGCGGCCGACGGCTGGATTCTCAGGACAATTCCGTCACCGACCGCGACGTGAGCGGAGACATCGCGATGACATTTCCACGCAAACCCGTCATCACCGCCTTTGAACGGTCGCCCGATCGCGGCAGGGGGCTTGCGCGTGACATGCGCGTCCGCTGGGCGCTGGAGGAAGTGGGCCAGCCCTACGACGTCCGTCTGGTTTCGTTCGCGGAGATGAAGGAACCCGCTCACCGCGCGCTCCATCCTTTCGGGCAGATACCGACCTACGAACAGGGCGATCTGGCGCTGTTCGAGTCGGGGGCGATCGTTTTTCATATCGCTGAGCGTCATGCGGGCCTGCTTCCGGACGATGCGAACGCCCGGGCGCGTGCGATCAACTGGATGTTCGCCGCGCTCAACACGGTCGAACCGCCGATCGTCGAGCGCGAAACGGCAAGCTACATGGAGCGCGAAAAGGCCTGGCACGAGGAGCGCCTGCCCATACTCGGTCATCGTATCCGTGCAAGGTTGGGCGAACTGTCAGATCGGCTTGGCGATGTCGACTGGCTCGACGACGCGTTCAGCGCCGGAGACCTGCTGATGGTGACGGTTCTGCGCAGATTGGACGGATCGCATATCCTCGACGACTACCCGAGCCTTTCCGCCTATATCGCCCGCGGCGAAGCGCGGTCCGCCTACAGGCGCGCCTTCGACGCTCAGTTGGCGGTTTTCACCGGCGAGCCTCCGGCCGCCTGAGGCAGTCCGCTTCCGGCTCGAAGCCGCGACCCGGCGCGCGGCGCGCTGCGCGCTGCAGCGCCTCTTCAGTCCGATACGCCGTCGCGACCGGCGATGGTCATGCAGGTCGCACTCAGCATTGCGCAGAGCTTCGGCGCGCCACCTGTGACGCAGAAAACCTCGGCCATGGCGAGAGTCAGCGTGCGGCCGGCCTTGACCACCCTGCCCTTCGCCAGCAGCGTCTCGCCGGAGGCAGGCGCGAGCAGGTTGATCTTGAACTCGACAGTGAGGACGCCTGCCCCCTCCGGCATCAGGCTCAGCGCCGCGTAGCCTGCGGCGGAATCGGCGATGCTTGACACCGCTCCGGCATGGACGAAGCCGTGCTGCTGCGAGAGATGGCGTGAGACCGGCAGTTCGATCTCGACCTCGCCCGGCGCAATCCGGATCAGCCGCGCGCCGAGCGTGGTCATGAAGTTCTGCTTGCCGAAGCTCGTCTCGATGCGCGCGACGAGCGCGGCCTCTGCGTCTGGCGCTGACATCGGTCGATCCTATTCGGCGGCGAGCACGATGCCGTCATAGCGCGAGACATGGTCGCGAGAGACATGGGCGACCGCCGCCCGCAGATCGGCAAGGCCCGCATCGGCCCCGACGCAATGCTCGGCGAGATGGCGGCGGAACAGGCGCGAGCCGCGCCGGCCGGGAAACAGCCCGACGAGATGGCGCGTGAAGGCATGCAGCCGCCCGCCGCTTTCGAGATGGGCGGCGATCGCCGGCTCAAGCGCCTCCAGCATGGCGAAGGCGTCCGCCACGGGAGCGGCCTCCCCGAACAGCAGCGGATCGACCTGCAGCAGGATTTCCGGGTTCTGGTAGGCCTCGCGCCCGATCATCACGCCGTCGAGCCGGTCGAGGTGGCTAGCCCATTCGGCCGGGTTCCTGATGCCGCCATTGATGGCGACCGGCAGATCGGGATTGGCCGCCTTGAGCCGCCAGGCGCGGTCGTAGTCGAGCGGCGGAACCTCGCGGTTTTCCTTGGGCGAAAGCCCCTGCAGCCAGGCCTTTCGCGCATGCACGATCAGGCCATCGACACCGGCCGCGCGAACGGCCGACGTCAACGCGTCGAGCGCGGTCTCCGGATCCTGATCGTCGACGCCGATGCGGCATTTCACCGTGACGGGGATGGAGACAGTCGCCTTCATCGCGGCCACGCATTCGCCGACCAGCGCCGGCTCGCGCATCAGGCAGGCCCCGAACGCGCCGCCCTGCACGCGGTCGGACGGGCAGCCGCAGTTCAGGTTGATCTCGGCATAGCCGAAATCCGCGCCGATGCGGGCGGCTTGCGCCAGCAGCGCCGGATCGTTGCCACCGAGCTGGAGGGCGACGGGCTGCTCGACCGCGTCGAACCCGATCAGGCGCTCGCGGTCGCCCCGGATGACGGCCTGCGCCGTCACCATCTCGGTGTAGAGCCGCGCCCGACGCGACATCAGGCGATGGATGACGCGGCAATGCCGGTCGGTCCAGTCCATCATCGGCGCCACGGAGAAGCGCATATGCTCGGGTGAAAGCAGGCTCATGGCAGGCTGCCTAGCAAAAAAACCGGCACCTCGCACCCTCGTCGTGATTGGCGGTCTGATCGAGGACGCGGCATCGGCAGCAGTGAGTCGCGTGCGATCCGGCGGCCCCGATCGCGCGCCGCCGGATGTGCGATGAGCCAAAGGTGAGCGATCGCGCAGAGCGCGGGTTGCCTCAGGCTCGAACCGGATTTACATTCAAAAAAATCGATACATTGGGAGGCGACATGCTCAACCGCAGGGATCTGCTGCTCGGTGCGGCTGCGGCCGGGCTGGTCGGTGCAGACGGACCGGCCTTGTCTCAGGTGGTGGCCAGCGCGAAGCTGGGCGACCGGACGATATCGATCCTGAGCGACGGCGCGTTCGAGATGCCGCGCTCCATGCTGGCCAGGGACGTGGCCGGCGACGTCATCGCGCAGGAGACGAAGGGGACGGGGCCGACCACGAACGTGCTCAACGTCACCTGCATGAGGCAGGGCGACAGGGTCGTGATGTTCGACTGCGGCTCGGGCGCGAATTTTCTCACCGGCACCGGCAAGCTCGCCGCCAGTCTGGAGGCAGCCGGCATCGCACCCGACAGCGTCACCCACGTGCTGTTCACCCATCTTCACCCCGACCACTTCTGGGGCGCGCTGGACGATTTCGACACGCCGCTCTTCCCGAATGCGACCTGGATCGCCGGCCGCCGCGAGGTCGCGTTCTGGACCGACCCGAAGGTATACGAGAAGCTGCCTGAGGACCGGCACGCCTTTGCCGCCGGCGCGCAGCGCATCATCAAGGCGCTCGGCGATGCGCTGGAGCAGAAGGACGCCGGATCGGAATGGCTTCCCGGCGTCGCCGCCTTCGACACGGCGGGCCATACACCGGGGCATGTGTCGTTCGAACTCACGGATCCGAGCGGCCCGGTCTTCGTGCTGGGCGATGCGCTGACCCATCCGATCGCCTCGTTCGCCCATCCAGAGTGGCGCCCGGCGTCCGATTTCGACGCCGATCTCGCGGTCGCCACCCGCAGGCGCCTTCTCGACCGGGCCGCGGGCGAGAAGGCGCAGGTCATCGGCTACCATCTCGAAGGCGGGATCGGCCGGGTCGAGCGCTCGGGTGGCGCTTATCGCTTCGTCGCCGCCAGTTGACGAGGGGCAGCTTCGGCACGCGAGACGGTCACAGTCCGTTGATCGGCACCTTGAGAAAGCGCTTGCCGCTCTCGTCGGGTAGCGGCAGTTCGCCGCCCTTCATGTTGATCTGCAGCGACGGGATGATCAGCTTGGGCATTGGCAGGGTCGCATCGCGCGCCTCGCGCATCGCGACGAACTCGTCTTCGCCGATGCCGTCCCGGACATGGATGTTGTGCGCCCGCTGCTCGGCGACCGTCGTCTCCCAGCGGATGTCACGACCGTTCGGCCCATAATCGTGACACATGAACAGCCGGGTCTCCGGCGGCAGCGCCAGCACGCGCCGGATCGAACGGTACAATGTGCGCGCGTCGCCGCCGGGAAAATCTGCGCGCGCCGAGCCGCCATCGGGCATGAAGAGCGTGTCTCCGACAAAGGCCGCATCGCCGATGACATGGGTCATGCAGGCCGGCGTGTGTCCGGGCGTGTGCATGGCGAAGGCCCTGAGACCGCCGATCGCATAAATATCGCCCTCCGCGAACAGGCGGTCGAACTGGCTGCCGTCGCGCTGGAATTCGGTGCCCTCGTTGAAGACCTTGCCGAAGGTGTCCTGAACCACGACGATGTTCTCGCCAATGCCGATTTTTCCGCCGACCTTGCCCTGCAGATAAGGGGCAGCAGACAGGTGGTCGGCGTGGACGTGGGTTTCGATCAACCATTCCACGCTCAGGCCTTCGGCCTCGACGAAGGCGACGATCCTGTCCGCTGATTCATAGGCGATGCGGCCGGCCGCATAGTCGATATCCATCACGGAATCGATGATGGCGCAGGACGGCGAGGCCGGATCCCTGACGACATAGCTCACCGTGTTGGTCGGCTCGTCGAAAAATGCTGTCACCTGCGGCTTGACCGAGAGATCGACTGCGTGGGGAACGCTGGACATGGTGGCCTCCATTTTCGGCGCGACGTCAGGATACGGGGCGCGCGGCGGCTGCCGTGGATGCCTTTGACGCCAGCATGCGGGCGACAGCCATTCCGACGAACATGGCGACGACAAAGAGGATCGCCGCCGGTGAACCCTGGCCGAGCGCGGTCAGCGCCGGGCCCGGGCAAAAGCCCGCCAGACCCCAACCGACTCCGAAGATGGCGGGACCGACCAGAATGCGGCTGTCGATTGCGGTCGCGGTCGGCACGGAAAAGCGCTCCGCGAAGACCGGCTTCGGCCGACGCAGGACAAACCGAAATCCGAGCATGGTCACCGCGATGCCGCCCGCCATGACGAAGGCGAGGCTCGGGTCCCATGTCCCTGCCGGTATCGCCGCCAGATCGAGAAAATTGAGCACCTTGGCCGGATCGGACATGCCGGCGACGAGCAGGCCGACTCCGAAGACCAGACCGGCCAGAAACTGGGCGAAGATCGACATCCTGGCCTCACAAAACGTGGCGGGCGACGGTGACGGTCGCGATCGCGGTCGCCATGAAAACGAGCACGGCGACCAGCGAACGCAGGGAGAAACGGGACAGGCCGCATATGCCATGCCCCGACGTGCAGCCATTGCCCCAGACCGAGCCGAACCCGACCAGCAGCCCTGCGATGGCCAGCACGAGCGCACCTGCCTCGACCGTTTGAGGTGGCAAGCCTCCAGTCGTGGCGAAATAGGCCAGTGGCGCGATGACAATGCCTCCGACGAATGCAATGCGGCCGGCGAGAGCGCTGTCGCCATATGGGGGCAGCAGCCGCGATGCGATTCCGCTGATGCCGGCTATGCGCCCCTGGAACAGCATCAGCATCACCGCCGACAGACCGATCAGTGCGCCTCCGATCAATGAGGCCAGCGGCGTGAACTGCGTCACGACCATCTCAGCGCGCCCCCGGACCGCAGGTTCTTATGCCCAGAAGCGCGCAGGGCGGGCAGAAACGGAACAGGGCTGTGCCAAGCATCGCGATTCCCCAGACGGTTAGCGTATGTCCAGGCGCCCCTGCCGACCAGCCGCTGGGCCGCGGACGGCAGGAACGGCGCCGCAGCAAGCGCCATACCCGCTGCGAAGCGCAGATAACGATCGATTCCGCCGACATTCATGACCAAGCCTATCAAAACATAATTACATTCATATGTATGAATGTAATTATGTCAATTCGGTGATGACGATCAGCGGCGAAAGATGTTCCGGATCGAGCCTTCCATCAGGAAGGCGATGCCGAGCCGCGCGCCGATCATCATGCCTGCGATGGCGAGTGGCCAGGACAGGGCCATCATCGAACCGGCCGAGACGCCCTGCCCGATCGTACAGCCGCCCGCGAGGATGCCGCCGCCGCCCATCATGACCGCGCCGAGCAAATGCCGGCGCATCTCGTGGTGGTCGTCAAAGGCCTCCCAGCGGAATTCGGCGTCGAACAGGGCTGAGGCGAAGGAGCCGCAGACGACGCCTGCGATCGTGCCGATGCCGAAATCCAGCAGCCCCGCCGGTGTCGTCAGCACGGCATAGAGCGCACGACCCACCGGCGAGACGAAGGTCAGGCTCTGCGCCCTGGGATTGGCGGCGAACTCGTCGATGGCGACGCCGGTCGCCCACCAGCCAAGCACGACGCCCAGGCCCAGCGTCAGCCCCGCCAGCAGCAGGCGCGGCGAGCGGCGCAGGCGCGGATCGATCAGCACCGCCCCACTCAGGATGAGGAAGGCCATGACGGCCAGCGGCAGCCGGACGTCGCCAAGGCCCAGCCAGCGCAGGACCGAGGGCAGATCGCCCTGCACCGAGCCGGGCACGGCGACCGCGATCCGCTCCAGCCCGTCGATCCGCATCGGCGCGAGCATGCCGCGCAACGTCGCATAGGCCGCCGCGCCGAAGACGATCATCACGATCAGGCTGCGCAGGTCGCCCGCGCCGAGCCGGACGAGCGAACCGAAGCCGCAGGTTCCGACAAGCGCCATGCCGACGCCAAACAGCATCGCGCCGAGCAGGATGGCGAACCAGGGAATGGCGTTTGGCACATAGGTCGAGAGGCCGGGCGTCAGCAGACCGCTCCAGACCAACAATTGCGTGCCGAGAAGCGCCACCGCCAGCGCCAGCCCGAAAATCCGCAGACGCCGGCTGTCGCCGCCGATCCAGACATCCTCGATGGCGCCGAAGGAGCAGAGCCTGGCGCGCCGCGCGGTGAAGCCGCATGCAGCCCCGATGGCCGCGCCGGCGAGAGTCAGGGTCCAGGGCGACAGGGGAGCCATGGCTCAGCGGCGAATCCGAAGGGACAGGCGGATCGTCAATCGTTGGCCGGCGGTTTTGGGGGCCCGCAGAAAATGTCGTAGATCACCGAAATCATGCGCCGGACATCGTCATTGGCGAGGCTGTAATAGATCGCCTTGCCGTCGCGGCGCGTGGTCACAAGCTGGTCGAGCCGGAGCCGCGCCAGTTGCTGCGAGACCATGGGCTGGCGCAGCGACAGGATGTTCTCCAGTTCGGTCACCGTGCGCTCGCGCTCGGCCAGCAGGCAGAGCAGCAGCAGCCGGTTCTCATGCGAGAGGGCTTTCAGGAAATCGCTCGCCTTGCGCGCCTTGCGCATCAGGATGTCGAGCTCCGGCGAGAACTCCTCGCCATCGCGCAGTTCGCTCTCGATGGCCTTGGATACGATCGCGGTCATTGTGTCGTCACCATCGCGGCCGTGCCGCTCTTTTGAACCTGGGGGGAGCCGATGGCAGCAAGCATCTTGCCAAGCAAGCCCCAGAAGGCGTCGTCGCCGAGATAGCCGGTGATCCGGCCGACCTCGCGCTCCTCGTCGAGCAGCACAAAGGTCGGAGCGGCGAAGACAGGCTCCTTGAGGCCCGGCATCGTGGTTCCGCCAGCCAAAACCTCGACGCGCCGCAGCGGCGCGAGCCTGCCTTCAGCGGTCTTGGGATAGATCGGGCCGACCTCGCGCTCGAAGCGCGCGCACCACGGGCAGCCGTCGCGGGTGAACATCACGAGTTCGGCGGCGCTGGCGGCAGCCGGCCACAGGACGGCTGGCAGGGCCAGGCATGCGGCGGCACACACGCCATGGAGCAGGGATCGGATCGACATGCAGCTAGCATAGTCGTATTCCTATATTTATACCAGACATGCCCTCTGCAGCCGCGATCCGGTCGGGACCTGCCGCAAGCGCCTTGGGAGACTGAGCCGATGCCGACGCGCCGCCATGTTCTCGCAGCCGGTCTGGCAAGCCTCGCGACGCCGGCGCTTGCGCGCGCAACGCTTGGCGATGATGGGCTCTACCATTTGGACTGGTATCTGTAGAGCTTTCTCGATCTGGCCGAGGACATCGATGCGGCAACAGTCAAGGGCAAGCGCTTCGCAGTGATGTGGGGGCTGAAGGGCTGCCCGGCCTGCCGGCGCATGCATCAGGTCCACCTCGCCGACCCGGCGACCGAGGGCTACATCAAGACCCATTTCGAGATCCTGCATCTCAACATCATCGGCGCGCGCATCGCGACCGATCTCGACGGCGGCAAGCTCGGCGAAAAGGCGCTCGCCGCACGCTACGGGATCGAGGGAACGCCCTCGATCCAGTTCTTTCCTGAAACGTCGCAGGGACTCGGGAGCCGCGCCCCGGCCGCGCGGGAGGTCGTCCGGCTGCCCGGGCTGCCCGAGCCGCCGGAATTCCTCGCCATGTTCAGGTTCGTGCGCGAAAAGGGTTATGAGCGCGGCAGCTTCGCCGCGTGGTCGAAGAAGGCGTGAGCGCTCGCAAGCCCTATTTGTTCACCGGCGACTCCGGATCGAACAGATAGGCCATCACATCCTTGATCTGCTGCTCGTCGAGCACCTTGTTGGAACCGAAGCGCGGCATGTTCGAGCAGGGCACCACCGCCATCGAATTGTAGATCTTGGTGTAGGCGTCCTTCATCGCGGCAGCATCGTATTTGCGGTCCCGGCCGTAGGCGGCCAGGCTCGGACCCAGCGTGCCGTAGCTGACCTCCTTGGGGTCGAGCTGGTGGCAGGCGAAGCAGTTGCCTCCCGCCACCGTGCCCGGCGGATCGGAGAACTGCCCGCCC
>JBKJSB010000079.1:0-4121 GCA_046593015.1 Allobosea sp.
CGCCTCGTCAACGTCATCGAGCGCCGCTCGGGCGCGCCTGGCGCCTCGCTCTATCTTGTCACCACGCCGCTGGGGGAGCGCATCGCGGGCAATGTCGAGGCGTTGCCACCGGGAACCCTCGACCGTCCCGGAGAAACCGAGATCGAATACGCCCGCTCCAGCGATGCCGTGGATACGCCGAGCCGCGCGATCGTGCGCGTCTTCATCCTGCCGGGCGGGTTTCGCCTGCTGGTCGGTCGCGATGTCGAGGAGCGCGAGCGGCTCGGCATCGTCATCCGGCGCGCGGCGGGCTGGTCGCTGCTGCTGGTCTTCGTGCTCGGCTGCCTTGCGAGCTGGTTCGTGGCGCGGCGCGTGCTCAAGCGCATCGACGATATGACCGGCACCGCGCAGTCGATCATGGCGGGTGATCTCAAGGGCAGGCTCGCCATCTCGGGAACTGGCGACGAACTCGACCGTCTCGCGCTCAACCTCAACGCGATGCTGGAGCGGATCGGCGAGCTGATGGCCGGCATGCAGCAGGTTTCGGACAACATCGCCCATGACCTCAAGACGCCGCTGACGCGGCTTCGCAACCGCGCCGAGCAGGCGCTTCGCACGGCGACCTCGCCCGACGAACTGCGCGCCGCGCTCGACGGCTCGATCGACGAGGCCGACAATCTGATCCGCGTCTTCAACGCGCTCCTGATGATCGCGCGGCTGGAGACCGGCCGCATCCAGGACAGCATGGACGAGCTCGACCTCTCGGAGATCGTCTCCGGTATGGCCGAGCTCTACGAGCCGCTGGCGGAGGAGGCCGGCCTTGAACTCGTCACCGAGATTGCACCGGGCCTGCGCCTGGCCGGCAACCGCGAGCTGATTGGTCAGGCGCTCGCCAATCTGATCGACAACGCGCTGAAATACGGCAAGCCGACTGGCGATGTTGCGGCGATCGTCAGTGTCGCCGCCGCCGAGGTCGGCTCTACGGTCGAACTCTCCGTCGCCGACAATGGGCCGGGCATTCCCGAGGCCGATCGTGGCCGCGTGCTGGAGCGCTTCGTCAGGCTGGACCAGAGCCGCAGCAAGCCGGGCTTCGGGCTTGGCCTCTCGCTGGCCTCGGGCGTCGTGCGGCTGCATGGCGGCCAGCTCCGGCTGGAGGACAATGCGCCCGGCCTGCGCGTGGTGATGGCGCTGCCGCAGACACAGCCGAAGCCTGTGGACATGCCGCAGCCCGAGCTCGCGCGACCCTCGACAGCCGAGCCCAACCCTGCTGGCCTGCAATCAGCGTGAATCCGGCCAAACCTACAGCCCTCATCCTGAGGAGCCGCGAAGCGGCGTCTCGAAGGGTGCTCCAGAGGGCGCTGGCTGGAGCACCCTTCGAGACGCAGCCTTCGGCTGCTCCTCAGGATGAGGACTGAGGAAATGGTGCGGGAACAAGCGATGACGGGTCGGCTCTGCGAGCGATTGACGGCGGCCCCGGTCCTGCCCGCGCGTGCGAAACCCGCGACCCTGCTCGCCCGCGACCTGATCGAGCGCCTGCGCGACGATGACACCGCTGCCGCGTTGACCAGCCATTTCGCCGAGCATCCCGCCTCCGCCGCGCTCGTCGCCGGCATCGTGGCGCATTCGCCCTTCCTGACGCAGATCATGCGTTTCGATCCTCAAGTGCTTCTCGCCAGCCTGACGACAGCGCCCGAAGCCCGCCGCGATACGCTGCTGGCCGACGTGATTGCGCTCGACCGCGAAGGCGTCGAGACGGCGGAGCTGATGCGGGCGCTGCGTCGCTTCCGGCAGGCGATGGCGCTGCTGATCGCGCTCGCCGATATCGGCGGCGTCTGGGATGTCGAGACGGTGACGGGCGCGCTGACCGCGACGGCCGATGCGGCGGTCGTGCTCGCGACCCACCATGTCCTGCGCCAGGCTGCCGATCTCGGGCGGATCAAGCTGCCCGATCCGACAAAACCCGGCGACGGCTCGGGCCTTGTCGTGCTGGCGCTTGGCAAGCATGGCGCTGGCGAACTGAATTATTCCTCCGATATCGACATCGTCGTCTTCTTCGATCCCGACACGGCCGAGGCCGCCGGCGTCGACGAGCCGGCCAGCCTCTACGTTAAGCTCACCCAGCAGCTTGCCCGCATCATCCAGGAGCGCACGCCGGACGGCTACGTCTTCCGTGTCGATCTGCGCCTGCGACCCGACCCCGCCTCGACCCATGTCGCCGTCGCCCTGCCGAGCGCCTATTCGTACTACGAGACGGTCGGCCAGAACTGGGAACGCGCCGCGATGATCAAGGCGCGGCCGGTCGCCGGCGACATCGCGCTTGGGAAACGCTTCATCGCCGATCTGGCGCCCTTCATCTGGCGCAAATACTTCGACTTCGCCGCGATCGCCGACATCCATGCGATGAAGCGCCAGATCCAGACGGTGAAGGGCCATGAGACGATCGCGGTCGCCGGGCACAATGTGAAGCTCGGGCGCGGCGGCATCCGCGAGATCGAGTTCTTCGTGCAGACGCAGCAACTCGTCTTTGGCGGCCGGCGGCAGGGGCTGCGCGGGCCGCGTACGCTGGAGATGCTCGGCGCGCTGACGCGGGAGGGCTGGATCACGCCTGCCGCCCGCGACGAACTGGCGGAGTCCTACCGCTTCCTGCGCACGATCGAGCATCGCCTGCAGATGCGCCATGACGAGCAGACCCAGACCCTGCCGACCGACAAGGCCGATCTCGAAGCCTTTGCGCGCTTTTGCGGTTTTGCCTCCACTGCAGCCTTTGGCAAGGCGCTGACCTCTCACGCAAAGCGCGTCGAGAGCCATTACGGCCTGCTCTTCGAAGAGGGGCCAAGCCTTGCGAGCGAATGCGGCACGCTGAGCTTCACCGGAACCGAACTCGACCCCGACACGCTGGCGACCCTGCGCAAGCTCGGCTTCCGCGATCAGAAGAACGCCGCCGAGACCGTGCGCGGCTGGCATTTCGGCCGCCGCGCCGCCGTCACAAGCGCGCGCGCCCGCGAGGTGCTGACCGAGCTGACGCCGGCGCTGCTCGTCGCGCTCGGCCGCACGGCCGATCCCGACGGCGCGCTTGCCCATCTCGATAACGCCTTCGTGCGCATGCCCGCCGCCGTCGAACTGCTGACGCTGCTGCGCTCGCATTCATCGCTGCTGACGCTGTTCGCCGAAATTCTCGGCAGCGCGCCGCGGCTGGCGCGCGTGGCTGCGATGCATCCCCATGTGCTCGACGGCGTCATCGACCCGGCTTTCTCGGTCGCGGCCCTCGATGCGCCGGCGCTCGCGCGCCGCATCCGCGCGGCCGTGGGCGAGCCGCCCCCCAGCGTCGAGGACGGGCTCGACCGTTTGCGCGACGCCGCCCGGCAGGAGAATTTTTTGGTCGGCGCGCGGCTGCTGTCGGGCGTCTATTCGCCGCGTCAGGCGGGCGAGGCCTGGTGCGCCGTGGCGGAGGGTTGCCTGCGCGTCGCCTTCGAGGACACGCGCGCGGCTTTCATCGCCGATCATGGCGTCATCGCGGGCGCGCAGACGGTGGTGCTGGGGCTAGGTCGATTGGGCTCGGGCGAACTGACGCCGACCTCGGACCTCGACCTGATCCTGCTCTACGACCGCCCGGACGATTCCGACGCCAGCGACGGGCGCAAGGCGCTCGACCCCGTCACCTGGCATGTTCGCTTCACCCAGCGGCTGGTCGCGGCGCTGACGGTGCCGACCCGGCGCGGCTCGCTCTATCAGGTCGACATGCGACTGCGCCCGACCGGCAACAAGAGCCCGGCTGCGACGCAGTTTGCCGGGTTCGAGGCCTATCATGCCGGCGAGGCCGAGATCTGGGAGGAGATGGCGCTGACCCGCGCCCGCATCGTCGCCGGCGATGCCGGGCTGGCAGGGCGCGCGGAAGCCTCGATCCGCGCGATCCTGACCCGCCGGCGCGAACCGGCCGCCGTCGCCAGGGCGGTCAAGTCGATGAGAACGCTGATCGCGAAGGAGAAGGGCGAGGGCGATCCCTGGGACCTCAAGCTCGCGGCGGGCGGGCTGACCGATCTCGACTTTCTGGCGCAGTTCCTCGTGCTGGCCTACGCGCACGACCATCCCGGCCTGCTCCAGCGCGACACCGCCGGCGTTTTCGCGGCCGCCCGCGATGCGGG
>JBKJSB010000169.1:0-27118 GCA_046593015.1 Allobosea sp.
GCCGCTCTGGGCTGCCTGCATCGCCTCGTCGGCGATCGCCGCCGCCTGGCGCGACCCCTGCGCCGAGGCCTTCACGCTCGCGGCGAGTTCTTCCGTCGTCGCGGCGGTCTCCTCCAGCGACGACGCCTGCTCCTCGGTGCGCTTGGACAGATCGTCGGCGCCCATGTTGATCTCGCGCGCCGCCAGGCCGACATCGGCCGAGGTCAGCTGGATCGTCCGAACCGTCGCGGACAGACGCTCGACCGTCTCGTTGAAATCGTCGCGCAGCTTGACGTAGGCCTCGGGCATGTCGAGCGCGATCTGGTAGGTGAGATTGCCCTGGGCCAACTCCGCCAGCCCCGACGCCAGCGCTCCCAGCACGGCTTCCAGCTCATGGGCCTCTTCGGTCTGACGCCGCTGCGATGCGGCGCGCTCGGCTTCGGTCATGCGCCGCGTCTCGTCCATCATGCCGGACTGGCGCACGGCTTCGGCTTCGAGTTCGGCCTTGCCGATCGCGGCCTGACGCAGGATGCCGAAGGCGTCCGCCATGGCGGCGATCTCGTCGCCGCTGCGCATAGCGGGAACTTCGGCGGCGAGATCACCCGAGGCCAGCCTGTGCATGGCGTTCTTGAGCACGCCGAGCGGCTTCAGCATGCGGCGCACCAGCAACAGCAGCAGGCCGCCGCCGACCAGTGCGATCAGCAGGCCGGCCGCGATGTTGCCGATCATCATCGTATCGATGACCTGCAGGAAGTCGGCCTGCTTGATGCCGACGAAGAGGATGCCAACGACCTGATTGGTGGACTTCTGGACGATCGGTTCGTAGATCGTGAAGTAGGACGTGCCGAGGATGTCGGCTGCGCCGGAATAGGTCATGCGCTGCTTGAAGACGGCGTCATAGGCGGGACCCTGCGCCAGCTTGGTGCCGACCGCCCGGCCGCCATCGGCCTTCTCGACATTGGTCGCGACCCGGACATCGCCCATGAAGACGGTCGCGACGCTGCCGGCCAGCGTCTTGACCTTGTCGACGGCGGCGAAATTGCCGTTCACCGCCTCGGTGCCGAAAAAGAGCTTGTCGCCCTCCAGCCGGGGCTCGCCCTTGGCTGCGAGCAGGTCGCGCAGCAGGTTGATGTTGACGGTCAGACTGGACTGGGCACGCTCGCGCATCGCCTTGTCGGCGGCCTGGATCGAGACCAGCATCGAGGCCGCCACGGCGACGCCGACGATGACGACGCCGAGGATGGCCAGACGAAGCGAGATCGGCAGCCGAAGTGAGAAGCGCTTCATGAGGTTCTCTGGAGGTTGTGGCGAAAAACGAAAGGGTTCCAGCCACTTCACCGGAAATGGGTAAAAATCGACTTAAATCTGGAAGAGTTCCGATGTGATCGCGAAGCGATATCCGGCGGGCGCCGGGCACTACGCCCGTTCATGGAAGAAGCGCTCAGATGCTTGCGACCATGCGTGCGTCGTCGGCTCCGTAGACGCGCACCGTGTTGCGGCCGCCAGCCTTGGCCGCGTAGAGCGCCGCATCGGCATCATGGTGAAATGCTTCGATGTCTTCATGGCCAGCATTCGCGAGTGCGATGCCGATACTGATGCCGATGGTGATTTCCTGACCCATGATCCTGAAGGGTTCGCCGATGGCGGCAATCAGGCGTTCGGCCGCCAAGACGGCTTCGTCGGGACCCGCCCGGAGCGCCAGCACGATCGCGAATTCGTCTCCTCCGAGCCTTGCCAGCATGTCCTCGGCGCGTAAGACCGCTCCGAGACGGGTCGCGACCTGCCGGAGCAACTCGTCACCGGCAAGGTGGCCATGGGTATCGTTGATGATCTTGAAGCGATCGAGGTCCAGACAGAGGAGGGCGACGCGGTTGCTGTTGCGTTTCATCAGCGCCAGACTGCGTCTCATATGATCACGGAACAGGGTGCGGTTAGGCAGGCCGGTCAGCTCGTCATGGCGCGCCAGATGCTCGATCCGTCGTTCGGCTTCCTTGCGCTCCGTGATGTCGAAGTTCAGCCCGATCATGCCGCAGGGCTCGCCCTGCGCGTCGAGCATCACCCGGCCGCAGCTCGAGATCCAGCGCCAGGTCCCGTCCGGCGCCCCGACCGGACGAATGCGGAAATCGGCGGCGTAGGATCCGCGCTCCGCCAGCGCCCTGGCCGTCTTTTCCCAGACCATGTCGAGATCGTCGGGGTGGCAGCGCTGCCCCCAGTCCGACCCCGGCATCTCGATGCTCTGGCCGTCTTCGCAGGGCCAGGCCCACATCCGGGCGCTCTCGCAGGAAAGCTTGATGGTGTCGGACCGGGCATCCCATTCCCAGATGCCGGCTCCGGCGGCCTCCTGCGCCAGCCGCAGAAGCTCGGCGTTCTCTTCGAGCCTGCGCTTGGCGGCGTAGATGTCGTCGATGTCGAGCGAGGTGCCGAGCCATTCGATGACGTCGCCGGTCTCGTCTGAGCGGATGGGGATCATCACCAGCCTGTGCCAACGCCAGGCGCCGTCATGACGCCGGAGCCGACCCTCGACCTCGAACGTCGTTCCCGTCCGATAGGCCTCGGAGCGAGTGGCCGTCATACGCCCGGCGTCCTCCGGATGGTTCAATGCGATGCGATCGGCGAGTTTCAAGCCGAGCTGGCCATGATACGCACTCATCTGTGCGTTGAAGTAGATCGCGGTCCCATCCGGTTTCGCGATCCAGACCTTCTGCGGCAGGGAATCGGCGAGCGTCCGGTAGCGCTTCTCGCTGGCGACGACCGCCGCTTCGACACGGCGGCGTTCGGTGATGTCGGTATAGGTTCTGACCGCGCCGCCATTGGCCATCGCGACGGTGCGAATCTCGACAACGGTGCCGTTGCTGCGCGTCCGCTCGTAGACCGGCGGCATTTCCCGCACAGGGTCGAGCGCGACGATGGCGCCGGTGCTGGCGTCGAGACGGGCGAATTCGCCCATCGTCTCCTGGATCGCGCGGATCTCCTCGATCGTAACGACGGTTCCCAGAATCTCCGGCGGTAGGCCGAGCAATTGAACGGCGCGGCGGCTGATGATCGGCAGCCGGCCGTCGGCGTCGATGACGGCCAAGCCCTGATCCATGCTGTCCAGCGTCGCCCGCAGGAAATCGCCGGTCTCGGTCAGGGCCACAGTCCGCTCGGCGACGCGCTGCTCCAGCTCGCGATTGGCCTCCTCGAGCGCGTTCGCCTGCCAGCGCAGCCGCAATGCGGCTTCCCGCATCTCGGTCGCGACCTGATCGGTTTCGCGAAGGCCGGTCGCCATCGCCGGGGCGATCTCGTCATCATGCAGGGCGCGGGCGATGACGGCGAGCGCGGACTGCGCCGCCACCAGCCGCCTTGCGATCGGGATGGCGATTGACAGACCGAGCGCCAGCAGCGCGGCTGCGAGCGCGCCAAGCATCCAGAGCGAACGATGGAGCGGCGCCTCCAGCGTTGCGCGCTCCAGTCCTGTTGTCACCAGCCAGCCGGTCAGCAACGAGCGCTGGAAGGTGCCGAACATGTCGCGCCCTTCCGGGTTGATCCCGGTCCAGGAGCCGCGATCGCCGGAAATCTCGTCGAATCCCGGCAGCTTCTGGCCGATGAAGCGCGCCGGTTCGAAAGAACGGGTGATGATCCGGCCGTTGCGGTCGGCGACCGCGCTTCGGTAGGGGATCGCCAGTCCGCCAAGATCGAGAGCGGCGGCCAAACGGGACGGCGAAAGCGCCAGCGTCAGGAAATAGCGGGTCTCGCCGTTGCGGATGACGGGAACGCGAAGCAGGACCATCGGTCCGCCGGTATTGGGTCCGGCGATCAGGTCCGACACATAGGGTTGACCGCTGGCCAGAAGCGAGGCGTCGCCGGCGACCCGGGTCGTCGGCAATGCTGCTCCGCGGGGCAGCCGGGTGTTGACGCGCTGTCGATCGGTGCGGTCGCGCAGGATCAGATGCACTCCCTCGGCTTCGGTGAAAGAGCGGGCCTGTTCCTCGAAACGGGCATAGTCGCCATTGTCGAGAGCCGGCGAGGTCGCGAGCGCCTGCAGCGTGGCGATGCGGCTGGAGACGAAACGGTCGAGCGTCGCGGTCAGATCGCTGGTCAGCCGGACGGTATCGGCTTCGAGTCGCGACCTCTCCGCCTGCAGCAATTTATGGGTGAACAGCCCTGCGAGTACCAGGCAAGGCACGAGCAACGCAAGCACGACAGCCCCGATGTACCATGCCGTCGACAGCCCGGACTTCCGGGCGGGCGCAAGCAATCCCGACGCCCTGCCGACGGCTCGGGCAGCCGCTTCGGCAGGCGCTGAAGCCGCCAGCGCGCCAGGGAGGGAGGGTCGGTTCATCTGAAGCCCGGCGTCCGTGATAGGTCGCTATGGGATGATGGCTGACCATTGCTTAAGCGCTGGTGAAATCGCGTCAGTTTCCGAGCAGGCGCTTTCGCAAAATGGCCAAGGCGGGCGCTTTCAAAGTGTAGCCGCGAAGGGCTATCGGGCCAATCCTGTCGCGTTCAGCCGCGCCACCGTCGCCAGACCGCCATCGCTCAGCAGATTGAGGTCGTTGGCCGCAATGATCAGTTTTGCGCCGAGCGCATGGGCGTGGCCGGGCAGCAGCGCTTCGGCGACGCCGATGACCGCGAAGACCTTGCCATGGGCCTGCGCGGCGCGCGCGACCGCATCGAAGGCGGCCAGTACCTCTGGATGATCGACCGCTCCGACATGGTCCATATCGGCAGCGAGGTCGTTGGCGCCGATCATCAGGACATCGACGCCTGGCACGGCGGCGATCGCCTCGGCATTGGCCACGCCGATTGCGCTTTCGATCATCAGCACGACGAGGGTCTCCTCCTCGATGCGGCTCATCATCTCGGCCGCTGGCGGCACGCGAAAGCCGAGTCTGACCAGAGGGCTCGGCAGCGAGCGCTTGCCTACCGGCTGGAAGCGGCATTTCCCGACGATCAGGCGCGCTTGATCGGCCGTCTCGACATGGGGCACGACGACGCCCTCGGCCCCGCAGTCGAGCACCCGGGCAAGGTCTGGGTGCGTCGGCCCACCGACGCGCACCAGCGCGGGCAGGCCGGCTTCCCAGGCCGTGACGCAAAGCGAAGCCGCGTCACTGACGCCGATCGGTCCGTGCTCGGTGTCGATCAGAAGGCAGTCGAAGCCGCAGCTCCGGGTCACCGTGACGATCTCCGGTGTGCGCATGACGCAGGTCGCTAGCCCGAGGCAAAGCGGTTGCAGGTGGAGGCGCTGGCGCAGGGTCGTCTGCATGGGGCAGGTTCATCGAGTGATGGAACCGCCTAGCAGATTCCAGGCCTACCGCCCCATCACCAGCTTCGGCAGCCAGGTCGTCATCGGCGGCCAGAGCGTGATCGCGACCAGCACGGCCACGAGCGGCATCAGCCAGGGGATGATGGCGCGCGACATCGCCTCGAAGCTGATCTTCGCGATCTTCGACGTCACGAACAGCACGACGCCGACCGGCGGCGTGATCGTCCCGATCATCAGGTTGAGCACGAAGATCAGACCGAACTGGATCGGGTCGATGCCGAATTGCGCCGCGGCCGGCACCAGGATCGGGACCAGGATCAGCATGGCGGCAAGCGCTTCCATAAAGCAGCCGACGAAAAGCAGCAGCAAATTGACGATCAGCAGGAACATCAGCGGATTGCCCGCAAGATCGACCAGCATGGGGCCGACCGTCTGCGGGATGCGCGAAATCGAGAGGCACCAGCCGAGCGCGGCGGCCGTCATCACCAGCGCCAGCACGACGCCGGTGGTCTCGACCGTCTGGACGACGAGTTCGGGGAGGTCGTCGAGCGAGAAGCTTTTGTACACCCAGAGCCCGAGCGCGAGCGCATAAGCTGTGGCGACCGCAGCGGCCTCGGTCGGCGTGAAGATTCCGGCCATCATGCCGCCGAACAGGATGACAGGGGTCATCAACGCCCAGTGCGCCTCCTTGTAGGCGGCCCAGAGCTGCGCCGCGCCGGGGAAGGGATGGCGCGGCATGTCGCGTCGGCGGGCGACGACGGTGACCATCGCCATCAGCGCGCCCGCCATCAGCAGACCTGGAATGACTCCGGCGAGGAACAGCCCGCCGATCGAGACGTCGGCCGAGACGCCGTAGATCACCATGGGCAGCGAAGGCGGGATGATCGGGCCGATCGTCGCCGAGGCCGCCGTGATCGCGGCCGCCGTCTCGGGGTCGTAGCCCTCGTCGGTCATCGCCTTGATCTCGAGCGTGCCGACGCCGCCGGCGTCGGCCACGGCCGAACCCGACATGCCCGCAAAAATCACGCTGGCGAGGATGTTGGCGTGGCAGAGACCACCGCGCAGCCAGCCGACGCAGGCCGTGGCGAAGGCGAAGATCCGGTCGGTGATGCCGGCCGAGTTCATGATGTTGCCCATCAGGATGAACAGGGGCGCGGCCAGCAGCGGGAAGGAATTGGCCGATTGCGCGATCTTCTGGGGCACGATGCCGAGCGGGAAGCCGCCGAAGAAGGCGAATGCGATGGCGGCAAGCCCCATCGAGACGAAGAGCGGGACGCCGATCAGGAGCGCGGCGAACCAGACCGGCAGGATTTGCAGCATCAGCGTGGTCATAGCGGCTGCGATCCCGGCTCGGCGGCCTCGAAGCGTCGGCCGAACAGCACGTCGCCGATCTCGGCCAGCGCCTGCAGGATCAGCGCGAGGCCGGCCAGCGGCATGACCATGTAGAGAGCCGCCGTCGAGACCGGCAGCGCGATCGAGTCCACGTCCCAGGTCCGCTCGATCAGGCCGAAGGAATAGCGCGTCAGGATCGCCGCGAAGAGGATGATCGCCGCTTGCGTCACGACCTCCACTACGCGGCCAGCGCCCGCGGGCAGCTTGTCGGCGAAGACGGTGATGCGGATATGCGAGCGTCGCCGCGCCGCGATGATCCAGCCGGTGAAGCCGGTCCAGACGAGGAGATACTGAGCCAGTTCGTCGGTCCATGCGAGCGGCGCGTTGAGCTGGCGCGAGACGACGCCGGCGACGACGGTGGCAAGCAGCGTCAGCAGCAGGGCGACGGCGGCATAGCGCACGAGGCGGTCTGAGAGGTTGAGGAGGGATTTCAGCATTTTCAGCCGTAAGGGCGGTTGACCGAGACTCCTCCCTTCCCCCTCGTGGGGAAGGGTTTGGGGATGGGGGCGAACGACCGGGTGAGCGGTTGCTTCGACAGAGATCGGAATCGCATCGGTTGCCTTGCATAGGCGCAGGTGTGAACCTCGCGGCCGCTCGCTCCGGCTTTTCGCCCCCCACCCCTAACCCCTCCCCACAAGGGGGAGGGGAATTGCGTCGAGGCTTTCACAGCCCCGCCAGCGTATCCCAGGTTCCCTTGCCCCATTTGCCTTCGAACTGGGCCGGCAGCGTCGCCAGCACCGGCTTGCGGAAGGAGTCGAGGTCGGGCTCGGTCACGCTCATGCCGGCGGCCTTGAGGGTTGCGACGAGGCTGCCCTCCTGATTGCCGAGTTCGGCGTCCTGCCAGGCGGCTCCGTTGGCGATTGCCGTCTCCAGCACCGTGCGGTCGGCCTCCTTCAGGCCCTTCCAGAACTCGCTGTTCACGATGACGAGGCGCGGCGTGATGATGTGTCCGGTCAGGATCAGGTGTTTCTGCACCTCCTGCAGTTTGGCGCTGTGGATTGTCGGCAGCGGGTTTTCCTGCCCGTCCACCGCGCCCTGGCTCAGCGCCAGATAGAGCTCGTTGAAATTCACCGGCGTCGCCTTGGCGCCCCAGGCCTCGACCATGGCGCGGAAGGTATCGACCGGCGGCACGCGCAGCTTGAGGCCCGCGACGTCGGCGACGCTCTTCACCGCCTTCGAGCCGGTCGTCAGATGGCGCTTGCCGTAATAAGTGACGGCGGCCATGCGCATGCCGCGCCTCTTCTCCAGCTCGGCGTTCATCTGCGTGAAGACGGCGGCCTTGCCGACCTTGGCCATATGGGCGGCGTCGCGCCAGAGATAGGGCGCCTCGATCACCGAGAGCTGCGGCAGGAAGGAGCCGAGCGCGGCCGCCCCGTCCGTCGTCATGGTCAGCGCGCCCGAGGCCACCGATTCCATCATGTCCTTGCCGGAGCCGAGCTGCCCTGCCGGAAACGACTGGATGTCGATGCGGCCGGAGGTCTTCTCCTTCACCTCCTTCGCGATCCGATCGACCATCTGCACCTGCGGATGGGTCACCGGCAGCATCTCGCCCCAGCGCAGCACGGTCGCCTGTGCGCGCAGGACGGTGGGCATCGCGATGCCGGCGCCGGCGGCTGCGGACGTGATGAGAAAGCGGCGTTTGGTTATCGTCGTCATGGTGGGCTCCTCCCCGGTGAAAGGCCGGTTTTCCGGCTCGATGTCTGCTCGTGCGTGCTTCAGTCAGTCATGCCTCAGTCAGTCATGCCTCAGTAGGTCATGGCCCGGTTGCGGGCGTTGCCGATATGGGCGCTCATCTCGTCGGCGGCGGCATTGGGATCGCGCTTCTCGATCGCCGCGATAACCCTGAGATGATCCTCCATCACCGGGATCAGGATGTGGTTCTGGATGCGGGTCTCGTATTGCCGGATCAGCCTGATCTTCAGCCAGGTGACGCGAAACGCCTGGCTGACGATGTCGTTGTCGAGATGGTCGATGATCGCCTCATGCATCAGCCGGTCGACCGTCTCGGCATCCTCGATCAGGCCCGGGTCGCCACCGGCCCGGGCGCGCGCCACGATCGCCTCATGACGGGCGCGCTGTCCGGCGATCTCGGCGTCGGTGGCGTTCAGCGTGTAGAGCGCTGTCGCCTCGCGCTCAAGAAAGAGCCGGAACTGGAAGGCGTTGCGGATCAGGTTGAGATCGACATGAGCGACCTGCATGCCGCGCTGCGGCACGGTCTTGATCAGTCCTTCCGCCTCCAGCCGGGGGATCAGCTCGCGGATCGCGCCGAGCGGGAAGCCCGTCATGGCGACGAGTTCGCGCTGTGTGACGAACTGCCCCGGCCTGATCTCGCGCGCCAGCAGCCGCTCGGTGAAGCTCGCATAGGCGCGCTCCCGCAGTTTCAGCGGCTCGGCGTCGCGCTCGGGCTCCGGCTGGTTCACGATCTCTCCTCAGGCGGCTCTGGCGCGAGTGATCGCGTCGAAGGCGGCGAAGAGGCGCTTGCTGCTGCCGTCGTCCAGCGCCTCCAGCGGCGGGCGCATCGCGCGATAGCCCGGATCGCCGTGGAGATGGCCGACCAGCGCCTTGACCGCCGGCAGCACGGGATGGCTGCAGATCTCATCGACCAGCGCGTTCACGGTCGGGTTGTCCGTGCCCTCATAGACGATCGGGCGCAGGAGATGGGGCACGAGGTTGGCGACGCCGCAGATGGTCCCTTGAGCGCCGGCCCGCACCGCGCGGCCGAGCAGGCGTTCGTCGCCGACGAGGATGGCGAGTTCGCCATGGGCCTTCAGGAAGGCCTCCGTGGTGGCATAGTCGCCCGAGGAATCCTTCACGCCCGAGATGATGCCGGGGAAGGCTGTTTTCAGCCGCTGAACCAGCCCGACGCTGATGTTCACCGCCGTGACAGAGGGGATGTGGTAGAGGATGACGTTGCGCGCCGACGGGCCGAGCTTCTCGAGGAACTGCGCGAACCAGGCATAGAGCCCTTCGTCGCTGACGCCCTTGAAATAGAACGGCGGGGCGACGAGCAGGCCTTTCGCCCCGGCGTCGAGCGCGATCCGCGCCTGGTCGATGGATTCATGCAGGGAGGCGGCGGCGATGCCGGCATAGACCTGCTTCGACGGGTCGAGCCCTGCGCCGATCAGCGCGCCCATCATCGCGGTGCGGGCCGGCAGGCCGAGCGCCGCGCCCTCGCCGGTGGTGCCAAA
Organism: Allobosea sp.; assembly: GCA_046593015.1. GTDB lineage: Bacteria > Pseudomonadota > Alphaproteobacteria > Rhizobiales > Beijerinckiaceae > Allobosea. The sequence continues at coordinate 9,805 of JBKJSB010000169.1, forward strand.
GAGCGTGACCGAGTCGCAGCCCTGCGCCAGCACATGGCGGGCATGGTGGACGAGACGCGGCAGGTCGATCGCGCCGCCCTCGCGCATCGGCGTGGTGATGGCGCAGGAGAGGCCGAAGCGGTTGGGGTCGAGGGCCATGGGTCCGTTTCTTTCAGGAGAGGTTCGTGTCTGACATGTTAGTTGGTGGTTAGAAGGGCTGCAAGCCCGGCCTTCTTGTCATTCCTCAGCCATCCTTGAGCCCTCCGGCGGAAAGGCCGGCGACGATCTGGCGCTGGGCCAGCACGGTGACGAGGAGGACGGGGAGCGTGACGAGGAGGGCGGCGGCTGCGAGCGGACCCCAGGAAATCTGCTCGAAGGTCAGCGAGTTGTAGACCGCCGAAGGGAGCGTGCGGCTGTTCTTGCCGCCGAGCACCACAGAGAAGATGAAGTTGTTCCAGGAGAAGATGAAGGCGAGGATACCGCCGACGGTGACGCCGGGCATGGCCAGCGGAAGCGCGACATGGCGGAAGGCCTGCCAAGTCGAGGCGCCGTCGATGCGGGCGGCGTCCTCGAGCTCCATCGGCACGTTCTCGAAATAGCCGATCATGATCCAGACGATGATCGGGATGGTGATGACGAGATGGGTGATGACCAGCGCCGTGATGGTGCCGACGAGGCCCGTCATCTGGAACAGCAGGAACAGCGGGATCAGGTAGGACAGCGCCGGCGTCATGCGCGCGACCAGGATCAGGATGGCGAACTTCGTCGCCTTGCCGCGCGCGATGCCGTAGCCGGCCGGTACGCCGACGAGCAGGCCGATGAGAACCGCGCCGCCAGTGACGAGGATCGAATTCCAGAGATACAGGGCAAAGTTGTTCTGCGCGAAAACATCGACATAGTTCTTCAGCGTCGGCGGATCGGGAATGAAGACCGGCGGGAAGGCGGTGTTGTCGAGCTCGTTCTTGAACGAGAGCGAGATCATCCAGAGGAAGACCAGCACGGCCGGCGAAACCAGCACGAAGACGGAGGCATAGAAGCCGAGTTTCGTGGCGAGGCGCTTCATCACGCGTTCCACTTCGACTTCTGCCGCGCATAGAGCAGCAGCAGCGAGAGCATGATCACGATGACGAAGAAGATCACCACCACGGCCGAGGCGTAGCCGATCTTGTAGAACTGGAAGGCCTGCAGATAGAGAAAGATGTTGAGCGTCTCCGATGCCGTCCCCGGCCCGCCCTGAGTGATTACGAAGATGGTGTCGAAGGCCTTGAGCGCGTCGATGGTGCGGATCACGATCGCGACCATGATGAAAGGCCAGACCAGCGGCAGCGTGATGTGGCGGAACATGTGCCAGGCATTGGCGCCGTCGATCAGAGCCGACTCGTAGGGCTCTCGCGGCAGGCCGGCGAGGCCGCCGAGCACGATCAGCATGACCAGCGGAGTCCAGTGCCAGACCTCGACCAGGATCAGTGTCGGGATCACGGTGCCGGGATCGTAGACCCAGGCCTGCGGGCCGATGCCGACCAGCGAGAGCAGGTAGTTCAGAACGCCGAGCTGAGGATGGAACATCATCGTCCAGACCAGCGCAACCGCCACCGGCGTCGCCATCATCGGCATCACGAAGATGGTGCGCAGCAGCCCGCGGAACGGGAACTCCCTGTGAAAGACCAGAGCGGCGGCGGTGCCGAACACAATGGGGAGCACCACTGCCAAAAGCGTGAAATACAGCGTGTGCCCCATCGACTCGATGAAGCGCGCGTCGCGGAACAGCTCTGCGAAATTCTGCAGGCCGACGAATTCGGGGCCGCCGCCGATCTTCCAGTCATGCGCCGACATGTAGAGCGTGAACAGCCATGGGAAGACAATCACGCCGCAGACGATCAGCACCGCCGGAACCGAGAACAGCCAGTAGCGCGGCGTGAAATCGGCCGAGTGCTTGAAGGGCACGGGCTGCGCGGGTGCGGCTGTGGCGGGGAGGGCGGTGGTGGTCATTGCCTCATCGACGATTGGTTTCAAGCCCGACGCCTCTTCCCCATTCCCGGATGGGAGAAGGTGGCCCGGAGGGCCGGATGTAGGCCTGCCGGTTTTGGATTGAGGCGGTACGGCTCCGTCTCGTTCCAACAACCAGCGGAGGGCCTCACCCCTGCCCCTCTCCCACTCGGGAGAGGGGTTCCCCACGCTTAGCTTTAGAGGGAGTCTCAGCCCTGCTCGCTTTTGGCGAGCACCGGCGCGAAGGCTTCCGTCGCCTTCTTCAGCTCGGCTGCGACATCCGCCCCGCCGATCGCATTGGTCAGCGCCACGCCGAAGACGTCGCGGAACTCGGTGACCGGGACAATCTGCGGCAGCGCCGCGCGGGCGATCTTGGCCGAACCGAGGAGGCAGTCGAAATACTGCTTGCCGAATTTCGACTGCGAGATCGTGTCGGTGTCGAGATAGGCCGAGGCGCGGCCCGGTGCGCCAGCGCCGGCCTTGAGCATGGCGATCTGCTGGGCCTTGCCGGTCATGAACTGGAGGTACAGCCAGGCGGCCTGCTTCTTCTGCGAGCCGCGCGAGATGCCCATGCCGTCGGCGAACATGCCGGCATGATGTGCCTTGGGGCCCGGCGGCGTGATGCCGTAGCCGACCTTGCCGACGATGCGCGACTTGGTTGGGTCCTCCAGCGGCGTGGCGAAGCCGATGCCGTCGAGCCACATCGCGGCGCGGCCCTGCATGAAGGTTGTCTGGCACTCGTTCCAGTTGAAGCCGACCTGTCCGACCGGGCCGCTCTCCTTGTTGAGCTTCCGGTAGAGTTCGCCGGCCCAGATCGCTTCCGGCGTATCGGTCAGGAGCTTGCCTTCGGGCGAGGTCGTCTCGATGCCCTGGCCGAGCACGAGGCTGGCCCAAACCGGCACGTTGGCGTTCTTCAGGCCGCGCGAGACGAAGCCGGCTACGCCCTTGGCCGGGTCGTTGAGCTTGGCGGCGACGGTGGCCATCTCGTCCATCGTCTTGGGGAACTCGACGCCCTTTGCGGCGAAAAGCTCCTTGTTGTAATAGACCATCCAGTAATCGACGAAGAACGGGATCGTATCGAGCGCGCCGTCGGCCTGGCGAGCATAGGCGACGGGGCCTGCGCCGAAATCCTCGAAGTTGAAGTCGGGCGAGGTCAGCGAGGCGTCCTTGATGTAAGGCGTCAGATCCTCGAACCATTTGCCCTTGGCGGCCATGCGCTTCTGGACGTGCAGCGAGATGCCGCTGACGTCGAAGCTGGGCTTGCCGGAAGCGAACTCGATCACCGCCTTCTGGCGCTGCTGCTGCTCGGGCACCTGCTCGGCGGAGACCTTGATGCCGGTAAGCTCGGTGAACTCCTTCTCGGCGGCCTGCATCAGGTCCGAACGCGGGTTCTTGACCAGCAGGACGTCGATGGTGGTGCCGGAGAAACGCTTCCAGTTGAACGAGCCTTGAGCGCGCGCCTCGCGCAGCACCAGCGGCGAGCCGATGGCGGCGGTCGCACCAAGCGCTGCAGCTCCACGCATCAGCGCGCGACGGGTCGGCTTCAGAGTCAGATTTGTCATCGCGTCCCTCCCATGGAACAGGTATGCGGCCGTTGCCCGGCCTGCCGATCTTGCCCGGACCCTAATCCGGCGGAAGCCCGGTTGCAAGCTAACATGTTGGTATGCACATAGTGCGCCCGATGAACGGGGAACGCTAAGCCATGTCTGCCGCAGCCGCTCTCGCAACCCGCCCGCTCGGCCGCACAGGCTTGCCCGTGACGGTGCTCGGTTTCGGCGCCGCGCCGCTGGGCGATCTTTATGCGCGGCTCGATGAGGCGGCCGCGATCGATACCGTCCAGGCGGCTCTGGCCGGAGGCATCAGGCTGATCGACACCTCGCCGCTCTATGGCCATGGCCTGTCCGAGCACCGCGTCGGCGCGGCGTTGCGGCGCTCGGCTGCAAGCGGTGTCGCGATCTCGACCAAGGTCGGGCGCGTGACCGAGCCTTTCGCCGGCCGTGGCGACGGCTCGGGCTATCTCGGTGGCCTGCCGCATGGCCTGCGCTTCAACTATTCATATGATGGCGCGATGCGCTCGCTGGAGCAGTCGGCGCTCAGGCTCGGCGTGGATGCGATCGACATCGTGCTGATCCACGACGTCGATGTCTGGACGCATGGGGCGGACGCGATCGAGCAGCGCTTTTCGGAAGCGATGAATGGGTCCTATCGCGCGCTGGAGCGGCTGCGTGCGGCCGGCGCGGTCAAGGCGATCGGCGTCGGCGTCAACGAGGCGCGAATGTGCGAGCGCTTCGCCCGCGCCGGGGATTTCGATGCGATGCTGCTGGCGGGGCGCTATTCGCTGCTGGAGCAGCCGGCGCTCGCCTCGTTCATGCCGCTGGCGCTGGAAAAGGGCATCGGCCTGATGCTCGGCGGGGTGTTCAATTCCGGCATCCTCGCGACAGGGCCGGTTCCGGGCGCAAAATACAACTACAAGCCGGCGTCGCCCGACATTATGGCCCGTGTCGCCGCGATCGAGGCCGTCTGCGCCCGTTATGACGTGCCGCTCAGGCGCGCCGCGCTCCAGTTTCCGCTCGGGCATGCGGCGGTTGCGAGCCTCGTCATGGGCGCGGTCTCAGCCAGCGAGGTCGAGGACCAGATCGCGGAACTGGCGACGCCCGTGCCTGCCACGCTCTGGGCCGATCTCAAGGCGGAAGGCCTGCTCGCGCCCGATGTGCCTGTGCCGGGCTGAGGCGATGCAGATCGACGCCCACCAGCATTTCTGGAGCCTGTCGCGCGGCGACTATGGCTGGTTGACGCCGGCGCTCGGCGCGATCCATCGCGATTTCGGACCCGACGATCTCAGGCCCCTGCTGGCCGCGCATGGCATCGACCGTACGATCCTGGTCCAGGCCGCGCCGACCGGGGCCGAGACGCGCTACCTGCTCGATGTCGCGGCGCGGACCGACTTCGTCGCGGGCGTCGTGGGTTGGGCGGATTTCGAGGCGTCCGATGCGGCCGAACGCATCGCGGATCTGGCGGCCGATCCGCTTCTCGTCGGTCTGCGGCCGATGGTGCATGACATTGCCGATGACGACTGGCTGATGCGGCCGGGGCTCGATGCGGGCTTCGCCGCGCTGGCCGGGCAGGGGCTCGTCTTCGATGCGCTGCTGAAGCCGCGCCATATCGCGCCGATGCTGCGCCGGCTGAAGCGCAGCCCCGGCCTGTCGGTGGTGATCGACCATGCCGCCAAGCCCGACCTTGCCGGCGGCGATCTGGCGGGCTGGCGGGACGGCATCGCGGCGCTGGCGCGGCGCCGACATGTCGTCTGCAAGCTCTCGGGGCTGGTCACGGAAGCCGGCCCGGACTGGACGATCGCGACGCTTGAGCCCGTCTTCGACCATCTGCTCGCGAGCTTCGGGCCGGAGCGGCTGATCTTCGGCAGCGACTGGCCGGTGGTGACGCTGAGCGCGAGCTATGGACGCTGGGTCGAGACGGTCGCGGCGCTGCTGTCGCCGCTCGGAGAAGATGAGCGCGACGCGATCATGGGCGGCAATGCGCGGCGGGAATATCTGTCGCGCCGAGGCCGGGCAGGCTGAGGAGAAACACGTCATGCTGAAAGGCCTCGATCCCATCCTCTCCGCCGATCTGCTCTGGGTCCTTGCGGCCATGGGCCATGGCGACGACCTCGCGCTGGTCGACGCCAATCATCCCGCCGAAACGATCGCGCGGGCGACGGCGAGCGGCCGGCTGGTCAGGCTGCCGGGACTGAGCATGGGCCGGGCGGCGCGCGCCATCCTGTCGGTGCTGCCGATCGACGATTTCGAGCCTGCGCCGGTCCGGCGGGTGGAGGTCGTCGGCGATGCGCAGGCCGTGCCGGAGGTGCAGGCGCAGGTCCAGCGCGAACTGGACGCGGCTCTGGGGCGGGTCTCGCCCATGGCGGGATTGGAGCGCTTCGCCTTCTACGCTGCGGCGAAGGCGGCGTTCGCGGTGGTCCAGGTCGGCGACCCGCGCCCTTATGGCTGCTTCCTGCTGCGCAAGGGCGTGATCGCAGGCGAGCTTTGAGCTATTCGGCCGCCATCGGGGCCGGTTTGGGCATCGGGGCGGATTTGGGATTGCGGATTTTCGGCAGCTTTTCGGCGATGCCGTAGAGCTGTTCGCGCCGGTCGATCTCGCGCCAGACATCATCGGGCGCAATGCCGATCTCGCTCCAGAGCACGACGAGATTGTAGATCAGGTCGGCGCTTTCGAGGATCACGCGTGGACGGTCGCCCTGCACGGCCTCAAGCCCGACCTCGACGGCCTCCTCGGCCAGCTTCTTGGCCATTTTCGGCACGCCTTCGCCGAGCAGCTTGGCGGTGCGGGAAAAGGCCGGATCGCGCGAGCGCGCGGCCAGCACGGCGGCGTGTAGCCTGTGGACCGAATCAACCATGGCTGGAGAATCGTCCCGTCGCATGAGGGTTTGATGACGCTTGGCTGAAAGCCGCAACGCGAAGGCAAAACGAATCGCGAAGTCTCGAATCTACGCTGGAATACGCTTCGCGAAAGCGATTTCGCGCGGCGTTCGTCCCGTCAGGACTTTTTTCCGGGGATGGCGTAGGGTGCAAACAGCGCGGCGACGGCGCGATAGACCTCGGCCTTGAAGGGAATGATCAGGTCGGGCGTCAGCGCCAGTCTTTCCCAGCGCCAGGCGTCGAACTCGGCCTTGTGGCCCCCGGCGGGATGTTCGATGTCGATCTCGGATTCCGCGCCCTCGTCGAGCCGGAAGGCGAACCATTTTTGGGCCTGGCCGCGCCAGCGGCCCCTCCAGGCTTCCTTGCCGATATCGACCGGCAGATCGTAACTCAGCCAGCCCGGCGCTTCCGCGAGCAGCGTGGCGGAGACGACATTGGTCTCCTCCTGCAATTCGCGGCGGGCGGCCTGGAGCGGCGTCTCGCCCTTGTCGATGCCGCCCTGCGGCATCTGCCATTGATGCGTGGCGTCGACATGCTCGCGCAGCGCCTTGTTGGCGCGCCGGCCGACGAAGACGAGCCCGTCCTGGTTGAACAGGGCGAGGCCGACGCAGGGGCGATAACCTTCGGGCGCTTCGGGCGTCATCATCGCGACGAACCCGGCAGCGAGCCGGTCGTGCCGGGATTGCGGAAACCGCGCGCGGCGCTGACCGGGACGAGCGCGATGCCCTTGGCCTCCAGCGTCTGGGCCCAGCGCGCGATCCGGTCGATCGAGACCGGGAGCGCGCTGGCGGCCGCCACCGCGACGCCCTGCTCGCGGGAGAGCGCTTCCAGCTTCGCCAGTTCCTTGTCGATGGCGTCGGCGCGGACGACGCCGTCGATGACGCGGTCGACCTTCAGCGCCGGGATCTGCGCCCGCCCCGCCGAGGAGGCGAGCAGGCTGCGCGAGGAGGAGCCATCATCGACGACCATCAGCCCGCGCCCGGCGATCTCGCGCAGTACGGGCGACAGCGCCGCCTCGTCGGCAGTCAGACGGCCGCCGAGAAAATTGACGATGCCGACATAGCCGGTGAAGCGGCCGAGCACCCATTGCAGACGATCGAGGTTCTCGGCGGCCTTCTGCCCCGACAACAGCGTGTGCGGGCCGGGGTCGTTGTCTGGATAGTCGAAGGGCTCCATGGGCACCTGCAGGAAGACCTCGTGACCCTCGGTGCGGGCGCGCTGGACTGTGCGTTCGAGTTCGGCCCCGTAGGGCGCGAAGGCGAGCGAGACGACGCCGGGCAGTTTCGTGATCGCCTCAGTCGTGCCGCTCTGGCTGATGCCGAGTCCGCCGACGAGCAGGGCGATGCGGCCCGCCGGTTTGGCCAGCGCCTGCGAGCCGAGCGGGCGGGCATAGACTTGCGCCGGCGTCGCGCCGTCGGGGCCGAGCTTCGGCAGCAGGCCATGGCGGCTGCGCTCGGTCAGGCGCGGATCGGGCGAGGTCGCGAGCCTGACCGCGCCGCTGTCGGGGATGGTGATGATGATCGAGCCCGGTGCATCGGAGCCGCCTGGCCTGACCACAGTGACGCCGGCCTCAGTCTCCATCTGCCGGGCGCTGGACTGGGTGCGCGGCTCGGGCTGAGCGGTCGCAGCCGGCGGCAACGCGGCGCTTTGGGGCGCGGCGCGGCGCCTTTCGATGGATGCCGTCGCGGTGGGCTCGCCCCCAGTCGGGTCGCGCCTGATAGCCACGACCAGCAGGAGAGACGCCAGGCTCAAGCCTACCAGGCCGGCGCAGCCCCATGCTATCCAGCGGGCCCAGGGCCTGCCGGATGGCGGTGGGCGGTCCTGACCGAGGGGGCGGTCAAGCTCCGTGAGCGGCATTCCGGCCAAGGGCAGCCGTCCTCGATGCGTGCGAATCGGGCCCGAATCAGCGGCCCGCGCCCTAGTCTTGTCGCGTTGTGCGCGCGCCGTCGAGCCCGAGCGCCGGGGTCATGGAAAAAGCCCGGGCGGATTTCTCCGTCCAGGCTTTCGATATCGCTAACGTTTAGGTCGGCTTTGTCGGCTCGGCCAATTACTCAGTTAGGCTTGGGGGTCTCGGGCGCGGGCGTCGTGGCCGGCGCGGCGGCGTCCTTCTTGACGCCGCGCAACAGGTTCAGCGCCGCTATGAGCTGGGTGTCCTTGGTCGGGTCGGTAGGCACATAGGATGCCGAGCCGGACTGTTCGTCCTTGCCGTCGCCGGCCTTGAGATGGCCCTTCAGCGCCGCTTCACCCTTGTTCTCGGTGAGCTTGTCCTTGAGCTCGGCCGGGATGTCTTGGATGATCTCGACGTCGGGCGTGATGCCTTTGGCCTGGATCGATGTGCCGGCCGGGGTGTAGTAGCGCGCTGTGGTCAGGCGAAGGCCGCCATTGCCGCCGAGCGGGATCACGGTCTGGACCGAGCCCTTGCCGAAGGAGCGCGTGCCCATAACGGTGGCGCGCTTGTGATCCTGCAGCGCGCCTGCGACGATCTCCGCTGCCGAGGCCGACGAGCCGTTTATCAGCACAACGACCGGCTTGCCCTTGGTCAGGTCGCCGTTCTTGGCGTTGAAGACCTGCGTCTCCTCGGCGTTGCGACCGCGCGTGGAGACGATCTTGCCACGATCGAGGAAGGCGTCGGAGACCAGCACGGACTGGTCTAGACGGCCGCCGCGATTGTTGCGCAGGTCGATCACATAGCCCTTGACCTTGTCGGCGCCGATCTCGGTGTTGACCTTGTCGATCGCCTTGCGCAGCCCCTCATAGGTCTGCTCGCTGAAGGTGCCGATGCGGACATAGCCGATGTCGGCCTCGACGCGCTCCTCGACCGCCGGCACGACGATGGTCGAACGCGTCAGGGTGAATTCGAGCGGATCGGGCTTGCCGGGACGCTCGATCTTGAGCTTGACCTGCGTGTTGATCAGCCCGCGCATCTTCTCGACGGCCTGGGTCAGGCTCAGGCCCTTGACCTCGGTCTCGTCGATCTGGCGGATCAGGTCGCCGGTCAGGATGCCGGCCTTGGAGGCGGGCGTGTCGCGGATCGGCTTGGCGACCTTGAGGACGCCGTCCTCCATGGTCACCTCGATGCCGAGACCGCCGAACTGGCCGCGCATGTCGGTGTCCATGTCGCGGAACGACTTGGCGTCGAGATAGCCGGAATGGGGATCGAGCGAGGAGACCATGCCATTGATGGCGGCCTCGATCAGCTTCTGTTCATCGGGCTTCTCGACATAGTCGGTGCGGATCTTCTCGAAGATGTCGCCGAAGAGGTTGAGGCTGCGATAGACCTCGGCCGAAGCCGCGACCGCGCTGGTGGAGGAAAACAGCCTGGTCTGGGTGACCACGCCCGTCAGGCCCGCACCGGCGATCGCGCCGGCCAGAACGAGAGAAACCTTGCGCATCATCCGCGAACCTTTTCGCTTTGCGGTTTCGTCCACCAGGGCGTCGGATCGATCGAGACGCCGTCCTTGCGGAATTCGATATAGAGGATCGGCTGCCCGGTGCCCGAGCCGACGATCGATGCCGCAGCTTCCGACGTTTCGCCCATCACTGCAACAGGTTCTCCGGCGAGAACGAACTGATTGAGCGAGACGTCGATCCGCTGCATGCCGGCCAGAAGAATATAGTACCCCCCGCCCGCATTCAGGATCAAGAGTTGCCCGAAGGAGCGGAAGGGACCGGCATAAGCCACCCAAGCGTCAGAAGGTGCCGAAATCAGGGCATTGGGGCGGGTGCTCACAGAAATTCCGCGCGTCTGGCCGCCAACGCCGTCGTTTTCGCCGAAACCACGCAATTGTGATCCCACCGCAGGCAGCGCCAGCAGGCCGCGCGCCTCGACGAAGGCGATCTTGGGCGCGAGCCGCGCCGGGTCCTTGAAAGCGAGTGCGGCCATTCGCTGGCGCTGCTCGCGGGTTTCGGCTTCGAGCGCCTGCCTTGCCGAATCGGCGGCGCGGGTCGCAGCCGAGATCTCCTTCTCCATGCGCTCGACGAAGTCGCGCAGCGATTTGGCCTGGGCCGCGAGCTCGCCGCCCTGGCTGCGCTGGGCGTCCGCGTCGCGGGCGGCTCTGGCCTCCCGGTCGCGTCTGGCCTCGACCAGCGAGGCGAGGCGCTGACGCTCCGACGCGAGCTGCTCCAGTTCGGCCGTGATCGCCTTGCGCTCCGAGCCGATGCCGTCGCGCAGGCGGACCAGCTCGCCGAGATCGGCGCTGAGGATCTCGATCTCCTGGCGCAGATCGGGCACGACCGCGCCGAGCAGCATCGAGGCGCGCACGGCCTCCAGAATATCCTCCGGCCGCACCAGAACGGCGGGTGGCGGGCGGCGGCCGGTGCGCTGCAGCGCCGCCAGCACCTCGCCGATCAGGCCTCGCCGGCCCTCCAGCGAGCGCCGGATCGCCGCCTCGCTGGTCTGCAGCAGGGTCAGCCGCTCCTCGGTCGCATTGACGCGCCGCTCGGCAGCCTGGGCGCGCCTTGTCGTCTCCAGCAGGGAGCCGTTCAGCGCGGCGCGGTCGGCGCGGATCGCAGCGATCTCGGCCTCCAGCTTCGCACGGGCCTGTGCATTGCCGGCGAGGCGCTGTTCGATCGCCTTGAGTTCGGTCTCGCGGGCCTGTTTCTCGGCCTGCTTGGCCTGCGCCTCGCGGGTGAGCTGCTCGGGGTCGGGGGTAGGGGCCTGGGCTGCGGCTGGGAGGACGGCCAACCAAGTGAGCAACGCCAGACTGGCGAGCCTCGCCCTGTCCCCTTCCCCCCGCTTGCGGTGGGGAAGGGCTAGGGATGGGGGGGCGTGCAAAAAGAGGCTCGACGCCGACACCTCACGGCGACGGCCTGGACTCTCCCCCCCACCCCGGCCCTCCCCACCGCAAGCGGGGAGAGGGGGGACGGGCGTGCCTCGACGAATCAGGGAGCGCAAAAGCCTCATGCGCGATGATAGGGGTGGCCGGCGATGATCGTCATCGCCCGATAGAGCTGTTCGAGCGCGAGCGCGCGCACGATCTGGTGGGGGATGGTCAGAGCCCCGAACGCCAGCGTCAGCTCTGCGCGGTCGCGGATGTCGTCGCTGTGCCCGTCGGCTCCACCGATGACGAGGCTGGCGGCGCCCGTCCCGGCATCGCGCGCGGCGGCGATGTTCGCCGCGAAGGCGTCGCTGCTCTGGCTCCTGCCGCGCTCGTCGAGCGCGATGACGAGACCGGGCTGGAGTTTGGCGAGAATGGCCTGGCCCTCCTCGCGCTTGCGCTCGTCGGGGCGGCGGCCGCGGCTTTCCGGAATTTCGACGATGTCCGGGCCGCTCAGGCCAAGCACCCGTCCGAGCGCTGCGGCGCGCTCGCGGTAGCGTTCGCAGAGCTCGCGCTCGGGGCCGTCCTTGAGACGGCCCACGGTGATCAGCGCGAGGCGCATGCGGCCTGTCGGCCTAGCTGACGAGCCGCTCGTTGGGCCGGTCGGCGCCCCACATCTTTTCCAGATTGTAGAACTGGCGCACTTCCGGACGGAAGACGTGGATGATGATGTCGCCGGTGTCGATCAGTACCCAGTCGCAAGCCGGCATGCCCTCGACCTTGGGCGTCGGCAGGCCGGAGCCCTTCAGCGCCTCGACCAGCGAATCGGCGATGGAGGCGACGTGGCGGTTCACCCGTCCCGATGCGATGATCATCGCATCGGCAAGCGAGGTCTTGCCGACCAGATCGATGACGGTGACGTCCTCGGCCTTCATCTCGTCCAGAATATGCAATGCGAGGGCTACGCTATCGGCGGACGGATTGTCCGACATAGCGGCCTGGGGAAGCGGCGCGGGCTCGGCTTCGCCAAGGGTTTGACGGTTCAGTTCCGTATCCTCTCGATCACGACGCGCTCTCTGCGCGACGGAACCAAATTACCCCCTTCGGGGCCGAAATTCAATCGGATTCGGCTTGTGCGCGCAGTTGGGTGGAGGACAGCGCCGAACGCCTGCCATGCAGGAAGACCCAGGCGGGGGCGTCCGCGCCCGCCAGCGCGCCGGCCTGATTCTCCGAAATCCGCCAGCGCGAGAGCCAGTTTGCCGCCGGCGAAGCGACGGCGCGGTGGGTCGAGCCCGGCCGGTCGATCACCGCGATCGGCATCATCCGGGCGATCGCACGCCACTCGTTCCAGCGATGGAAGCTGGCGAGATTGTCGGAACCCATGATCCAGACGAAGCGGACGCCCGGGCAGCGCAGGGTCAGCGCGCGCAGCGTGTCGGCGGTGTAGCGGGTGCGCAGCCTGGCCTCGATGCCGGTCGCCTGGATACGAGCATGATCGGCGATCTCGCGGGCAAACGCGATGCGCCGCTCCAGCGACGGCAGGGCGGCATTGTTCTTGAGCGGATTGCCCGGCGTCACCAGCCACCAGATCCGGTCGAGCTGGAGGCGGCGGAGCGCCGTCAGGCTCGCGAGCCGGTGGCCGTCATGGGCCGGATTGAAGCTTCCTCCGAACAGGCCGATGCGCAGGCCCGGCGCATGCGGCGGCAGGCGCAGATGCTCGCCGCTTACGGCGGGACCCGAGGTGACGGCGTCGGCTCCGGTCACGGCCTGATCTGGCCGTCGCCATGGACCCGGTATTTGAAGGAGCAGAGCTGCTCGACGCCGACCGGCCCGCGCGCATGCATCCGGCCCGTGGCGATGCCGATCTCGGCCCCAAAACCGAACTCGCCGCCATCGGCGAACTGCGTCGAGGCGTTGTGCAGCACGATGGCGGAATCGACCTCGGCCAGAAAACGCGCCGCCGCGGCCGCGTCGGCCGTGATGATCGCCTCGGTATGGCTGGAGCCGTAGCGGGCGATGTGGTCGATCGCGGCGTCGATCCCTGAGACGACCTTCACCGCGATGATGCGGTCAAGAAACTCGGTCGCCCAGTCCTGCTCGGTCGAAGGCGAAACGCGGGGATCGACGGCTTGCGCCGCCGTATCGCCGCGCACGGCGCAGCCGGCGTCGAGCAGGTCCTTGACCAGCGGCGCGAGATGGGTTGCGGCGCAGGCCCGGTCGACCAGCAGCGTCTCGGCCGCGCCGCAGACGCCGGTGCGGCGCATTTTTGCGTTGAGCACAATGGCGCGGGCCATGGCGAGATCGGCCCGGCCATGGACATAGACATGGCAGTTGCCGTCGAGATGCGCGAAGACCGGCACACGCGCATCGCTCTGGACGCGGGCGACGAGGCTCTTGCCGCCGCGCGGTACGACGACATCGATGCAGCCGGACAGCCCTTTGAGGATCTCGCCCACGGCGTCGCGGTCGCGGGTCGGGACGAGCTGAACGGCGTCGGCAGGCAGGCCGGCGGCTTCCAGTCCCTCGCGCAGCGCGGAAGCGATGGCGCTCGACGTGCGGAAACTGTCGGAGCCGGCGCGCAGGATCGCGGCGTTGCCGCTCTTCAGGCAGAGTGCGCCGGCGTCCGCCGTGACATTGGGCCGGCTCTCGAAGATGACGGCGATGACGCCGAGCGGCGTCGCGACGCGCTCGAAGCGCAGGCCGTTGGGTTGGGTCCATTCAGCCAGCACGCGCCCGACAGGGTCGGTCAGGGCCGCAACCTCGGCGACTGCGTCGGCGACGCCGTCGAGCCCGGCGGCGTCGAGCATCAGCCGGTCGATGAAGGCGGCGTTCTGGCCGGCGGCTTTCGCGTCGGCGAGGTCTAGTGCGTTGGCGGCGAGGATCGCCGGCGCGTCTTTGCGCAAGGCGTCCGCCATGGCGAGCAGGGCTGCGTTCTTCTGCGTCGCCTGGGCGAGCGCGACGGCGCGAGAGGCCGCGCGCGCCCGCCGGCCGAGATCGGCCATCAGGGCGGCGATGTCGACGCCTTCACTGTCGGAAGACATCACGCGCAGGGCGCTTTCGCTCGTCATCGCAAACCCGTTCACACTGTCGGCGGCAGACACTACCCCAGCCCGAGCGCCATGTCGTCCCGGTGGATCATCTCGGCGCGGCCGGGATAGCCGAGCACGGCTGCGATGTCGCGCGAAGCCTTGCCGAGCACCAGCGCCGCCTCGGCCGCATCATAGGCGACGAGGCCGCGCCCGAGCACGGAGCCCGCCGCATCGCGAATCAGCACCGCGTCGCCACGCGCGAAATCGCCCTCGATCCGGCTGACCCCGACCGGAAGCAGGCTCGCCCCGCCACCGAGCGCGCGGGCCGCGCCGGCATCCACATAAAGCGAGCCGCGCGGCTCCAGCGTGCCGGCGATCCAGGTCTTTCGCGCCGTGGCGGGCGTCGAGGCGGTGAGGAACCAGGTGCAGCGCGCGCCCTCATTGATGGCGGCGAGCGGGTTCTTGCCGCGCCCGTCGGCGATCAGCATGTGGGTCCCGCCGGCGGACGCGATCTTGCCGGCCTCGATTTTGGTGCGCATGCCGCCGCGCGAGAGCTCCGAGGCAGCCCCTCCCGCCATGGCGTCGATCTCGGGTGTGATGCGTTCGACGATTGGAATGTGCCGCGCCGACGGATCGCTCGCGGGCGGCGCAGTATAAAGACCGTCGATGTCGGAGAACAGCACGAGCAGATCCGCGCCGGCCATGGTGGCGACGCGGGCGGCGAGCCGGTCGTTGTCGCCATAGCGAATTTCGGTGGTGGCGACGGTGTCGTTCTCGTTGATGACGGGGATTGCGCGCAGATCGAGCAGGCGGCCGAGCGTGGCGCGCGCATTGAGATAGCGTCGGCGCTCCTCGGTGTCGGCGAGCGTCAGCAGGATCTGGCCGGCGGTGAGCCCGTGAGCCCCCAGCGCTTCGGCCCAGGTCCGGGCGAGCGAGATCTGGCCGACGGCGGCGGCGGCCTGGCTCTCCTCCAGCTTGAGCGGGCCCGATGGCAGGCCGAGGACGGTGCGCCCGAGCGCGATCGCGCCCGACGAGACGACCAGCAGATCGGCGCCGCGCTGGTGCAGTTCCGCCAGATCCTCGGCGAGAGCCGCGAGCCAGGCCTGGCGCAGGCGGCCGCGCGCCCGGTCGACGAGCAGGCTGGAGCCGACTTTGACGACGATTCGGCGGAACTGGGCGAGCGAGGGGGTCTGCACGGGCACTGCGCTGGGCTTGGACAAGGACAGCCTTGCCTTTGGCGAAAAGCGCGCGCTTGTAAAGCGTTGCAGGCTCCCGGCGGAGGGCGTCGCGGGGATTCAGCCACGGGTTGCATTGACAAGCGCGGTTGAAGCGCCCATATGACGGGTGTCGATATTTAGGCCGAACGACGTGGCCCCGCGCATGAGAATGCGCCTGCTGACGACCTTCACCGCTCAAAAAATCGAAACTCCTGGCGCGTGAGCAATTGCGCGCCGTCTTATAAACTTTAGCGAAAGAGGTTTGTCATGGCCGCTGGCACAGTCAAATGGTTCAACTCCACCAAGGGTTTCGGCTTCATCCAGCCCGATGATGGCGGACAGGACGTGTTTGTCCACATCAGCGCCGTCGAGCGCGCCGGAATGCGCGATCTCCGCGAAGGTCAGAAGATCTCCTACGAGATGGTTCAGGACAAGCGCTCGGGCAAGATGTCGGCCGACCAGCTTCGCGCCGAGTGAGCCTAAAGGCCGCGTTGGCCTGTTCTCGGAATCGGTTAAGGCGACCACGGATGTACCGGCGCCCGAGCCACCCGATCTGACGACGACGCGGCACGATGAGGGGTCGGGGTTCAAAGCCCGGCCCTTTTTCCGTCATTCAAACGCCAAGGAGCTCAAAGCCATGCAGGTTCTCGTCCGCGACAACAATGTCGACCAGGCCCTTCGGGTCCTGAAGAAGAAGATGCAGCGCGAAGGCGTGTTCCGCGAGATGAAGCGCCGTTCGGCTTATGAGAAGCCGTCCGAGAAGCGCGTCCGCGAGAAGGCCGACGCCATCCGCCGCGCCCGCAAGGTCGCCCGCAAGCAGATGCAGCGTGAAGGCCTGATCGCCGCCCCGAAGGTCAAGCCGAAGCCGGTCCGCGCCGGAAGCCCAGCGCCTGCGCGTTGATTTCAATACCAATCCGGCGCGAATTGGATTATTGCCCGCTCGCGGGCTGACATTTCGCCCGTGTGAACCCAAAGAAGGCCGACCTTGAAGAAACCGAACGACAGCAGCTTTACTGATCGCCAGTCCAGTTCTGCAGCCGCCAAGAAGGCGCTACTCGAGCGCTTCAAGGCGAGGCCGGGACCGGACGACCCGATCATGCAGCAGCGCCGCGCGGAACGTGAGGCTGTCTCCGTCGCCCGCGCAGCCCGCGACGCCGAGAAGGCCGCCGCCCGCGCCGAGGCAGAGCGCCTGGCCGAGATCGAGCGCCTCCGCCTCGTCGAGGAAGAGCGTCTGGCCGAGATTGCCCGCGAGGTCGAACGCAAGGCCGAGCAGGCCAGGCGCGACGCCGAGCGCCCGCGCAAGGTTCTGCTCGAGGCCGTCCAATACGCCCAGATGCGCGCCGCCGGCAAAGGCCGCCGCTGAGGTTTGGGCGCCGGCTGCCGCCCGAACCGGGGCAGCCTTTCGATCCGGCTCGTCGCTTTCTCGTCGGGCCGGCAAGATCTTCGACCGCGCAGGCCATCTGGACTGCGCCCGGTCAAAGCTAAACTTGCCTGAGAGGAGCCGGATCGCTCCGGGCCGACGGCCCGAAGCGCGAATCCCGCTCCCGCCCGAGACCGGAGCGAGCCGCCATGGCCACGCGAGGATTGTCGGCCGACGAAATCAAGCGTCGCGCCCAAGCCGCCTTCGACAAGGCCGATGCGCGCAAGCAGGAGGCTTCGCGCGCAATGGAGGCCGAGCGCTCCGCGCGCGACGCCGTGCTGCAGAAGACCGAGCGGCTGCGTGCGCTGCGCCTCGCCAAGGAAGCTGTCGAGGCCGAGACGGCCGCGATCGTCGCGGCCGAGCAGGCCCAGGCCAAGGCAGAGATCGTCGAGGCCAAGGCTGCTGCAAAGGCTGCCAAGACCAAGACCGCAACCGACAAGGCCGCAAAGAGCGCGGAGCGGGCCGCCAAAAGCGCCGACAAGGCGCTGAAGGCCGC
>JBKJSB010000265.1:0-9968 GCA_046593015.1 Allobosea sp.
CGGTCATCTCCAGATGCAGGCCGCCGGCATGCGTCCCTTCCGCCTGATGCACGGCGAAGAAGTTCTTCACCTCGGTCAGGATCAGGTCGAAGGGCCGCGTCTTGTAGTTGCCGGCCTTGACCGTGTTGCCGTGCATCGGGTCGCAGGACCAGACGACGTTGCGCCCTTCCCGCTTGGTGGCGCGCACCAGCGCCGGCAGGTTGTCGAAGACCTTGTCGGCGCCGAAGCGGCCGATCAGGGTCAGACGCCCCGGCTGGTTTTGCGGGTCGAGCACCTCGATCAGCTTCAGCAGCCCGTCGACAGTGGTCGAGGGGCCGCATTTCAGGCCGATCGGGTTCTTGATCCCGCGGAAGAACTCGACATGGGCGTGGTCGAGCTGGCGCGTGCGATCGCCGATCCAGACCATGTGGCCAGAGGTGTCGTACCACTCGCCGGTGGTCGAATCCGTGCGCGTCATCGCCTGCTCGTAGCCGAGCAGAAGCGCCTCGTGGCTGGTGTAGAAATCCGTCATCCGCATCTCCGGATGCGTCTCGGGATCGATGCCGATGGCGCGCATGAAATCGAGCGCCTCGGTGATGCGTCCGGCGACCTCGGTGTAGCGATGCGACTGGGGTGAGTCCTTGACGAACCCCAGCATCCAGCCATGGACATGGTCGAGATTAGCGTAGCCGCCGGTGGCGAAGGCGCGGATCAGGTTCAGCGTCGCGGCCGACTGGCGATAGGCCTCGAGTTGGCGGCGCGGATCGGGGATGCGCGCCTCGGCCGTGAACTCGATGTCGTTGACGATGTCGCCCTTGTAGCTCGGCAGCTCGACGCCGCCGATCGTCTCCATCGGGGCCGAGCGGGGCTTGGCGAACTGACCGGCGATGCGCCCGACCTTCACCACCGGCGAGCCGCCGGCGAAGGTCAGCACCACCGCCATCTGCAGGAAGAGCCGGAAGAAGTCGCGGATATTGTCGGCCGAATGCTCGGCGAAACTCTCGGCGCAATCGCCGCCCTGCAGCAGGAAGGCCTCGCCCGCGGCGACCTTGCTCAACGCCCGTTTGAGCTTGCGCGCCTCGCCTGCAAAAACCAGCGGCGGAAAGCCGGCGAGCTGCTGCTCTACCGCCTTGAGGGCTGCCTGGTCCGGATAATCCGGAATCTGCTGGACGGGCTTATGCCTCCAGCTCTCTGGCGTCCACCGCTCGGACATCGGTCTGCTCCTGCTTCGACAATCGCGCGGCTGATAACCTCGTGTCAGCGCGAAGGCGGGCCTATACACCCAAGATCGCGGACTGGCCACTGCGGCGAGGGCGGCGGGTCGGAGCGCATGGGCTCCGCTTGTCAGCTCCGATCAGGAATCCTTAGTCGATGCAAGGCGATGCAGCCGACCGCGAAGGCAGCGATTCAGGTTGCTCGCATCATGATTCAAGCAACTCGGATTTTGAATCATGCGAAACAGATGTGGCGGACGTGGCCGCCGGCCGGTCATGCCACTGCGATATCCGTGCGGCTAAAATCCTCGCCCTTGAACAGCAGCGCGGCGTTCAGATGCTTCGCGGTCGCGTAGGAAAAGCAGTCGCCGAGATTGAGGATGCCAGGCCGGCCGCCGCCCATGCCGTAGCGCTCGGCGGCCGCGACGGCGAGTGTTGTGATTGTCATGTCGGGCGCGACGGGATCAATCGCAGCAAGAGCGCAAAACTGCTCGACCAGTTCCAGCGCCCGATTTCGACTCACCCGGTTCAGCCGCGCAACGGCCAAGGCCGCCTCCCACATCGTCACCGTCGATGTCCGTCGAAGGCCCGCGCCACGCGGCCAAACCTCCAGGCGATCGGCAAACTCGGCTCCGTCATCCTCGCGCGCTATCATTGCGACCACTGCCGAGGCATCGACGACGATCATCGGCGCTCGTCCTCGCCATTGATCTCGTCGTAAAAGGCTTTGTCGGCCTTGAGCCCGGTCTTGCCAGCCCTCGCCAGTTCGGCATGGATCGGCGCGAGCTTCTCCCACAGCGTCGGCTCGGCAGCCTCGCGCTCGGCCTTCTCGCGCAGCGCCTCGTGGACGATCTCGGTCAGGCCCTTGCCATGCTTGCTGGCGAGCTTGCGGGCCAGCGCCTCGACCTCGTCGTTCTTGATGCTCAGGCCCATGACGCCTCCGTTTTCTAGAAACCGGCCGCGCCATTCTATAAGCGCTTCTTCGCCAAAAGTCAGTGCGCCTGCAGGCAATCAAATTCAGTCCTGTATCTTCAACCAGTTTGAAAATCTGGTTGAACTTTTCGAAATGATCACGATCGGCGCCTTCGAGGCCAAGACCCATCTGTCCTCCCTGCTGGAGCGCGTCGCCGCCGGCGAGGAAGTGGTCATCACGAAGCATGGCAAGCCGCTGGCGCGGCTCGTCGGCGCGACCGATCTCGATGCGAGCCGCAGCGGCGACGCTTTTGAGAGCCTGCGGAACCTTCGCAAGGGCGTGACGCTCGGAGGCCTGTCCTGGCAGGCATTGCGCGACGAAGGCCGGCGCTGATGCTGGGGATCGACGCCTCGATCGCCCTCTCATGGTGCTTCGAGAACGAGGCGTCTCCGGAAACCGACGCAATTGCCGAAAAAGTCCGGCACGCAGGCGCGATCGTGCCTGGCCTGTTCCAGCTCGAAATCGGCAACATCCTGCTGCAGGCGGAACGCAAGGACCGGCTCAGCCCGTCGGATGTCGCCGTCAGGCTGGCGCTGCTCGCCGAGCTGCCGATCACGACCGACCCCGAGACGGCCGGACGCTCTTGGCGCGACGTCATGGCGCTGGCAAGGAGCCATGCTCTGACGACCTATGATGCGGCCTATCTTGAACTCGCACTGCGCAAGGGCGCAGGTCTGGCAACGCGCGACAAGGCGCTGGCCACTGCCGCCAAGGCGCTCGGCGCGGCCGTCTCGCCTTGAGCGCTACCCCGCCCTCGCCGTCCGCATCGTCACCAGCTCCTCCGCAGCACTGGGATGCAGCGCGATGGTGGCGTCGAAATCGGCCTTGGTCGCGCCCATCGTTACGGCAATGGCGACAGCCTGGATGATCTCGCCGGCGTCATGGCCGAGGATGTGGACGCCAAGCATCCTGTCGGTCTTCGCATCGACCACGAGCTTCATGTAGATGCGCTCCTGCCGACCGGAGATCGTCGCCTTCATCGGGCGGAAGCCGGATTCGAAGATGCGCAGCTCATGACCGCCGGCAAGGGCCTGCTGCTCGGACAGGCCGACCGTGCCGATCTCCGGCGTGGTGAAGACGGCGGACGCCACGAGGCCATGCTCCATGCGCCATGGCTTCCCGCCGAAAGTCGAATCGGCGAAGGCATGGCCCTCGCGGATTGCGACCGGCGTCAGGTTGATGCGGTTGGTGACGTCGCCGACGGCATGGATCGAGGGAACGCTCGTGCCTGAATCCCGGTCCACGATGACCTGCCCGATCGGGCCGAGCTCCACGCCGGCCTGTTCCAGCCCGAGCCCTGCCGTATGCGGTCGCCGGCCGGTCGCGACCAGGATCACCTCCGCATCGATCGGTGCGCCCGCGGCGCAATGGGCGCGCTTCACCCCACCGCCGAGATCCTCGATCAGGTCGACGGTGCAGCCGAGCCTGAGCGTGATGCCGGCATGGGAGAGCGCGTCGCGCAGACGGGTGCGGATATCCTCGTCGAAGCCGCGCAGGACGTTGTCGCCGCGATGCAGCAGCGTCACCGCGACGCCGAGCCGCGCGAAGACGCTGGCGAATTCGAGCGCGATATAGCCGCCGCCGACGACGAGCATGCGCTTGGGCAGGCTCGGCAGATGGAAGACCTCGTTGGACGAGATGCCGAGTTCGCCGCCGGGGATCGGCGGATCGAAGGCCGGCCAGCCGCCGGTGGCGACGAGAATATGCTTGGCCCGGATCAGGTCGCCGCTCTTCTGCAGGCGCACCTCATGGGGGCCCTCGACCACGGCGCGCTCCTCGCGGATCGCGACGCCGGCTGCCTCCAGCCCCTTGCGATAGAGGCCCGACAGCCGCGTGACCTCGCTGGCGACGGCGTCGCGCAGTGTCGGCCAGTCGAAGCTCGGCTTGCCGACGCTCCAGCCGAAGCCGGCGGCGTCCTCGAAGTCCTCGGCGAAGCGGCTGGCATAGACGAAGAGCTTCTTGGGCACGCAGCCCCGGATCACGCAGGTGCCGCCGATGCGGTCCTCCTCCGCGATCATGACGCGTGCGCCATGGCCGGACGCGATGCGGGCGGCGCGCGTGCCGCCGGACCCGGCCCCGATGACGAAGAGATCGACGTCGAATTCGCTCATCACGGTTCTCTCTCAGCTTGATCTTTTTGGCCGAGCCCGGTCCAGAGCCAGACCGCGCCTGCGGCCAGCGCGGCGATCCACCAGCCCTGCCAGGCGCCATGCGCGACGGAGGCGACGCCGAACGCCATCGCAAACAGCGCCAGACGCGGCGCGAGATCGCGCGCCGGCAGATGTCGCAGCCGCCGGAGCAGCGCAAGTCCGGCGAAGGCGAGGCAGGCCGCGCCGACGATTCCGGTCTCGACCCAGGCCTGCATCGGCGCGCTGTGAGGATGGCCGACGGCGAGCATGTCGCGATGCTGCGGCGCGACGCGCGCCGCGACAGGGTGCCTGTCCAGCGCGGCCGACGCGCCGAAGCCCGAGCCGATCAGGGGTCTGGCGCGGATCGCCTCGCCGAAGCTCAGCCAGATCGCGACGCGTTCGCGTGTGTGGGATTGCGCCAGCGTCTTGTGCAGGGCGGGCGGCAAGGCGGCATTGGTGAGCAGGCCCAGCATCGGGGCGAGCGTCATCGTCGCAATGAAGCCAAACGCGACGAGGACGAGCGTCGGCCGGGGCGCGAGCAGCGCCAGCGTCCAGACCAGCAGCAGGATGCCGAAGCCGAGCACGGCCGCGCCGCTGTCGGCGACGATGGCGAGCGCGCCCACGCTCGCGACCAGAACGATGGCGAGAACCCTGTCGGCCCGCCGCGTCGCGCCACGGTGGAGCAACGGCGGCAGGGCCGCTGCCATCAACACGACGCAGGTCAGGACCGGGCGGTTGAAGATGAAGCCGTAGGGCCGGCCGATGCCAAGCTGGGCGCGCTGGGACAGCCCGCTCGCCAGCTCGACCATGATCAGCGCGCAGGCCAGGATGATCGCCACGGCGAGCGCGCGCGACAGGCGGATATCGGGCTGCAATACGCCGCTCATGGCGATGACAAGGCCGCATGTCAGCGGCAAGGCGAATTCGCCCCACATCGCCAGCCCTTGCGCCGGGCGATGGCTCCAGCCGAGCGAGACGAGCGACCAGAGCAGGAAGGCTGCGATCGCAAGGCCGATCGGGCTCGCGAGCGCATCGCGCAGGCGCTCGAACAGGCCGGAAAGGCCGCCGCGCTGCCAGAGCGCCGCGAGGAATGCGGCTGCTGACAGGCCGAGCAGGAGCGGAGCCGAACGGTTGGCGAGCCACATTGCCAGCGGCAGCGCGACCAGCAGCCCTGCGCCAAGCGTCTCGAGCGCGCGGGCGCGACGCGCCGCGGGTGCGTCGGCTTGCGGCTCATACCCGGGATGAAGCGTGACTGGCGTCGGGTTCATGGCGGAGCGCTTACGCGATCGCGACCGGGGCGGCAAAGCAAAAGCCGCGTGACCGGACGTAGGCCTGCCGTGAACCGACATGAGCGCCGCACATCTTCCCGCAACGTGGCCGTAATGCGAAAGACCTTGACTTGAGATTATGCAATCTGGAGCAATTGACGGAAGCTGCGTCAACGCGCCACTGCCGAAACGAACCAGCGGAGAATCCGCGATGGGAGGAACCACCATGCTGACATCCATTCTGAAGCGCACGGCCGTGACGGCGGTCGCCCTCGCCGGCCTGACCACGGCCGCCTTCGCCCAACTCGAACTCAAGATCATGGCTCCGGCCGCTCCCGGCGGCGGCTGGGACGGCACGGCCCGCTCGATGCAGCAGGCGCTGACGCAGTCGGGCATCGCCAAGAGCGTGCAGGTCACCAATGTGCCCGGCGCCGGCGGCACGATCGGCCTGTCTCAGCTGATCAACAGCGGCAAGGGCGACGGCAACCTGCTCATGGTCAACGGCTTTGTCATGGTCGGCGCGATCATGCTCAACAAGTCGCCGGTCAACCTGACCCAGACGACGCCGATAGCGCGGTTGACGGCCGAGGCGCTCGTCGTGGTCGTGCCGACCGATTCGCCGATCAAGAACGCCAAGGACCTGGCTGACCGCGTCAAGTCAGACCCTGCGAAGGTGACCTGGGCTGGCGGCTCGGCCGGTGGCGCGGACCACATCATGGCGGCGCTCTTCGCCGGCACCGTCGGCGCCGACGCCAGCAAGATCAACTACATCCCCTTCTCGGGCGGCGGCGAAGCGCTGGCCGCCATGCTGGGCGGGCGCGTCACGGCGGGCGTCTCCGGCTATGGCGAGTTCGAGGGCCAGATCAAGGCCGGCAAGCTGCGCGTCATCGGCGTGACCTCGGCCAAGCGCCTGGGCAATGCGCCCGACGCGCCGACGTTCAAGGAACAGGGCGTCGATCTCGAACTGCTGAACTGGCGCTCGGTCGTCGCCCCTCCCGGCATCACCGCCGACCAGCGCAAGGCGCTCTCCGACGCCATGGACAGGATGGCGAAGTCGAAGGAATGGGGCGAAATCCTGAAAGCGCGCGGCTGGGACGACGCCTATCTGCCGAGCGCAGAGTTCGAAACCTTCCTGAAGGCCGAGGACGTCCGCGTCGCCAAGGTGATGAAGGACGTCGGCCTCGTGAAATGAGATCGGCAAGTGGCGAATGGCGAGAGGCCAGTGACGGTTCGCTGGTCGATCTCCCTTCTCAAAATCCATTCGCCACTCGCCATTTGCCACCTGCCCAACGAGAGACGCCATGCCCCAAGCCAATCCTGCGCGCGGCGTTGATCGCCCGTCCCTTGTCGTCGCGGCGCTGCTTCTCGCGGGCGCAGCGATCGTCACCCATGACGCATCCAGCCAGACCATCACCTCCACTTACGGCGTCGGGCCGACGGCGATGCCCTATGTCGTCGCGATCGGGCTCGGGGTGCTCGGTCTGGCGCATCTCGCGATCGCGTTCCGGGACGGCATTCCCAAGCCGGAATCCGCCGACACCGCCTCGATCCTGTGGATCATCGGCGGGCTTGGCGGCCTGATCGTCTGCATCGCGCTCGGCGGCGGATTTTCGATCGCGACCGCTATCGTCTTCGCCTGCACCGCGCGCGGCTTCGGCCGGCGTGCGCTGCTGGTCGACGGGCTGATCGGGCTGGCGCTGGGGCTTACGATCTATCTGATGTTCGCGAAACTCCTCTCGCTGATCCTGCCGACGGGTCCGCTCGAGCAACTGTTCTAAGGGGCCGCTCGACGATGGAAACCCTGCTCGCGCTGATGAACGGCTTTTCGGTGGCGCTCGAGCCGTCGAAGATCATGTTCTGCCTGGTCGGCGTCTTCCTCGGCACGGCCGTCGGCGTGCTGCCCGGCATCGGGCCGGCGCTGACCGTCGCGCTGCTGCTGCCGGTGACCTTCAAGCTCGATCCCGGCGGCTCGCTGATCATGTTCGCCGGCATCTATTACGGCGGCATGTATGGCGGTTCGACCACCGCGATCCTGCTCAATGCGCCGGGCGAAAGCGCCTCTATGGCGACGGCGCTCGAAGGCTCGAAGATGGCCAAGGCCGGACGCGGCGGGCCGGCGCTTGCGACGGCGGCGATCGGCTCCTTCGTCGCGGGCCTGATCGCCACGCTCGGGCTTGCCTTCCTGGCGCCCTGGCTCGTGCAGCTCGCGGTCAAGTTCGGGCCCTGGGACTATTTCGCGCTGATGATGGTGGCGTTCGTCACCGTCTCGGCGACCTTCGGCGACTCGCCGCTGCGCGGCCTGACCAGCCTGTTCGCCGGCATCGCGATGGGGCTCGTCGGCATCGACGCGCTGACCGGCCAGGCGCGCCTGACCTTCGGCGTGCCGGAACTGCTCGACGGGATCGAGGTGACGACGCTGGCGGTCGGCCTGTTCGCCGTGGGCGAGGCGCTCTACGTCGCCTCCAAGCGCCATCGCGAGCCCGAGGAGATCGTCCCCATCCGGGGTTCGCTCTGGATGAGCAAGCAGGACTGGAAGCGCTCCTGGGCGCCCTGGCTGCGCGGCACCGCCTTCGGCTTCCCGATCGGCGCGCTGCCGGCTGGCGGCGCGGAGGTGCCGACCTTCCTGAGCTATTCGACCGAGAAGAAACTCTGCAAGTATCCAGACGAGTTCGGCAAGGGCGCGATCGAGGGCGTCGCCGGGCCTGAAGCCGCCAACAACGCGGCCGCCGCCGGCGTGCTGGTGCCGCTGCTGACGCTGGGCCTGCCGACCTCCGCGACGGCCGCGATCATGCTGGCGGGCTTCCAGCAATACGGCCTCAACCCCGGCCCGCTGCTCTTTGCCGAGAAGCCTGATCTGGTCTGGGGCCTGATCGCCTCGCTCTTCATCGCCAACGTCATGCTGGTGATCATCAACCTGCCGCTGATCGGCCTCTGGGTCCGGCTGCTGGCGATCCCGCAGCCCTGGCTCTATGCCGGCATCATCGTCTTCGCGACGATGGGGACGCTGGCGGTCAACCCCTCCCCGGTCGAGCTCGGCATGCTCTTCCTGTTCGGCTATATGGGCTATCTGATGCGGCGCTACGATTATCCTGTCGCGCCCATGGTGGTCGGGCTGATCCTGGGGCCGATGGCGGAGGCGCAACTGCGGCGCGCGCTCCAGATCAGCCTCGGCGATCCGATGATCCTGCTGGAGAACCCGAGTTCGGCGATCCTTCTCGGCATCGCCTTCATCGGGCTCGTCGCCCCCTTCGTGATGAACAGGCTTAGCCGATTCAAAGCGGCCGAGGACTGACGCCGACCGCCGCGACATGCACGCTGCGCGAGCGGCGCATGAACAAATATGGCGTGAATGTGTTCTCTAGGATCGGTGGCGCGCGGCAGCTTGCCTCGTAACGCCGCCTCGAAGGATGCATTATGAGCGACCCCGCCCTTCCCGCTTCGTCGCAACCGACGGCCGAGCCCAGCCTCAACCGCGTGATGGGGCCCTGGCTGCTGCTGCTCTTCATCGTCGGCGACATCCTCGGTACCGGCATCTATGCGCTGACCGGGCAGGTGGCGAAGCAGGTCGGCGGCGTGGTCTGGCTGCCCTTCGTGATCGCCTTCGTCGTCGCGCTGGTGACGGCGTTCAGCTATCTCGAACTGGTGACGAAGTATCCCCGCGCGGCGGGCGCGGCGCTGTACACGCACAAGGCCTTCGGCGTCCATTTCATCACCTTTATCGTCGCCTTCGCGGTGATGTGCTCAGGCATCACCTCGGCCTCGACCGCCTCGCGCGCGTTCGCCGCCAACATGTCGAGCGCGTTCGGACTGGGCCTGTCGGGCGGCGTCGGCATCACGCTGATCGGCCTCGGCTTCATGGCGCTCGTCGCCATCGTCAACCTGCGCGGCGTCGGCGAAAGCGTGAAGGCCAATGTCGTGCTGACCTGCGTCGAGCTGACCGGGCTGCTGATCATCATCACCATCGGCGCGATGGCGATCATGGCCGGACAGGGCGACGTCTCGCGCGTGCTGGAGTTCAAGGCGACTGGCGATGGCGGCATGATCTGGCCGGTGATCGCGGCCACCACACTCGCCTTCTTCGCCATGGTCGGCTTCGAGGATTCGGTGAACATGGCCGAGGAGTGCAAGGAGCCGAGCCGGATCTTCCCGAAAGTCCTGCTGGCGGGGCTCGTCATCACCGGCGTGATCTATGTGCTGGTCTCGATCGCGGCGATCACGCTCGTGCCGCCCGACCAACTCGCGGAGGGCGAGACGCCGCTGCTCAAGGTGGTGCAGGCCGGCGCGCCGAACTTCCCGCTCTGGATCTTCGGCTTGATCACCATGTTCGCGGTGGCCAACAGCGCGCTGATCAACATGCTGATGGCGAGCCGGCTGGTTTACGGCATGAGCCGCGAGCACGTGCTGC
>JBKJSB010000363.1:0-4651 GCA_046593015.1 Allobosea sp.
GCTGCTCGCCGCCGAAAAGACCGAGTTCAAGGAATGGGAAGGCACGCCCTATTTCGACGGCTGCCTGCCGATCGAGGTCATGGCCGAGCGCGGCCGCGAGACCCTGCGCTGGGGCCCGATGAAGCCGGTCGGGCTGACCAACCGGCACAACCCCACGGTCAAGGCCTACGCCGTAGTGCAGCTGCGCCAGGACAATGCGCTGGGCACGCTGTTCAACATGACGGGCTTCCAGACCAAGCTGAAATATGGCGAGCAGGCCGCGATCTTCCGGATGATTCCCGGCCTCGAGCAGGCGGAATTCGCGCGGCTCGGCGGCATCCACCGCAACACCTATCTGAACTCGCCGAGGCTGCTGGACGAACGGCTGCGACTGAAAGCCGATCCGCGCCTGCGCTTCGCCGGGCAGATCACCGGCTGCGAGGGCTATGTCGAGAGCGCCGCGATCGGCCTGCTGGCGGGCCGCATGGCCGCCGCCGAGCGGCTGGGCCGATCGCTCGACCTGCCGCCGGCGACGACGGCGCTCGGCGCGCTCGTCAACCACATCACCGGCGGGCACATCGTCACCATCGACGAGGGGCCGCGCTCCTTCCAGCCGATGAACATCAATTTCGGCCTGTTTCCGCATATCGAGGGCCGGGCGACGCATGGCCCCGACGGCAAGAAACTGAAGGGCCCGGCCAAGAGCGTCGCCCGCAAGCACGCCTTGACCGCGCGCGCCAAGGCCGAAATGGAAGCCTGGGCCGGCGCCTTCAGCGCTTCTCAGGCTGCCAAATAGGACCATCCCCAGTCGCGAGGCGCAAAAGGGGTTGCGCCGGCCAGGAGGCGTGGGTATACGCGGCCACCGATCCCGGATAGCTCAGCGGTAGAGCAATCGACTGTTAATCGATTGGTCGCAGGTTCGAATCCTGCTCCGGGAGCCACTGTTTTGAAAGAGCCCCGAATGCGAAAGCGTCCGGGGCTCTTTTGTCATAGCCGGGCGGGACGTGGCGTCCGGTTTGCGCGTCGAGGGACGCCGCATAAGTCAAACCTTGGGCAGGTCGCGGCGATTGCCGCTCGAATCACCATGCTGTCTCCGGTCAACCACAGGGTTCGCACCATTCGACTTGCCAATGACGGGCAAAGCTCCTCGACTTCGTGCCAATGAGCAGCCGGAATCAATAAGAAGCAGCCAAAATGCATGGTTCGACGTCGAAATGACAAGATTTGAGCTTGCGACAAGCACAAGCCGTAATGTATTCTCTACAACTGACCGGGAGATATCTCGCTGAGCTTCGGCGATTCCGATTCTGCCCGCCGAGCGTCATCGTCTTCATCATGTCCTGGAGTCCTCATGTCTGAGAACAATATCGAGCTGGTCGAACTTTCGGCCATGATCGTGGCGGCTTATGTCGGCCACAACAATGTCACCCGCGCCGATCTTCCGGCGCTGATCGAAAACACCCATGCGGCGCTGGTCGGGCTCGGCAACGAGCCGGCGGCCGCTCCTGCGGCGCCGCTGGTGCCGGCGGTCTCGATCAAGAAGTCGATCACGCCCGACTATTTGATCTGCCTGGAAGATGGGCTGAAGTTCAAATCGCTGAAGCGCCACCTCAACACCAAATTCGGCCTCTCGGCCGATCAGTATCGGGCCAAATGGGGCCTGCCCTCCGACTATCCGATGGTCGCGCCGGCCTATGCCGAGCGCCGTTCGGCGATGGCGAAGTCGATCGGCCTCGGTCGCAAGCCGGCAGCGCCAGCCGCCGGCGGTGACGCCGCTGTCGCTGCCTCCGCGCCCAAAAAGCGTGGGCCCAAGCCCAAGACTGCGGCCTGAGCGGCGGCCTGAGACGCCGCTCTCCGAACGCGTCTCGCGGCAGCATGAACGGCAGCGAACTATTTGGTTCATGTCACGTTGGTGTGTGATCAGGCTCTGCTGAGCCTACAAAAACCAACGGGAGAACACCATGCGCAACTTTCTGATGGCCGCCGTCTTCGCCATAGGCGTGGCCTCGGCCGCGCCCGCGACGGCCGCGCCATCGCTGGCCGGCCTCGATGCGATGACGACCGCCGCTGCGGCGACCACCGAGATCGAGCAGGCCCAGTATCGCGACCGCCGCTTCGACGGCAGGCGCGGAGTGGGGCGCTACTACGGACCGCCGCGCCGCGCTTATGGCCGTCGCTTTGGCGGCCCGCCGCCACATGCGCGTGCCTATGGCCGTCGCGGTTATGACAGGGGCTATTCCCGTCGCTGGTGACCCGGCAAGCGCCATCGCCGTGACGACCTAAGGAGCTGCCGCGCTAACTGGCGCGGCGGCTTTTTTCATTCGGGCGGGACTACAGTGGAACACCACAAGTCCGACGCCGTTCCTCCAGCAATCGACAACGGGAGGACATCATGGCGACGACATCCAGAAAAACAGGCCAGCCCGAGGCGCTGGCCACCTTTGCCGCCACCGCGCGCAATGCCGGCCGTAAGCCGCACGACATCGGCCTGGAGGCGACGCCTGCTACCAAGCCGCTAGCAACCTCGCCGGAGGCCAAGCAGGATGCCGCGACGCGAGTGCTGCAGGAAGGCGTCACCGGCAAGGACCATGGCGCGGACGAGGCGATCGACGCCCTGCCGGACCGCGCGGCCGGTAAGCAGTCGGGCAAGGCGTAACGCTTGCGCCCGACCGCTGGTCAGCGAGCCGACGCGCTCTAGCTAGGAGCGCATGACCGCATCGCTCTACTGGTTCCGCGACGACCTCAGGCTCGCCGACAATCCCGGCCTCGCCTCGGCGCTCGCGCATGGCCCGACGCTGTGCCTCTACATTCTCGACGAGGGCGGCGATCGCCGGCCGATCGGCGGTGCCGCGCGCTGGTGGCTGTCACGCTCGCTGGCGGCACTTTCGGCTGAAATAGAGAGGCGCGGGGGCGAACTCGTCCTTATGCGCGGCGACCCGGCCGTGCTCATCCCTGGGATCGTCAAGGCCGCAAAGATTGGCCGCGTCACGTGGAACCGGCGCTACGAGGCGGCAACGATCGCGCTCGACAAAGGGCTGAAGGAAACGCTCGGCGACGCCGGCGTCACGGTCGAGAGCTTCAACGCCGCGCTGCTGAACGAGCCTTGGCAGGTCAAGGGCAAGTCCGGCGACTGGATGAAGGTCTTCACACCCTATTGGCGCGCGGCGCGCGCACTCGGTGAGCCGGCCGCGCCAAAGTCCGCCCCGAAGACGATCGTCTCGCTGCCCCTGACCAAGGCTCTGGACAAGCAGGCGCTGTCGCTCGCCGATCTCGCCCTCGAGCCGAGCAAGCCAGACTGGGCCGGCGGCATGCGGGACGAATGGACGCCAGGCGAGGCCGGCGCGCGCGTGCGGCTCACCGACTTCCTCGGCGGCGCGCTCAAAGGCTATGCCGACGGCCGCAACCGGCCCGATTATCTCTCTACTTCGAAACTCTCGCCGCATCTGCGCTTCGGCGAGATCGGTCCGCGCCAGATCTGGCATGCGACCCATGCCGCGCTCGCCAGCGGAGAGGCGGCCGGCACCGAATCCGACGCCGAGAAATTCCTGTCCGAGGTCGGCTGGCGTGAATTCTCCTACCACCTGTTGTTCTACAACCCGGCGCTCGCCAGCGAAAACTACAATCGCCGCTTCGACGATTTTCCCTGGCAGGCGAACCCCGAGACGTTGAAAGCGTGGCAGCGCGGCCTTACCGGTTACCCGATCGTCGATGCGGGCCTGCGCGAACTCTGGACCACGGGCTGGATGCACAACCGCGTCCGCATGATCGTCGCCTCCTTCCTGATCAAGCATCTGCTGATCGACTGGCGCGAGGGCGAGAGCTGGTTCTGGGACACCCTCGTCGATGCCGACCCCGCCAACAACGCCGCCAGTTGGCAATGGGTCGCGGGCTCGGGCGCGGATGCGGCACCCTATTATCGCATCTTCAACCCTGTCACGCAGGGCGGAAAGTTCGATCCCAAGGGCGACTATGTGCGCCGCTGGTGCCCGGAACTCGCCAGACTCGACGATGCGCTGATCCACGAGCCCTGGGCAGCGTCCGCACCCGAGCTGCGCGATGCCGGAATCGTGTTGGGCGAGACCTACCCCAAACCGCTGATCGGGCTCGATATGGGCCGTCAAAGGGCCCTCGCCGCGCTGGCGACGTTGAAACCAGTTTGATTGTCTCGACGTATGACATCGAGAGACAAAACTGCTGAGGACTTCGCCCCGCATGCGTATCGCCGTCATCGGCTCCGGCATTGCCGGAAACGCCGCAGCCTGGGCCTTGGCCACGGGCTCGCCGCACGAGATCGTTCTCTATGAGAAGGACAGCCGGCTCGGCGGCCATTCGGCGACCGTCGATATCGACCATGGCGGGACGACGATACCGGTCGATACCGGCTTCATCGTCTATAACGAGCTGAATTACCCGCACCTGAGCGCGCTCTTCAGCCATCTCGGCGTGCCGACCCAAGCCTCCGATATGGGCTTTGCCGTCTCGGCCGATGGCGGGCGGCGCGAATGGGCCGGGCGTGGCGACGGCATGATCGACGGCCTGTTCGCACGGCGGCGGAACATCGTCTCGTTCTCGCATTACAAGATGATCGCGGAGATGTTCCGCTTCAACAAGGCGGCGGTGGCCGACCACCACGCCAACCGGCTCGGCGGCATGGCGATCGGCGAATATCTCG
>JBKJSB010000031.1:0-3158 GCA_046593015.1 Allobosea sp.
TGTTCGCGCATCTGGTCGACGACCGTGCGCAGATCGAGCCCGATGCGCGACAGGCCGGGATCGCCCGCCTTGGCGCAGAGCGTCGAGGCCTCGCGGCCGAACTCCTGCGACAGGAAATCGAGCTTGCGGCCGATCGGCCCGCCCTGGGCCAGCAGCACCCGCAGCGCTGCGACATGGGCCTTCAGCCGGTCGAGCTCCTCGCGGATGTCGGCCTTGACCGCCAGCAGCGCCGCCTCCTGATGCAGCCGCTGCGGATCGAGCGCCTGGCTCGCCTCCAGCAGCGCCGCGACCTGCGCCGCCAGGCGCGCGCGGATCGCGTCCTTGCCGCGCGCCGGATGCGTCTCGGCCTGTTGTGTCAGCTCCGCGATCGCATCGAGCTGGCCTGTGACGATCGCCTCCAGCGCCTGGCCCTCGGCGGCGCGCGCCTGCTTCAGCGCGGCGACGACCTCGCCGAGCCCGGCCAGAACCGGCGTCTCCAGCACGGTGAGCGCGTCCTGCGCCTCATCCGCCAGTTCGACGATGCCGCGAATGGCGAGCAGCCCGTCATAGCTTGCGGGGCGAACGCCTTCATGGACGGGCAGCCGCGCGACCGCCTCGACAAGGCCGGCCAAAGCCGCCTCGTTGATGCGCAGGCGCGGCGGGCCGGCATCGCTGCTGAGCGAGAGATTGCAATGCAGGGTGCCGCGCGCGAAGGCCGCGCCGAGCTGCTTGCGCGCCGCTTCCGCCACCACCTCGAAGCCCGGCGGCACGCGCACGCGGATGTCGAGCCCGCGCCCGTTGACGCTGCGGATTTCCCAGGCCCAGGCATGGATGCCCGCAGCGCCGGCCGCGCGGGCGAAACCCGTCATGCTCTCGATGGCCATGGCTGTCCTTGTCCGCGCCGCTGCGATGCGGCGGGACCGTAATGTCGGTGTTGATCGGGGGCAAGCGCGGCAGGGCCATACTGGCCGCCACGCTGGGGATGACGGCTCAGGGCCGCAGCGCGGGAATCTGCTTGGGCGTGTTCAGGTCGAAGCTGCGGTTCAGCAGCGGGTCGCGCGCCGTGCCCTCGGACGCATCGAAGGCGCGCGCACGCGTTCCCGCCGCCCCCGCCTGCACCGCACCGCCGGGCTGGACTGTCTGAGGACCACGGCGGTTCGCCGGCACGGGGAAGGTCTCGACCTCGGCCGAGCCCAAGCCGGTGCGCTGGGCGCCGGGCGCCTCTGTCCGGTTGTCGGGAGCGGCCGGCGGCTCGACCTTGTCGACGGAGGCCTCGGCCGGCGGCTTGCCGGGCTCGCGGCGCGCGGCCTCGATCTGCCGCCAGCGCCCGACATTGCGGTTGTGCTGCTCCAGCGTCTCGGCGAAGGCATGCCCACCGCTGCCATCGGCGACGAAATAGAGGTCCTTGGTGCGCGAATGGTTGACCACCGCCTCCATCGCGGCGCGGCCGGGATTGGCGATCGGCCCGGGCGGCAGGCCGTCGATGGCGTAGGTGTTGTAGGGCGTCGCGGCCGTGATCTCGCTGCGCAGGATCGGCCGGCCGAGCGTGCCCTTGCCGCCGACGATGCCGTAGACGATCGTCGGGTCCGATTGCAGCTTCATCTTGCGGTTGAGCCGGTTGATGAACACGCCGGCGACGCGCGGGCGCTCATCGGCGCGGCCGGTCTCCTTTTCGACGATCGAGGCCAGGATCACCAGTTCCTGCGGCGTCTTGATCGGCAGATCGGCCGGGCGCTTGGCCCAGACGTCGTTCAGGATGCGGCGCTGGTCGCGGGTCATGCGATCCACGATCGCCTGCCGGGTCGAGCCACGCTGGAACTTGTAGGTGTCGGGCAGGATCGTGCCCTCGCGCGGCACCTGGATGACGTCGCCGGACAAGAGCTCGTTCTCCTTGAGCCGCGCCACGATCTGCTCGCTGGTCAAGCCCTCGGGAATGGTCAGCGCATGCTCGACGGCCTTGCCGTCGGCGATGATGTCGAGGATCTCCTGCTGGCTGGCGCGCGCCTTGAACAGGAACTCGCCGGCCTTGAGCTTGGTCCAGTTGCCCGTGACCAGCGCCGAGACGCGGAAGGCCCAGGGATGCTCGATCAGCCCCTCGCGCTGCAGCAGGTCGGCGATCTCGGTCAGGCCGCTTTCCCTGGGGATGATCAGGACGCGGTCGCTGGCGAGCGGACCGGGGCTACGGCTCTGGCCATTGATCACCATGATCATCGCGCCGATCGCGCCGGCCCCGACCAGCAGCGCCGTGAACAGGCCGCTGAGCATGCCGATGAACGGGCTGCGGCGACGGCGGCGCGCCTTGGGCGGCGGCGCGGGCGGAGCCACCGGCTTCAGCGCCTCGCTCGGGCTCTTGGGGGCGACGCGGGGGGGCTGGGTCACGGGTTGAGACGCTCGCAGGGCAAAGATCGAACAGGATTCGGATCGACGACGGATGACGCAGGGTTCAAGCCCCGATCTCGGCTCAAGTCGTGACGCAGGCCGGCGTCGAGGTCGAGTCCGATTTCAGGAGCCCGTCAGGGATGGGCGAAAATTATGGCGAAACCGCGCTTGCCCTCGGCGGACGAGTTCAGCCGCCGTAGCGCTTCATCACCAGCGAGGCGTTGGTCCCGCCGAAACCGAAGGAGTTCGACAGCACCGTCTCGATCGGCATCCTCTTCGCGACATGCGGAACGAGGTCGATCTGCGTCTCGACGGACGGGTTGTCGAGATTGATCGTCGGCGGCGCGATCTGGTCCCGGATCGCCAGGATCGAGAAGATCGCCTCGATCGCGCCCGCCGCCCCGAGCAGGTGACCGGTGGCCGATTTGGTCGACGACATGGCGGGACGCCTCGGCGCATTCGCCAGCAGCCGCTCGACCGCGCCGAGCTCGATCGTGTCGGCCATGGTCGAGGTGCCGTGGGCATTGATATAGTCGATGTCCGACGGCGTGAGGCCGGCCCGCTTCAGCGCGGCGGACATGCAGCGATAGGCGCCGTCGCCATCCTCGGCGGGTGCGGTGATGTGGTGCGCGTCGCCCGTCAGTCCGTATCCGGTGACCTCGGCGTAGATGGTCGCTCCGCGCGCCAGGGCGTGTTCCAGTTCCTCGAGCACGACGACACCGGCGCCCTCGCCCATCACGAAATCATCGCGGTCGCGGTCATAGGGCCGCGAGGCTGTTTCAGGCGTATCGTTGCGCTGG
>JBKJSB010000016.1:0-11143 GCA_046593015.1 Allobosea sp.
TCCGGCCCGCTCGACGACAAGTCTGAGCTCTATGTCCAGATCGACAAGGTTCTGCCGGGCCTGCTCAAGACCGACTACGAGGTCGACGAGAAGCAGCGCGCCGTCTCGCTGACCGAAAGCGGCAACGACCACATCGAGGAACTGCTTCGGGCCGCGGGCCTGCTCAAGGAGGGCGATCTCTACGACGCGCAGAACGTCACGCTGGTCCACCACGTCAACCAGGCGCTGCGGGCGCATTCGCTGTTCACGCGCGACAAGGACTACATCGTCCGCAACGACGAGGTCGTGATCATCGACGAGTTCACCGGCCGCATGATGCCGGGCCGGCGCTATTCGGAAGGCCTGCATCAGGCGCTCGAAGCCAAGGAAGGCGTCACCGTCCAGCCCGAGAACGCGACGCTGGCCTCGATCACCTTCCAGAACTACTTCCGGCTCTATTCCAAGCTCGCCGGCATGACCGGCACGGCCGCGACCGAGGCGGACGAGTTCTTCCAGATCTACAAGCTCGAGGTCCTCGAGATCCCGACCAATGTCCCCGTCGCGCGCAAGGACGAGGACGACGAGGTCTACCGGACCTTCGAGGAGAAGGTCCGCGGCGTCATCCGCGAGATCAAGGAAGCCCAGAAGCTCGGCCAGCCCATGCTGGTCGGCACGACCTCGATCGAGCGCTCGGAACTCGTCGCCGAGATGCTGACGAAGGACGGCTTCCAGCAGATCGACTTCGCGGCGCCCAACGCGCTGGAGCCGATCTATGAGGCGGCCCGGCAGGGCAAGCCGTCGAACTATTTCGCCGTGCTGAACGCCCGCTTCCACGAGCAGGAGGCCTATATCGTCGCCCAGGCCGGCGCGCCCGGCGTCATCACCATCGCCACCAACATGGCCGGCCGCGGCACCGACATCCAGCTCGGCGGCAATGCCGACATGCGCATCAAGCACGATCTCGGCGACATGCCCGAGGGCGAGGAGCGGACGCGGCGCGAGGCGGAGATCCGGGCCGAGGTCGCCGATTTCAAGCAGCGCGTGATCAAGGCCGGCGGGCTCTACATCGTCGGCACCGAGCGCCACGAGAGCCGCCGCATCGACAACCAGCTGCGCGGCCGCGCTGGTCGCCAGGGCGATCCGGGCCGCTCGAAGTTCTTCCTGTCGCTGCAGGACGATCTGATGCGCATCTTCGGCTCCGACCGGATGGACGGCATGCTGACCAAGCTTGGCCTGAAGGAGGACGAGGCGATCGTCCATCCCTGGATCAACAAGGCGGTCGAGAAGGCCCAAGGCAAGGTCGAGGCGCGCAATTTCGACATCCGCAAGAACATCCTCAAATACGACGACGTCATGAACGACCAGCGCAAGGTCGTGTTCGAGCAGCGCCGCGATTTCATGCGCCAGGAGACCGTGCGCGAGACGATCGACGACATGCGCCACGGCGTCTGCGAGGACCAGGTCGCCCGGCACATCCCGGAAGAGGCCTATCCCGAGCAGTGGGACACCGCCGCGCTGAAGGAAGGCGTGATGCAGTTCCTCAATCTCGACCTGCCCGTAGAGGAGTGGGCCAAGGAAGAGGGCATTGCCGATGCGGAGCTGCGCGAGCGCATCCGCAAGCTCGCCGACGAGGATTATGCGGCGCGCATCGAACGCAACACCGAGGAGGTGATGAGCTATGTCGAGAAGCAGGTGCTGCTGCAGACGCTCGACCATCTCTGGCGCGAGCATCTCGTCACGCTCGACCATCTGCGCCAGGTCATCGGCTGGCGCGGCTATGCCCAGCGCGACCCGCTGAACGAATACAAGCAGGAGGCGTTCGAGCTGTTCGACGGGCTGATCGGCCGCCTGCGCGAGCAGGTCACCGGCAATCTGATGCGCATCGAGGTCCGCTTCGACGGGCCCGAGGATGGCGGCCAGCCGCCGCAGGACACGCTGCCCGCGCCCGGCTTCGGCGATTACGGCTCATCGGGGGGGCTGCAATACGCGTCGACCGACGGCGACGTCGCGGTGCTCGATCGCAACCCCGACGATCCGGAAAGCTGGGGCAAGGTCGGCCGCAACGAGTCCTGCCCGTGCGGATCGGGGAAGAAATACAAGCACTGCCATGGGCAGTATGTGTGAGTTGATGCCGGCTTGAAGGTGAGGCGCGTCTCCCTTCTCCCCCGAGGGGAGAAGGGAAGAACCCTGTGCTTGCATCCTCCCGTCGCAATCGTCAGTTTGACTGACGGCCAAGGCGGCGAAGGATCAACACCATGCAGTTCGGCGGATTCGATGTGGTCGTCGTGGCGGTTGTCGCGCTGGTCATCCTCACCATCGCGCTCGGGGTGCGCACCATCCCGCAGGGCTACAACTACACGGTCGAGCGCTTCGGGCGCTATTCGCGTACGCTCGGGGCCGGCCTTGGCCTGATCATCCCCTATATCGAGCGGATCGGCCACAAGGTGAACGTCATGGAGCAGGTGCTCGACGTTCCCAGCCAGGAGGCGATCACCAAGGACAATGCCGGCGTTCGCATCGATGCCGCGGCGTTCTACTCGGTGCTTGATGCCGCCAAGGCGCGCTACGAGGTTTCCGATCTCGATCAGGCGCTGATGACGCTGACCATGACCAATATCCGCACCGTGGTCGGGTCGATGGACCTCGACCAGCTCCTCTCGCATCGCGACGAGATCAACGAGCGCTTGCTGCGCGTGATGGACGCGGCTGCCTCCCCCTGGGGCGTCAAGATCACCCGGATCGAGATCAGGGACATCCTGCCGCCGGCCGATATCGCCGGCGCGATGAACCGGCAGATGAAGGCCGAGCGCGAGAAGCGTGCAGCCGTGCTTGAGGCGGAAAGGCTGCGGCAGGCCGAGATCCTGAAAGCCGAAGGTCAGAAGCAGTCGCAGATCCTCGCGGCGGAAGGCCGCAAGGAAGCCGCCTTCCGCGACGCCGAGGCGCGCGAACGCTCGGCGCAGGCCGAGGCCGCCGCGACCGCGATGGTGTCCGAGGCGATCAGCAAGGGCGACATCCAGGCCGCGAATTTCCTCGTCGCGGAGCGCTATACCGATGCGCTGAAGGCGATCGGCAGTGCCCCGAACAGCAAGGTGGTGATCGTGCCGATCGAGGCCGCCGCGCTGGCCGGAACCGTCGGCGGCATCGCGCAACTGACCAAAGCCGTGTTCGGCGAGGACGCCATGGAGGCGCGGCGCGGATCCGTGCCCCCTGCTGGCCGCAGCGGAAGCTGACCGCCATGCTGGCGTGGATCGCATCCTTCGGCGGCTGGAGCTGGGTCGTGCTCGGCCTCGTGCTGATCGGCGGCGAGATGATCGCGCCGGGAGCTTTTCTGGTCTGGCTCGGCCTTGCGGCGCTCGTGACCGGCGTGGTCGTCGGCGCGACGGGCATGGCCTGGCAAGGCGCGGCGCTGGTGTTCGCGGCGCTCTCCGTCGTCAGCGTGCTCGCCGGCCGGATGCTGACGCGGCGCAAGGGCGACGAGCCCGACGCCGCGACGGGCCTCAACGATCGCGGCCGCCAGCTCGTGGGCAAGGTCTTCAGGCTGGAGGCGACGATGCTGGGCGGCGAGGGCCGCATCCGCGTCGGCGATTCGTCCTGGCGCGTGACCGGGCCGGAGCTGCTCGCCGGCGCCGAGGTCAAGGTGGTTCGCGTCGATGGTGCGACGCTCATCGTCGAGAAGGCGTGAGCCTGTTCCAAAACTCTACTCCGGCGGCCGTCTGACGCGGCCTTCTGCGCTTCCGGTGCTCACGGACATGAAGTCCGCTCCGCTCCGGTTCTCGAAAGCCACGCCTGCCGACTCACCGGAGCGAGTTTTGGAGCAGGCTCTGCAGCCGTGCCGAAGGTCCGCACAGAAAGCGGTTGTGCCCCGCGCAAGCAGGGCTATAGCCAAGGCTGGACTAGACGAAGCTCCCGCA
Source organism: Allobosea sp. (assembly GCA_046593015.1). GTDB lineage: Bacteria > Pseudomonadota > Alphaproteobacteria > Rhizobiales > Beijerinckiaceae > Allobosea. The sequence goes on from JBKJSB010000016.1 coordinate 3,891, forward strand.
CCCGGCCCGACGATCCATGACCCCTGACATCGACCGCCTGTCCTTTCCCAAGGACCGCATCCGCGTTCTGCTGCTGGAAGGCATCAACGATTCCGCCGCCAACCTGATGCTCGCGGCCGGCTACACGAATATGGTGCGGCTGCCCAAGGCGCTGGACGAGGCCGAGCTGCTGGCGGCCGTCGAGAAGACGCATATCCTCGGCATCCGCTCGCGCACGCAGCTCACCGAGGCCGTCTTCGCCAGGGCCAACCGCCTGTTCGCGGTCGGCTGCTTCTCGGTGGGCACCAACCAGGTCGATCTCAAGGCCGCGGCCGCGCGCGGCGTGCCGGTGTTCAACGCGCCCTTCTCCAACACCCGCAGCGTGGCCGAGCTGACGATCGGCGAAATCGTCATGCTGCTGCGCAAAATCACCGACCGTTCGGCTTCCGCCCATATCGGCGGCTGGGACAAATCGGCCAACGGCTCCTTCGAGGTGCGCGGCAAGATCCTCGGGATCGTCGGCTATGGCAGCATCGGCAGCCAGCTTTCGACGCTGGCCGAGGCGATGGGCATGCGGGTGATCTACTACGACCAGACCGACAAATTGCGCCATGGCAACACGGATTCTGTGGCGAGCCTCGACGATCTGCTCGGCTGGAGCGACGTGGTCTCGCTGCATGTGCCCGAGACGCCGGCGACGGCTGGCATGATCGGCGCGGCGCAACTCGCGATGATGCGGCCGGGCTCCTACCTGATCAACAATTCCCGCGGCACTGTGGTCGATCTCGATGCGCTGGCGGCCGCGATCCGCTCGGGCCATATCGCGGGCGCGGCGGTCGATGTCTTTCCCGTCGAGCCGGCCTCGAACACTGAGCGTTTCGTCTCGCCGCTGCAGGGCCTGCCCAACGTCATCCTGACGCCCCATGTCGGCGGCTCGACGGAGGAGGCGCAGGAGCGCATCGGCGCCGAGGTGGCGCGCAAGATCGTCGAATATTCCGATGTCGGCTCGACTTTGGGGGCGGTCAACTTCCCGCAGGTGCAGTTGCAGCCGCGCCCGAGCGGCACGCGCTTCATCCATGTCCAGCGCAACGTGCCGGGCATGCTGCGGCGGCTGAACGACGTCTTCGCCAGCCGCAACCTCAACATCGCGGCGCAGAACTACCAGACCGACGGCGAGGTCGGCTATGTCGTGATGGAGGCCGATCCGATCGGCGAGGTGGCGCGCGAAATCCTCGAGGAAATCCGCCAGCTCGACGGGACCATCAGGGCGCGGCTGCTCTACGAGCGGGGGTGATTGTTCCGCCGGAAACACTGCCGTCATCCTGGGCGAGCGAAGCTCGACCGGGATCCATCATAGGGCAGCGACGGCACCTTACGATGGATCCCGGAGCTGCGCCGCTGCGCGGCTTGTCCAGGATGACGCGGTGTTTCCGTTGCGGTCTTTGAATCGACAGTTCTACGCCACGCCCAGCGTCAGCAAGTCATGCACATGCACCAGCCCGACCGGGCGGCCCTCTGAATCGGCCACGATCAGCGCCGTGATGCGCAGGCGGTTGACCAATTCCAGCGCCTCGACGGCGAGCGCGTCCGGCGCGATGCGACGCGGGTTTTGCGACATCACGTCGCGCGCAAGCCGTGCCGTGACGTTGCCGGCGGTGAGCTTGCGGCGCAGGTCGCCATCGGTGATGACGCCGGCGAGCCTGCCGTCGGCATCGACCACGATGGCGCAGCCGAAGCCCTTGGCCGAGATCATCGCGACCACGTCGGGCAGGGCCGCCGTCTCGCCGACCAACGGCAGGTCGGCGTCGCGGTGCATGATGCTCTCGACGGTCTTGAGCTGCGCGCCGAGTTTTCCTCCCGGGTGGTAGACGAAGAAATCCTGCGGCGAGAAGCCGCGCGCCTCCAGCAGGGCGACGGCGAGCGCGTCGCCCAGCGCCATCTGCATGGTCGTCGAGGTGGTGGGCGCGAGGCCGTTGGGGCAGGCTTCTTCCGCCTTGGGCAGCACGAGCGCGACATCGGCCTCGCGGCCGAGCGCGCTGTCGGCGTTCGAGGTCAGGCCGATCAGCCCGACCCGGAAGCGCCGCGTATGGGCGACGATCGCGGCGAGCTCCGCCGTCTCGCCGGACCAGGACAGCGCGATCACCACATCCTCGGGCTGGACCATGCCGAGATCGCCATGGCTGGCCTCGGCCGGATGGACGAAATGCGCCGGCGTGCCGGTCGAGGCGAGTGTGGCGGCGATCTTGCGCGCGACATGGCCGGACTTGCCCATGCCGGTGACGACGACGCGGCCGCTCGCTGCCCGGATCAGCGCGACGGCCGCCGCGAAGGGTTCGCCGAGGCCGTTGGCGAGGGCCGAATGGAGCGTGTCGAGCCCGGCGCGCTCGGTGGCGATGGTGCGGAGCGCGGAGGCGCGGATGTCGGCTGTCATGGCAGCGGCTCTAGCATGGTGCAGGCCGCCTTTGCCACCGTTGGACGCCGTGGCCGCGGCGCCCGATGTGTGGTCAACGATGTTGGCCCCTGCCGTACAAGAAGCAGCCGGCGATCAGCGCGGCGCCAAGCAGGGTCGTTCCCCAGACCACGAGCTGGGGACCAGCCGGGGACGCGAAACAACTATAGAGCCCGATATAGTCCATCTGCCAGCAGTATCTGGGCTGGTGTAGTCGTATGTTCGCGACATAATGCCGTTGAAAAACAAAACAACGCCGGCAGCCAGGACAAACCACTTCGCCATGTCAGCGCTCCCGCAGTCCAGACGATGATGCTGCGTGACCACACGTGATGCAACCTGTCGCGCGGGACGCCGTGCCGACCCCCGGATGGGATGGTCCGCATTGACGGCCTATTAACCCTCCTCGTTCTAACTCCGTTAACCATGCGCGCCATCCCGGTGCGCCTGAATTCTCGTTTCGGGAGCGTCGTCTCCGCTTGTCCCGCCGCGCCACCCTCCTGCTGCTCTCGGGCGTCGCCCTTGCGAGCCTTGCGCCTGCGTCGGTGCAGGGCCAGCAGACGCGCGGCCTGCGCGGCACGACGCCGGCCTATGTGGCCCAGCAGCCAGCGCCGCCGCCGGCAACCGCCGCGCCCGACGCATCGCGCGAGCCCGCGGCGCTGATCCAGAACCAGACCTCCGTGATTTCGCGCACTGCGCCGCCGCGCGCGAGCCGCCCGGTGCAGGACCGCAACGTGCGCGGCGTCACGCAGCGCCAGTTCCGCGCGCCGCAGGCCACCGTGACCGGCCTGCCGCCACCGTCCGAGCCGGCATTGCCGCGCCGCCGCTCCGTGGCGGAGGAGGATCCTTACGCCGCACTCGGCATCCGGCTCGGCAATGTCAGGCTGCGGCCCTCGGTGACCAATTCGATCGGCCACGACACCAATCCGCAGCGCATCTCCGGCGCGAACCGCAAGGGCTCGGGCTTCAGCCGCCACGAGGGCGAACTCGAGGTCCAGTCGGACTGGAACGTACATGAACTCAAGGGCCGGCTGCGCGGCGGCTATAGCGAGTTCTTCCGCGAAAAGGACGCCTCGCGCCCTGATGCCGAGGGCAATCTCGATCTCAGGCTCGACGCCAGTCGCGACACCCGCATCCTGCTCGAATCGCGGCTGCGGCTCGACACGCAGCGCCCCGGCTCGCCCGACCTCAACGCCTCGGTGACCGGCCGGCCGCTGACCTATCAGTATGGCGCGTCCGCCGGCGTGACGCATGACATCAACCGGCTACAGATGACCCTGCGCGGCTCGGTCGATCGCAGCGATTTCGAGGATGCGCAGCTCTCCAGCGGTGCGAGGCTGAGTCAGCGGGACCGCAACCAGACGCAATACGGCGTCAGGGCGCGCCTCGGCTACGAGCTGACCCCGGGCATCAGGCCCTTCATCCAGGGCGAAGCAGATACCCGCCAGTTCGATGAGAGCGCCGATTCCGCCGGCTTCCGGCGCTCGTCGAACGGGCTCACCGGCCGCGTCGGCTCGACCTTCGAGATCAGCCGCCAGCTTAGCGGCGAGGCCTCGGTCGGCTATCAGGACCGCGGCTATGACGATACGCGGCTGAAGAACCTGCGCGGCATCGTCGGCGACGCCGCGATCCTGTGGACGCCGACGCCGCTGACCACTGTGACCTTGCGCGGCGCGTCGGAACTCGGCGACACCACGATCGCGGGCTCGTCGGGCACGACGGCGCGGCGCGCCACGCTGGAGATTGCCCATGCGCTGCGGCGCAACCTGACCGTCACCGGTTTCAGCACGTTCGGCCGCACCGAATATGACGGGCAGGGCCTGCGCGAGGATTTCTCGACCATCGGTGCGCGGCTCGAATACAGGCTCACGCGGACGTTTTCGGTGCGCGCGAGCTTCACCCATGAGCGGCTGAATTCGACGGCGCAAGGCTCGGACTACACGGCCAATGTCGCGCAGGTTGGGTTGCGGGTGCAGTTTTAAGGGCAATAGGCAGTCGGGCTGCCGCCGTACTTTGCGACTGCCGACTGCCTATTGCCGACTGCCCAAAGCGGCGCAGCCGCGCCTCACTCCATCCCTTCCAGTTCCACGATCATCCCCTCGATCATGGTCAGGCCGATCTGCCAGAAGGCTGGGTCGCGCGCGTCCAGTCCGAAGGGGGCCAGCAGCTCGGAATGGTGCTTGGTGCCGCCGGCCGAAAGCAAAGCGAAATAACGCTCCTGAAAGCCCTCGGCGGAGTTCTGGTAGACGCCGTAGAGCGAGTTCACCAGGCAGTCGCCGAAGGCATAGGCGTAGACGTAGAAGGGTGAATGGATGAAGTGCGGGATGTAGCACCAGAACGGCTCGTAGCCTGAGCCCAGCCTGATCGCCGGGCCCAGGCTCTCTGCCTGAACGCTCATCCAGAGCTCACACAGCGCCTCGGCCGTCAGCTCGCCCTCCTTCCGCGCCTCGTGGACCTTGCGCTCGAAGGAGTAGAACGCGATCTGGCGCACCACCGTGTTGATCATGTCCTCGACCTTGGCCGCCAGCATCGCCTTGCGCTGCTGAGGGTTGGCGGTCTCCGAGAGGAGCTTGCGGAAGGTCAGCATCTCGCCGAAGACGCTTGCGGTTTCGGCCAGCGTCAGCGGCGTCGGCGCCATCAGCGCCCCGTTGGGCGCGGCCAGCACCTGATGCACGCCATGGCCGAGTTCATGGGCGAGCGTCATCACGTCGCGCGGCTTGCCCTGGTAGTTCAGCAGCACATAGGGGTGCGCCGAGGGCACGGTCGGGTGCGCGAAGGCGCCCGGCGCCTTGCCGGGGCGGGCCGGCGCGTCGATCCAGCCCTCGTCGAAGAAGCGCCGCGCGATGCCGGCCATCCTGGGTGAGAAGGCGTCATAGGCCGAGAGCACCGTGTCGCGCGCCTCGGTCCAGGGAATCGTGCGCTGCTCGACCTTGGGCAGCGGGGCGTTGCGGTCCCAGAAATCGAGTTGCTCGCGGCCGAACCATTTCGCCTTCAGTTTATAATAGCGGTGCGAGAGGCGCGGATAGGCGGCGCGCACGGCCGACACCAGCGCATCGACGACCTCACGCTCGACGCGGTTGGCGAGATGGCGCGAATCCGCGACATCCTCGAAGTGCCGCCAGCGATCGGCGATCTCCTTATCCTTGGCGAGCGTGTTGGTGATCAGCGCGAAGGTCCGGAGCTGGCCGCGAAACACCGTGCCAAGCGCCTCGGCCGCGCTTTTGCGGACCGCGCCGTCGGCGTCCTGCAGCCGGTTGAGCGTCAGCTCCAGCGTCATCTCCTCGCCGTCCACGGGGAAGCGCAGCGAGGCGATGGTCTCGTCGAAGAGCCTGTTCCAGGCGGCGCGCCCGGTCATCGACTTCTCGTGGAACAGCTCCTCGATCCGGTCTTCCAATTGGTGCGGCTTGTCCTTGGCGAGGTCGTCGAGCCAGGGCTTCCAGTGGCTGAGCGGAGCTTGAGCCGAAATCTGCGCCATCGTGCCGGCGTCGATGCGGTTGAGTTCGAGCCCGAAGAACAGGAGTTCGGTGGACAGCGCCGTGATCCTGTCCTGCGTGTCGCCGTAGAATTTGGCGCGCGTCGGATCGGTCGTGTCGCCGGAATAGACCAGGCCGGCATAGGACATGATCTTGCCGATCAGGTCGTCGAGCTGCTCATAGGAGGCGACGGCCTCCGCCAGCACCGCGCTGGCGTCCTGACGTTGCGCGATGGCCTCGAGCTTGCCGCGATAGAGCGCGGCGAAACGCTGCGCTTCACCGGCGGCCCGTTCGAGATCGGCCGCGAAGCCCGGCGCGTCCATCGCCGGATAGAGATGGCTCAGATCCCATTCTGGCAGAAAGCCAAGCGCCTTGGCCGTCCGCGCGGCCGCGTCCGAGGCGGCATGGGCCACGGCACGGGGCATGATCGGTTGGTCGGACGCGGTCGTCATGGGTTCAGCACCTTCGCTCACGAGGCGGATGTCGTCTCCCTCATATGCGGCGTCATGGCGACGCGGGCAACGGCGCAGCTGCGAAATGCGGCCTGCCTCTCGCGATCCTCCCGCTTAAGCGCGGCTTAACCGTTCTCGCCGAGGATGATCCAGAACGGAACAGCGGGGCGATTCGGCCCGCTTTCTCCCTTGCTCAGACTGGCCCTCGAGGTTTCATGACCGCCACTGTCCTCGTCGTCGATGACGATCCCGTCCAGCGGCGTCTGCTCGACGCCATGCTCAAGCGCTTCGGCTACGAGGTCTTCGCCGTCGAGAGCGGCGACGCGGCCGTGGCGCTGCTTTGCGGCGAGGATGGCGAGCGGTTTGACGCCGTCGTGCTCGATCTGGTGATGCCCGATCTCGACGGCATGGGCGTGCTGGCCGTTCTGCGCGAGCGCGGCGTCGAGACGCCGGTCATCGTCCAGACGGCCAACGGCTCGATCGAGGCCGTCGTCTCGGCGATGCGCGCCGGCGCGGTCGATTTCGTAGTCAAGCCGGTCGGGGCCGAGCGGCTGCAGATCTCGCTCAAGAACGCGCTCAAGCTGGGGGCGCTCGAACACGAGCTGCGCCACATCAAGCGCCGCGTCAGCAACACGCTGAGCTTCCGCGACCTTTCGACCAAAAGCGCCGACATGGCGCGCGTCGCAAGGCTGGCCGAACGCGCGGCGAAGTCGAACATCCCGATCCTTGTCGAGGGCGAATCCGGCGTCGGCAAGGAGGTGCTGGCCCGCGCGATCCAGGGTTCGAGCGACCGCAAGGGCAAGCCCTTCGTCACCGTGAATTGCGGGGCGATCCCGCACAACCTCGTCGAATCGATCCTGTTCGGCCATGAGAAGGGCGCGTTCACCGGCGCGACCGAGC
>JBKJSB010000053.1:0-17812 GCA_046593015.1 Allobosea sp.
GATCGGTTGGCGTGGTCGGTTGGTCTTGAGCAAATCCAGAAAGGCGAGCCAGCTCGCGCGCTCGGCCTTGGAATCGGTGTCCTGCGTGGTGTAGCGGCCGGCGGTGTCGATCAGAACGGCGTCGTCGGTGAACCACCAGTCGCAATAGCGCGTGCCGCCGACGCCGGCGACGGCGGCCGGCGTCGCGCTCCGCGCCAGCGGGAATTTCAGGCCGGAATTGACCAAAGCCGTGGTCTTGCCGGCGCCGGGCGGGCCGATGATGACATACCAGGGCAGGTCGTAAAGGAAATCGCCGCCATCCTTGCCGCGCGCCCGCTTCAGCGTCGTCAGCGCGTCGCGCATCGCCGAGGAGAGCATCGCCCCGTCGCCGGTCGGTTCCTGCGATTGCGTCATCGCCTCGCCGAGCGCAGCCGCGGCGCGGCGACGCTTCAGGATCATCAGCACGATCCAGGCGATCGCGCCGATTCCGATCAGCGCGACGAGGGGAATACGGACGAAGAGCGAGTCGAAGGGCCGCACCTCGCCAATCGCGATGAACGGGAAGCCGAACCAGACGAGCAGCGCCACGGCGAGCGCGCCGAGCGCGATCGCGCCTGCCCTCAGCCAGGTCGCACCGCTCATCGTGTCTGGTCCTTGGTCGTCATGCCTGCCTGCTCCTCAACTCGTCCGCTGGATCAGGATTTCGACGCGGCGGTTCTTGGCCCGCCCGTCCGCCGTGGTGTTGGGCGCGATCGGCGCGTCGGCGCCCTTGCCCTCGCTGGAGATGCGGTCAGCTTGAGCGAGCTTGGTCTTGAGCAGTTCGCCGACCGCCTTGGCCCGCGCCTGCGAGAGCTGAACGTTCGAGGGGAAGCGCGCGGTCCGGATCGGCTGGCTGTCGGAGTGGCCGACCACCTTGATCGCGCCGCCCTCCTCATTGAGCACGCCGGCGATGCGCTCGATCAGCGGCCGGAACTCGGCCCTGACCTCGGCCTGTCCGGGCTCGAACAGGGTGATGTCGACGAGCCGGATCAGGATCAGGTTCGGCGTCACCTGGCAGACGATCGGCGGCTTCACCGTGGCGCAGACCTTGACCTGCTCGGGTGGAGGCGGCGGCAGAGGCGGCGGCGCGGTGAAGACCCGGCGCACGATCCCGAGTTCGCCCTTGGGATGCACCGAGAGAAGCGCCGATGCGGAGGCTTCCGCATTGCCGCCAAGCAGCGCGCGCAGCACGAAGAACAGTCCCAGCACGGCGACGCCGGAGATCGCCGCGACCGACCAGACCGGCACCTTGAAGCGCGCGACCTGCGAGGCCAAAGCCTTGCCCTGCCAGCGCGGCGAGAGTTCGGGGTCCGCCTGCTTCACCCGCCGCATCGTTTCGAACAGGTTGCGCTGGATCATCTGGAGATTGGCGGCGCCTCCGGCCGAGGTGCGGTGGATGCCCTCGAAGCCGAGCGCGAGGCAGGCATGCATCAGCTCGAGCAGGTCGTAATTGACCGACGGGTCGGCCTTGGCCTTGTCCAGTTCCTCGAAGAAGCGCACGCCGCCGACGCGCTCGCCGAAGAAGCGCGAGAGCATGCTGTACTGCGTCCAGACCTGGCGGCCCTCGCCGGGGATGTTCTGGACGATGTCGTCGGCGAAGGCGCAGAGCACGTATTTCGCCACGCGGGACTTTTCGGCCGAGAGGCCGGCGGCGCGGACTTCGCGCTCGAAGGCCTCGATCGCGTCGCTGGCCTGGCGGATGAGCTGCGCCGGGGGGGCCGTGCTGATCGCGGCGCGCAGGCGGCCGAACAGCAAAAGCAGCGGGCCCGCCGCCTTCAGCAGGGGGTTGGCGTTGGGCGTGAAGATCGGCGCGGGGCCGGGCGCTGCGCCGGCGGGCAAATCCCGCTGCGGTGGGCGCGGCGGCGGAGGCGGCGGGCTGGAAAGCCAGTCGTCCGCGGTGCCCGGCACATTGGGCGAGGCCGGCTGGGGCGAGGCCGGCTGGGGCGGGGGCGTGAAAGGCGAGGGTGCGACGGTCGATGCCGGCGATCCGGGCTGCGAGGGCCTGCGTCCGGCCGGGTTCGGCCTGATGATCGTCCGGTCGGACCGGCCGAACGGATCGCCCGGGTCGCTCATCGCCTGCCCTCCAGCACGGCCCACAGCTCCATTTCGAGATCGGGCCAGTCACCTGAGAAATGCATGCCGATCGAACTGGCCGTGCTGAATTCGGGCCAGAGCGCCGAGGTCCGGTCGAGGTAGAAATAGACATGGTCGGTCAGCGCGCGGATCTGCGGCGGCGGCGTCGGCAGGTGGACGAGATTGATGCCCGGCAGATGGGCATGCACGATCTCGTTCATCTTGGTGTTGGGGCCGATCTTGAACAGCTGCGGGAACTGCGACTGGATCTCGGTCAGCGGCCGGCGCGCCGCGACTTCGAGCACCAGGGTGGCGTTGCGCATCAGCGCGCGGTCGCGGATCGTCGACATGAAGGCGTTGGGCGCGCGCTCCGTGATCTCCAGCCGGATGGCGCGTCGGCCGAGATGCGCCGACAGGAAATCCTGGATGTCGCGGATCACCGGCGAGAAGCAGCCGTCGAGATCGTCATGGTCATACGCCAGGTAGTCGCGGGCGCGCCGCTCGGCCGTGGTGAAGGTCGCGAGTTCGCCGGCGATGGCGAGGAAGGTGGTGAACAGCCGCTCCGGATGGATGAAGCGCGAGGCGCGCATGTGCTTCAGCACCGGGATGTGCCGGTTCAGCATCTGCAGCACGAAATAATCCGCGCTCTGCAAGCCGCCGCCGGCGCTCGGGTCGGCGGCGTAGCGGGCGAGTTCCTCGAGCTTGTTGTCGATCCAGCCGATCACCCGGTCGAGCCAGCCGTCGACGACGGGCCAGGCGCTGCAGACCAGAACCGGCGGGGCGAAGCGCTCGTCGAACAGGATGGCGCGGTCGCGCACCTCAAGCACACGCCCGAGCGCCAGCCCGACGAACCCGGCCTTGGGCGTGCGCCGCAACTCCAATGTCATGCGCGGATGGGCGACGTCGATCTCCTCCTCGATCCGCAGCGAGGCGGTCGAATCGATCAGCATCTCGGTCGCGGGGACATAACGGCTGGCGCTGCCGTTGAGCCCGTCCTCGACCTCGCGGGTGTTGGCGGCCGCCAGCGGCATGAACAGCCAGGCGATCTGGCCGGCCGCATTTTCCGGCGCGTCGATCGCGGCGGGCAGCGGGCTGGTGTCGGGCATGGCGAAGGGCGTGCCGTCCGGCATCACGCCGACGGCGCGCCGCAGCCCGATCTTGCTCTGCTGGGCGAGGTCGCGGTCGATTTCCAGCACCGAGAAGCCCCAGGGGTAGGGGGTGACGTGGCGGACGCGGCTTTCCAGCAGGTTCTCGAGGTAGCGGTCGCCCTGCTGCAGATGATGCGGCCGCAGAAAAAGGCCTTCCGACCAAACGACCTTGCTGTACCAGGACATTCGGTAGTCTCTGTTAAGGGGCCCACGAAGCACCCTATACGCAAAGCCGCCGCTGCGTCACCCTCCAGAGATCGCAGTCTCTGGTTGACTTCGCGCCGCGCCGGCGGCGATCCTGACGCAACGGTCAGCAAGGATAGAGGCCAGCATGCCGAAGGGACCGGCCGCGCGCATCACCGACCCCGTCATTCACCCGCTGCCTGGCGTGCTCCAGCCGGGGCCCGCCAGCATGAACGTCCTGATCGGCAGCCTGAAGGCCTGGCGCGGCGTCTCCGCGGCGGCGGCGGCTGCGATCCAGAGCGCAAAACAGGCCTCGGACGCGGTGCTGGAGACCGCCAAGGCGGCCAGCACGGCCGCGAGCGGCACGCCCGGCGCACCCGCCGCCAAGGCGGCCGAGGAGACGGCCAAGGGGGCCGCCGCAGCAGCGATGGGCTCGATGATCTCGGGCGCGGCCGCCGGGGCCGACATCCATATGTGCATGACGCCGCTCGGGCCGCTGCCGGTGCCGACCCATGGACCCGGCGTCGTCGTCGACGGGTCGCGAACCGTGCTGATCAACGGTCTCGCCGCCTGCCGCATGGGCGACACCATCGTCGAGGCGCTCGGCCCGCCCAACAAGATCGCCAAGGGGCTGCAGAGCGTCATCATCGGCGGTTGAGAACCGGCGTCTTCTGCGTCTTCAGCGGCCGCCGCGATCGTAGCATTCGGCGAAATAGAGCATGAAGGCATCGACCAGCCCGTCCTCATAGGGCGCGGTCTTGGCGTCCCAGCGCGCCACATAGGCGTCCCAGAGCCGCGCCTTGCGCGAGCCAATCAGCGCCTCCAGCCCGCGCTCTGCCGGCATGCTCTCGGTCACGGCCTGGGGATCGAGATCCTCGACGAGCAGGCGCAGCGCGTGCTGCATGGCCGAATAGGTCTTGATCTGGTGCGCCTTGAGATCGCGAAAACTTTCTTCAAAAGCTTTTCGCGCGGTCAGGTAGCCGCTGGTCGGCCGGCCGAGAATCAACCGCATCGCGTCGTCCACGGTCGGCGAGAATTTGAGCGGGTTGTTGTCCTGCGCCTGGATCATCGTCTGGCTGGCGCTGCGGGCGATGCGCTTGCTCTCGGCCCGCGCCGCCAGCAGCTGCTTGAGCTCGACGGCGACGACGCGCATCAGCGCGCCGAGCTCCTCGGCGAAAGCGCCGGGGTCTTCGCTCGCCAGCGCTTCGGCCGGGATGCCGGCCCCGCGCGCAAAGCGTTGCAGAAATTCGCCGGGCGGGATCGGCGGCCCGGATGGGCGAGGCGGCGCGGCGGCCTGCGGCTCGGGCACGGGGGCGGCCTCGCTCCAGGGATCGGGCGCGGGCGCGCCGGGCGCGCTCGGCCGGCGTGGCGTCGGGATCGGAGGCGGCGGTTCCGGCTCGGTCGCAAGCGGGGCCGGTTGCGCGGGCGCCCAGGCGAAATCATCGGCCGGCGGCGGCGAGGACGCCATCGGAGCCTGCGCCGGCGAGCGCTGCTCGACCGGCATGGGAATATCGGCCGCCCAGTCGATGAAGCCGGCATGGACCGGGCTGTGCTGTTTCGGCGGCATCAGGTCGCGCCGGGGTATCGGCGGGGCTGAGTCCTCGGTCGCATCCCAGATCTGCTCGGGCCGGGGCGGCTCCGGCGCCGGCTCGAAAGCCGCGGGCTCCGGTTTGCCGGCCTCGTCCAGCGCGACCGCGATGATATACTGGCCGATCTCGAGACGGTCGCCCTGGCGCAGCCTGTAGGGCGACTGGACGCGGTTGCTTGCGCCGTTGACGAAGGTGCCATTGGTCGAGACGTCGCGCAGCCAGTAGCCGCCGTCGCGGAAGCGAATCTCGCAATGCCGCTTCGAGATGCCGCGCGTCGGGTCCGGCAGGGTCCAGTCAAGATGCTCGTCGCGGCCGATGTCGATGCCGCGGCCGCCGCCGAGCGAAACGCTGAGCGGCCCGCCATCGGGCAGGGAGGTCGCATTCTCGATCGTGAGCGTCAGCGCCATCTGCCGCCGCTCCCGTCACGATCCTGTCGTCGCGCCATCGTCATCGGCGAGACGAATGCACGCTTCGATGCTGCTGCGCAATACGGCCTCGCGCTGAGTCGCCGGCACGCGCCCATAGGCGAGCACGACACCGATGCGGACAGATTTCGCGGTCAGGTCGGGCGGGCTCGGCACCGGATGGGATGCGATCATGCTGCCTCCCGAGTAGCCGGCCGCCAGCGCGGCCCAGGTGCCGGGCGCCTCGCTGTCGCCGCGTTCGCCCGCGGCCAGCGCCGCCTGTCGCGTCGCATCGCCGGGCTCCCGAACCCAGGCCTCGGCGGCCTTGAGCCCGGGATCGGACGCAGCGCCCGGCAGCATGATCTTCAAACACTGCACCGCCCACCAGACCGCCTCGCGGCGGGGCAGGATGAAGGCGGCGAAGCCGAGCGCGTCCTTCGCCGTCCCCGCAGCGGCGAGACGCGAAAGGAAGGCGATCGGGTTCACGCGCTCCGGCGCGGCCGAGATCAGCTGGCGGGCGGCCGGAAACGCCTCGAACACTTCCAGGGCGGTGGTGAAACGCAGTTTGCTCATGGCGGGCTCAATTGATCAGAACGATCGCGCCGTTGACGACGACCTTGGCGTCGCTCAGCACCTCGGTCTTGGCGACGCTCTTGATCGTGATGTTGGGTGAACTGATCTCGATGCTGGCCGGCAGCATGCGGATGACGCTCTGGCCGACCGTCATGACGATTTCCTTCGACGCCGTGATGTCGAGCTTGCCGTTCAGGATGTCGAGCTTGTCGTCGCCGTTGTGGATTTCGGTGACGCGCGACGATCCGCTCGAGAATTTGCGACCGATCGTTCGCGTTTCCTTGTTCTGGACCTCCACCTCATGGTCCTTCTCGGCGCGCAGGCCGAGCACCTCGTTGCCGCTTGCGTCCTCGAAACGGACTTCGTTGTAGGTGCCCGAGAGACCGCCGCCTTCGGTCGATTCCGACTTCAGGCCCGATTGCGTCTTGGCTCCGGGCAACTCATTGGGCGGCATGTGCCTGTCGTTGACGACCGTGCCGGTGACCAGCGGCCAGTCGGGATTGCCCTCCAGGAAATCGACGACGACCTCCTGGCCGATGCGGGGGATGATCTGCCCGCCCCAGTTCTTGCCGGACCAGAGCTGCGCCACCCGCACGCGCGCCGAGGTCGATTTATCCTCGCGGTCCCAGTGAAACCGCAGCAGGATCCGCCCGAATTCATCGACGTCGATGTCGCCCTCCTCGCCGTTGTTGTCGACGCCGACGACCCTGGCGGTCTGGCAGCCCATGATGAGCGGCGCGGGCGCGGTCTGTGGCGCGCGAAAGCGCTTCTCGCTTTTCAGGAATTCGTATTGTCCCTCATAGACGGTCTCGTCCGTGCCCGCCGCCGAGCGATAGCGCTGTCCTGTGAGCCTGTGCCAGGCCCACAGGACGAGATGCTCGCCCTTCTCCGTTCGCGTCGGATGGTCGGCCAACCCCATCAGCGCGCCTGGAAAAAGGCTCGGCGCCTCGCCGCGCGAAAAGCGGCGCTCGTCGCGCGCCTGGTCGGCCTGGACCCTGATCCGCGCCAGATTATCGCCGTCGCTGCGTTCCAGATAGGCCCCCGGATAGTCATAGCGCTCGTAGGTTTTGGCCTTGTCGGGGCCCTGCTCGACGCGGCTGGTCAGATCGGCGTCCGACTTCTTGAAATCATAGTCCTGGAGCTGGACCACGCCGGTTCGCAGCCGCCGCTCCGCCGACCAGTCCTCGAGATGTTCGATCGGCCGGGGCGCGCCCGTCTTCGGGAGGAAGGGGAAGTCCTTGCCGCCCGACGCATAGGCCTCCATGGAGGGCGTGACCGGATCATGGGCCGAGCGCGAATCGCACAATACGAGCTTGTGCCCGGCTTCCGTATGTCGAAAATAATAGTAGATCCCGTATTTCTCCATCAGCCTTGAAACAAAATCGAGATCGGTCTCGCGGTACTGAACGCAGTATTCAAGCGTCGGCGGCGTCTCCGTCAGGCCGTCGTGGAAATCGTTCTTCCCCTCCTTCTCGAAGATCTTCTTGATGATATCGATAGCAGTCATGTTCTTGAAAATGCGGCAGTCGGCACGCTGGGACAGGAGCCAGAGCCATGGCCTCAGCGTGAATTTATAGATGTGAAGATCGTCCTTCTTGCCGACCCACTCGGCACGAACCAGAACTCCATTGAAATGCCGTTTCTTGCCGTCCTTGAGGGCGAGCGAGATGACGCATCTTTCCCCGATGATGGCTTGCAGGTTGGCGTTCTCGGTCTTGCTGGCTGCCTTGACCCGATAGCTGAACAGCTCGCTCAGCCCCTCCTCGGCCTCGAAACTCAGCAGCGCGAAATCGTGCTGCCCGCAAGGCGCCTGAAACGAGGCTATTCTTTGCGATTGCAGAAGTTCAGCAGCCATCTTGCGCGCCCCGAATGATCTATTTTTCAATACGTTGACGGCCAAGCATAACCGCATTACGTTACGGCGTCTAATTGGGCGTCGGCCCGCTAGAATGGGAGGGGTTTGGTGCGCAAGCAAGCCCTCGTTGGCGTCGTGATCGGTCTCTGCGGCGCGCTGGTCGGCGGTTTTGCCGGCGGCGCGACGGCGCAGGCCTATCGCGCCGACGACATCATCAACCACTTCAAGCCGGCGACGCCGGCTCCGGGGCCCGCTTTCGGCTCCACCCGCGGGCTCGCTCCGACGCGGGGTCTGTGCGTCGGCACCGAGGCCGAGTGCGACAAGGCCGGGCATGCGGTCAAGCCGGCAACCGCTGCGTCCGCCTTCGACCTGGTGGTCAGGTTCAAGTACAATTCCGACGTGCTGGAGCCCGACGCGAAAGCGAATCTCGACGAGTTCGCCAAGGCGCTGAAGGACCCGAGGCTCGTCGGCAGCCGTTTTTTCGTCGATGGCCATACCGATGCGAGCGGAACCGCGCCCTATAATCTCGATCTCTCGCGCCGCCGCTCGCAGGCGGTGGTGCGCTATCTCAGCGAGAAGGGCGTCGATGCCGCCAAGCTCCAGCCGCGCGGTTTCGGGCAGACCAAGCCGATCGCGCCCGATCCGCTGGCCGGCGACAACCGCCGCGTCGAGACGCGCATCCAGCTCGATTGACGTGAGGGCCGGCGCGGCGATGATGTGGCCGGGCCGCGATCGGGCGCGCCCCGGATACGGATGGATGCGATGGCCGGGTTGAACTTTGCCGATCTTGCCGGGCCGCTCTCGCCCGACGAGCCATGCGGTCCCGACCTCGAAGACGACATGGATTTCCAGAACGTCGTCGCGCGGCTCGAGGTCGCGCTGCCGAGTTCCTATTTCCGTCGCGACGACGAGGGCCGGCAGGTCGCCTTCGACAAGTCGGGCATCGACTTCAACGTCGCCTTTTCCGATCTCGGCAAGATGCTGGCGCGCAGCCGCGATCTGCGCCTGTACGTGCTGGCGGCCAAATACGCCCTGCTCAACCGCGACGTGGCCGGCTTTTCGGCCGCGCTGTCGCAGATCGCCGATCTGCTCGGCGCGCATTGGGACGCAGTGCATCCGAGGCCGATCGATGGCGATGCGATCCTGCGCGAGGTCGCGCTGCAGAGTCTCGACGACTTGGCGACCGCCGTGCTGCCGCTGCAGCATGCGCCGCTCTTCGTCAGCCGCCGCATCGGCCCGCTCGCTTTCCGCAGCCAGCTCGTCGCCTCCGGCGAGATCAGGCTGGTCGATGGCGAGCAGCACCCCGATTCCGGCACGATCCAGGCGGCGATCGGCGATGTCGATCTCGCTGAACTCGTCGCCGCGCGCGACCGCATCGCAATGGCGCAGGATGCGCTCATGCGCATTGCGACGGTCTGGGCTCAGAAGACCGGCGACATGCCGCTGCAATGCACCAGGCTGTCGGGCTTGCTGGATCAGATCGCAGCGTTCCTGAACGCCGCCGTCTCGCGGCGCTCGCCCGGCGCCGCGGGCATGCCGCAACCGGGCGCGGGCGCTGTTGCGAACGCGGCCGGGCAGCCGGCGGCGCATGTCCCGGCGGGAGACTGCGCGAGCGTCGCCGATGTCCGCCGCAGCCTTGCCGCCAGCCTCGCCTATTTCCGCCGCACCGAGCCGTCCAGCCCTGCCGTGCTGCTGATCGCGCAGGCGCAGGATCTGATCGGAAAATCGCTGTTCGAGGTCATTCAGGCGATGTTCCCGGAACATGTCGAGCGGGCGGCGATCGAACTCGGCCAGAGCGTCCGCTTTCATTTGCCGCTCGGAAGGCTGGCCTCGCTGGATGGCGCCGGCCCGGGCGGGCCCTATGCCGCTGAGCCTTATGCGGACGAGACCGCCGACGGGGGCTGGCCGGAGCAGCAGGAAGAGCAGGAGCAGGACGGCGGCGAGGAGGCCGAGCGACAAGGCGATGATGGCGCTGCCGATATCGTCGAGGAGGCGGCGGTCGCACCTGCCGCGACACGCGGCGAGGCGGTCGCGATGATGGGATCGGTCGCGCGCTTCTACCGCCGCGTCGAGCCCTCGCACCCGATGCCGTTGCTGATGGACAAGGCCTGCGTGCTGGCGCAGCAGGACTTCATGACGCTGCTCGGCGTTATCCTGCCCGATGTCGGGCTGCCGCAGGAGAGCGAGGAGCGATACTGACAGTTTTAACCGTGTGACGCATGGTCGACAAGCGATGCGAATGTAGTAGTGTGCCGCATCGACGCTAAAAGCTGACCTCACTCTAGGTGAGGTGATGAGGCAGGGGCACAACCATGGCTGGCGATTCTGGTCAGAAATTCATCCGTCGCAACAGGCCGCCGCGGGTCCACATCACCTATGAGGATCCCTACAACGCCGAGCAGAAGGTCGAGCTGCCCTTCGTCATGGGCGTGCTGGCCGATCTCTCGGGCAATGCGTCGTCCATCGAGAAGGCCGACATCAACGAGCGCAAGTTCCTCGACGTCGACATGGACAATTTCGACCAGCGCATGGCCGCGATCGAGCCCGGCGTCGCCTTCAACGTGCCCAACAAGCTCGGCGACGGCGGCGACAAGATGTCGGTCGCGCTGAAGTTCTCGAAGTTCGACGACCTGAACCCAGCCGCCGTCGCGCGGCAGATTCCCGCCGTCGCCAAGCTGCTGGAGGCGCGCGAGCAACTCGCCAACCTGCTGCGCTACATGGACGGCAAGATGGCGGCCAACGAGCAGATCAAGGCTCTTCTCGCCGATCCGCAGTTGATGGCGGCGCTCAAGGACAAGCTCGGCAAACCTGCCGAGCCGACGAATTCCGGCAACGGCTGAACGAGGCGACAATGGCAGCGGAAACGCAAACCGGGCAGGTCGCTGGAGCGGCCGTCGAGACCCGCGAGGCCGACGAGTTCGCCTCGATCCTGAAGCAGAGCTTCAAGCCCAAGACCGAACGCGCGGCGACCGAGGTCGAGAACGCCGTTGCGACGCTGGTCGAGCAGGCGCTCGGCGATTCGACGCTGATCAAGAACGACGTGCTGGACACGATCGAGGAGATGATCGCGCGGCTGGACGCCAAGCTGACCGAGCAGATGAACGAGGTGCTGCACGCGCCGGAGTTCCAGAAAATCGAGAGCGCCTGGCGCGGCCTGCACTACCTGATCTTCAACTCCGAGACCGACGCTCAGTTGAAGATCAAGGTGATGAACGTCTCGAAGAACGAGCTCGCACGCAATCTCAAGACCTATCCCGGCGCGCGCTGGGACCAGAGCCCGCTCTTCAAGCAGGTCTACGAGCAGGAATTCGGCCAGTTGGGCGGCCAGCCCTTCGGCGCGCTCGTCGGCGACTATTCCTTCAACCATACCCCGGTGGACGTGCAGCTCCTGCGCGACATGTCGAAGATCGCAGCCGCCGCGCATGCGCCCTTCTTCGCCGGCGCCGACCCCAATTTGATGGGCATGGACGCCTGGACCGAGCTCGCCAATCCGCGCGACCTCGGCAAGGTCTTCGATACGCCCGACTACGCCGCCTGGAAGGGCCTGCGCGACGCCGCCGATTCCCGCTATATCGGCCTGTGCCTGCCGCGCGTGCTGGCGCGCGTGCCTTATGGCGCGAAGTCGGAGCCGGTCGAGGAATTCGCCTTCGAGGAGGACACCGACGGCCACACGGGCGAGAAATACGCCTGGATGAACGCCGCCTATGCGATGGCGGTCAACATCAACCGTGCCTTCAAGGAATATGGCTGGTGCACGCGCATCCGCGGCGTGCAGTCGGGCGGCGAGGTGCTCAACCTGCCGACGCACACCTTCCCGACCGATGATGGCGGCGTCGATCTGAAATGCCCGACCGAGATCGCGATCAGCGACCGGCGCGAGGCGGAACTGGCGAAATCCGGCCTGATCCCGCTGATCCACCGCAAGAACACCGACAAGGCGGCCTTCATCGGCGCGCAGTCGCTCTACAAGCCCAAGGCCTTCTTCGGGCCGGACGGCGTGGCGGCCACGGCGTCCGACAATCTCTCGGCGCGCCTGCCCTACATGTTCGCGGTCTCCCGTTTCGCGCACTATTTGAAGTGCATGGTCCGCGACAAGGTCGGCTCCTACAAGGAGCGCGAGCCGCTGCGGCGTTGGCTGCAGGAGTGGATCACCGACTACATCGACGGGGATCCGGCGAATTCGACCGAGGAGACGAAGGCGCGCCGCCCGCTTGCCGATGCACGCATCGACGTTTTCGAGGACGAGGAGAACCCCGGCTACTATTCGGCGAAATTCTATCTGCGCCCGCATTTCCAGCTCGAGGGCATGGATATCGGGCTCAGCCTGGTCTCGCGTCTGCCCGCGCCCAAAGCCTGATCGCGGGTGTTCCGCAGGGAACAGACCCGCGCCGGCTCGCGGGCTTGAATGGCAGTCGGGTTAGGCGCGACGGCGATGTCCGGCCGGCGCGTCGCCAGGTGATCGAATGGCGGGCCTTAGGCCCGGCGTCGGCCGCGTGAAAACCTTCGCGGACAGGCAGGGGCATCGGGCACGGACGCTGGAAGCGCCAGGCCCGTCACACAATTGGAGAGCGGCATGGCGAGCGATTTTCTGTTGGAGTTGGCAGGCATCAAGGGCGAGAGCAGCGACTCTGCTCACAAGGAGACGATCGAGATCGAATCCTTCTCCTGGGGGTGCTCGAATGCCGGTGCGCATTCTCTCGGCGGCGGCGGCGGCGCGGGCAAGGTCTCGTTCCAGGACATTCACTTCACCACAACGGTGAACAAGGCGTCGCCGACGCTGATGATGTCCTGCGCCCAGGGCAAGCACATCGAAAAGGCGGTGCTCTTTGTCCGCAAGCAGGGCGAGAAGCAACAGGACTACTACGTCATCACCCTCAAGGACCTGCTGGTCTCGGGCTACCAGTCGGCGGATTCCTCCGGCGGCTCGCTGCCGACGGACCAGTTCTCGCTGAACTTCGCGGAGATCAAGTTCGAGTACAAGCCGCAGAAGGCCGACGGTTCGCTGGCGGGCGCCGTCACCGGCACCTGGAACCTGAAGACCAACAAGCCCTGAGCCGATATCCCGGCGCGATGTCGTTCTGCCCCGCCTTAGGCGGCAATGCCGTCGGCCCGGTCATACCGGGCCCACGCGCGCCTGACCGGAATGACATGGATCGCGCGGGCCGGAGCCGCTGGTGATGGACCCGAAAGCGCGAAGCCGACTGCGCCCGCCGCTGATGTTCGCCTTTCGCGAGGCGCATCGGGCGAAGGACGCACGCGTCTCGCTCGACCTGCGCGACGCCGGCGGCGAGCGCGTCATCGCCGGCCGCCGGGCCGCGCCGCGCGCCGCGATCACAGAACAGAAGCTGCGGCAGGAGATCGCGATCGACCTCGATGCGCTGGTCAACACCGTCAACCTCGCTTCCTCGCTCGATCTTGGCGGCCATGAGCATGTCGCGCGGTCGATCCTGAACCATGGCTTCCCCGACATCGCCCATCGCAGCATCGACGAATTCCGCGTCGGGGCGATCAAGGACGAATTGGCGGATACGCTGATGGCCTTCGAGCCGCGGCTGCTGCGCGAATCGATCGCCGTCTCGCGTGACGACACGCTCGACGCCGCCGAGCTCAAGATCCGCTTCGTCGTGCGGGCCGACCTGAACTGCGAGCCTGTAAACACGCCGATCCAGTTCGTCGCCGATGTCGAACTCGACACCGGCAAGATCGCGATCAGGAACCGGTAGCGGCCGATGAACCAGGAGTTTCTCGACCTCTACAATCGCGAACTGCGTCACTTCACGGAGCACAGCAAGGAGTTCGCGGAGGAGTTTCCCGGCATCGCCGAACGCCTCGGTGGCCTCGTCGGGGACCGGATGGACCCGATGATCGGCGGCCTGCTGGAGGGCGCGGCCTTTCTGGCGGCACGCGTGCAGCTCAAGCTCAAGCACGAGTTCCCGGAGTTCACGAACAACTTCATCGAGCAGTTGCTGCCGAATTTCCTTGCGCCGACGCCGTCTGCGCTGCTTGCCTGTGTCAGGCCGCCCTATCCCGATCCGGCGCTGCGCGAGGGCGTCCGCATCCGACGCGGGTCGTATCTCGACGCGACCTATCTCGAGCGCGACCGCCGCATCGCCTGCCGCTATCGGTTGACCTCGGACGTCACGCTCTGGCCGTTCGATCTGACTTCGGCCGATTATATTGCCGCGCCGGCCGGGTTGCAGGCGCTCGGCCTGCCGACCGACGGGCGGGCGCTTGCGGGCCTGAGGCTGTCGCTGCGCCATCGCACCATGGCCAAGGCCGAGGACGAGCCGGATGCGGTGGAGCCGTCGCGCCAGCCAGCAAGCTGGTTTGCCGGCTGCAAATGCCGCGAACTTACCGTCCATCTCGCCGGGGGAGAAGCGGATGCGATCGCGCTCTACGAGCAGATTTTCGGGGATTGCGTCGGCATCTATTTCCGCCATCTCGACGCCTTCGGCGATCCCGTCATCACGGCCGCGCCGGATGTGCGGCTGGAGCAGATCGGCTTCTCCGAGCCCGAGGCGCTGCTGCCGGCCGACACCCGAATCTTCCGCGGCTTCGACCTGCTGCGCGAGCTGTTCTGGTTCCCGCGCAAGTTTCTCGGCTTCCGGCTCGAGGGCCTCGCCGCCATCATGCCGAAGCTGGAGGCCAGGGCTGTCGAGGTGATCATCGTCTTCGACGAGACCAATGCGCGCCTGGCGGCGGCGGTGAAGCGCGAGATGTTTGCGCTCTATGCCGCGCCGGCGGTCAATCTGTTCGAGAAGACCACGGATCGCATCCCGGTTCGCAGCAACGAGCACGAGTATCATGTCGTGCCCGATCGCGGCCGGCCGCTCGACTACGAGCCGCACAGCATCCTGGACGTCTACGCCCATTATGTCGGCGGGCGCGAGAAGCAGCCGGTCAACCCGCTCTATTCCTCGCCCGACGGCGCCTCTCCGACGCATGGCCTGCTCTACACGCAGCGCCGCCTGCCGCGCCGACGCTCATCGGCCGAGCGGCGGCAGGGCAGGGCCTCCGACTATACCGGCACCGAGATGTTCGTTTCGCTCTACGAGCCGTCCACCATCGGCTCGGGCGCGTCGGTGTCGGAACTCAGCGTGCGGGCGCTGTGCTCCAACCGCCATCTGACGGAGCATCTGCCGGTCGGCGTCGGCGGCGCGGATTTCCGGCTGCTGGATTCGACCGCGCTCGACATCACCTGCATAGCGGGGCCGACGCCGCCGCGCGAGCCGGTCGTCGCGCAGCTCCGGCTGCGTTCGGAAACCGCCGGGACCGGCGCGGTGACCTGGCGGCTGATCAACCTGCTCAGCCTGAACCAGCTCGGGCTCGTCCAGCGCGGCGCGGGCCGCAATGGCGAGGCGCTGCGCGAACTTCTGTCGCTGTTCGCCGACCTCTCCGACAGCGCCGTCGAGCGGCGCATCCGGGGCATCAAGAGCGTCGACAGCCGCCCTGTCGTGCGGCGTTTCCCGCAACGGGCCGGAACCGGCGCGGCGCGCGGGCTCGAAATCACGGTGACGCTGGACGAAAAGGCGTTCGAGGGCAGCGGCGCCTTCCTGCTCGGAGCGGTGCTGGACCGGTTCTTCGCCGAATACGCCGCGATGAACCATTTCACCCAGACGGTGATCCGCACGGTCGAGCGCGGCGAGATCGCGCGCTGGCCGCCGCGCGCCGGCGGCAGGCGGATCCTGTGAGCGGCGCGCCCGACAGCGCGGTCAGGAGCGCATTCCGCGCCGCGCTCGAGGCCGAGCCCTGGCGGCACGACCTCTTCGCGGTGCTGCGGCGGGCCGAGCGCAGCTTCCCCGACAAGCCGCGCATCGGCGACGCGGCGGCGATGCGCGACGAGTATGTCGCGCTGGCCGAGCCCGCCTTTCTGGATTTCCCGCCCTCGACGATCGGCGCGGCCGATGCCGACGCCCAGGGCCGGCTGCGCCTGTTCGTCAAATTCCTCGGCCTGCTTGGGCCGCACGGCGCCTTGCCGCTCTCGACGACCGAGGAGACGCTGCATTGGCAGCTCGCCAATGACGAGGCGTTCCCGCGCTTCCTCGACATCTTCAACCATCGCTTCCTTCAGCTCTTCTTCCGGGCCTGGGCGGATTCGCGCCCGATCGCCCAGCACGACCGGCCGGAGTCAGACCGTTTCGCGGCCTATGTCGGCAGCGCGATCGGGCTCGGCTCGCCGCCCTATCACGGGCTCGACGCGGTGCCCGACCCCGAGAAGCTGGCCCATGCCGGACTGCTTGGCGCGCAGGCGAAATCGGCGTCGCGACTGCGCGGCTTCCTCGCCGGCATCCTGAAAGCCGATGTCGAGATCGAGCAGTTCGTCGGCATGCGGCTGGTCTTCGACCCCGCCGACCGGACACGGCTCGGGGCCGGCCATTGCAGCCTCGGACGCGATGCGCTGGTCGGGGCCGGCGTCTACAGCGTTGAGGACAAGTTCCGGGTCGTCATCGTCGCGCGCGACATGGCCGAGTTTCGCCGGCTTCTGCCCAGCGGGGACCGCTGCGAAATGCTGGCGGATGCGGTGTTCTTCCATCTCGGCGACCAGTTCGAATGGGATGTCGAGCTGGCCCTGCCGGTCGGCGAGGTCGAGCCTGTCAGCCTTGGCCGCTCGGGCCATCTCGGCTGGACGAGCTGGATGGCGCCCAACTGGAGCGTCGGGGAGGGCGCGCTGCGGCGCGACGCCCGGTTCCATCCAGCCGAGCGCCTGCGCCAGAAGCGCGATGCCCGGGCCAAAGCCCAATCGGAAAAGGCGGCCGCCGCCGTTTCGAAGAAACCACGTTCGAAGACTTAAGCCCGGGTTCATCGTCCGTCACGCCGCGCGCGGCCGACGGACGGCGCATCCGGTCCATCAAGGGGGACAAGCCATGGCCGATATCAGTCTCGAAGCCGTCACCGGCAAGCTCAACCGCATCGGCTACGAGGCGTTCATCATGGCGCTGCGGCAGGCCAAGGGAGCCGGCAACCGCAATGTCGAGCTGGCGCATTGGCTGGCGCAGATCCTGCTGCGGCCATCGACCGATATCGGCCTGACCGCGCGGCATTACGGGCTCGACATGGGCAAGCTCGCCAGCGACATCGGCGCGGTCATCGACGGCTTTCGCAAGAACGAGACCGAGATGCCCGGCGTCGCCAACAACGTCGTCGATCTGCTCGACCGCGGCTGGCATTACGCCACGCTGTTCTTCGGCGAGACCCAGATCCGCACGGGCCATGTCCTGGTCGCGACGCTGAAATCGCTCGAGCTCAAGCGGGCGCTGACGGGCATCTCGAAGGAATTCGCCAGGATACCCGTCGACGAACTCGCCATCGGCCATGCCAAGATATGGCAGGAATCCGAGGAGGAGAACCTCCGCCCGATGGACGGCTCGGGCCTGCGCGCGGCGGGTACGCCAGGCGCGGAGGCCGCCGATGGGGCCAAGGGCACCACGGCGCTCGACCGCTTCTCGCAGGATCTGACCGCCCGCGCCGCCGAGGGCAAGATGGACCCGATCCTCGGCCGCGACGAGGAGATCCGCCAGGTCATCGACGTGCTGATGCGCCGCCGCCAGAACAACCCGATCCTCACCGGCGAGGCCGGCGTCGGCAAGACCGCGATCGGGGAGGGTTTCGCCCAGCGCGTCGCCTCGGGCGATGTGCCGCCGCCGCTCAAGGGCGTGCGCGTCTGCGCGCTCGACATCGGGCTGATGCAGGCCGGCGCCTCGATGAAGGGCGAGTTCGAGCAGCGGTTACGCTCGGTTATCGACCAGGTGCAGTCCTCGCCCATTCCCATCATCCTGTTTATCGACGAGGCCCACACGCTGATCGGCGCTGGCGGTGCAGCAGGCACCGGCGATGCCGCCAATCTGCTGAAGCCTGCGCTCGCACGCGGCACGCTCAAGACAATTGCCGCCACCACATGGTCGGAATACCGCCAGCACATCGAGAAGGACCCTGCCCTTTCCCGCCGGTTCCAGCCGATCAACATTGGCG
>JBKJSB010000110.1:0-22925 GCA_046593015.1 Allobosea sp.
GAAGATGACGGGCAGCGCGCCGATGCCGAGGATCGACATCGACAGCGCCAGCAGTGCCAGCGTCGGGATCGTCGTGCCGAGATTGACCACCTGCGTCACCGCATCGGCGAACATCTCGAAGCGCGGCCGCGTCAGGACGATGCCGAGCGGAATGCCGACGACAATCGCGATCGCGCCGGACATGGCCGCCAGCGCGAGATGCTGGCGGATCAGGTAGATGACGTCGCCGCGATGCTTGAGGATCGAGGGCAGCAGGCCGGTCGATTGCAGCCATGCCCCGCAGGCGAACACACCCGCGATGAAGAGCAGGCGCCACACGGTCTGGAGCCCGGTGGTCGCGGATTTGTCCATCGTGGCCACGGCCATCTCAGCGGTCCCGGTAGGTCGCGCCGAGCACCTGCGTGATGCTCTTCTGGGTGATGTAGCCCTTGTAGAAGCCATCATCGTCGACGCAGGCGAGCCAGGTCACGCCATGGGTGAACATCTGCGAGACGGCCGAGCGCAGATCGTCCTTCACGTTGACGATGCCGGGCAGCGGCTCCTGATGCTCGCCGACGAGGCCTTTCAGATCGCGCGCCGCTTCATGGCGGATGACGCCGCGCGCCCGGCCGCGCGGGCCGACCATGACGATCGAGAGATGGCCGTGCGCGTCCATAAGCTTCACGGCGGTTTCCAGCGTGTCCTCGGCCTTGACGCGCGGCGGCTCGGCCATCATCGCGTCCGCCACCCTGATCAACCGCAGGCGTTTCAGCGTGCGGTCGGAACCGACGAACTCCTGCACGAAGGCGTCGATCGGATGGGCCAGGATGTTGTCTGGCGTGTCGTACTGGATCAGCTTGCCGTCGCGGAAGATCGCGATCCGCGTCGCCATCTTCACGGCCTCGTCGATGTCGTGGCTGACGAAGACGATGGTTTTCTTCAGCTCCGCCTGGAGCTTCATGAACTCGTCCTGGATGACCTCGCGGTTGATCGGGTCGATCGCCCCGAAGGGCTCGTCCATCAGCAGCACCGGCGGATCGGCCGCGAGCGCGCGCACCACGCCGACGCGCTGCTGCTGCCCGCCCGAAAGCTGCTTGGGATAGCGCTTGAGGAAGACCGACGGGTCGAGATTGACCATGTCGAGCAGTTCCGACGCGCGCTTGCGGGATTTGTCGCGCGGCCAGCCCAGCAGGTCCGGCACCACGCAGATATTGTCCTCGACCGTCATGTTCGGGAACAGGCCGATCTGCTGGATGACGTAGCCGATCGAGCGGCGCAGCGTGACCTCGTCGACGCCGGTCGTGTCCTTGCCGTCGACGAAGATCTTGCCCGAGGTCGGCGGGATCAGCCGGTTGATCATCTTCATGGTCGTGGTCTTGCCGCAGCCGGACGGCCCCAGCAGCACGCAGACGGCCCCGGCCGGCACCTCCATATCGACGCGGTCGACCGCGATCATCGTGCCGAAATGCTTGGAGACCTGGTCCAGACGGATCATGTGCGCCGCAGCCCCGGTGACGTCATCAGGCGCTGCGCGAAGAGCAGCGAATAGTCGGCGATGATCGCGAGCAGGCTGACGAAGAGCGCCCCGGTCAGAAGCTGGCGGATGTCTGTCTGCGAGATGCCGCGCGAGATGAAAGTGCCCAGCCCCCCGGCACCGATATAGGTCGCGATCGCGCCGATCGCGATGTTGAGCACAACGGCGCTTCGCACGCCGTTGACGATCACCGGCAGGGCCAGCGGCAATTCGACCCGGCGCAGCCGCTCCAGCGTCGTCATGCCCATGCCGCGCGCCGCCTCCCGCAAGGCGGGGTCGATGTTCATGATCGCGGTGTAGGTGTTCCGGATGATCGGCAACTGGGCGTAGAGGATCAGAGCGATCACTGCAGGCAGATAGCCGATGCCTTGCCCGATCAGCGACAGCACCGGGATCAGCATGCCGAACAGCGCGATCGAGGGGATCGTGATGATGACGGAGGCGACATAGAGCACCCGGTCGGCGGCCGCCTTGCTCTGGGTGATCGCGACGCCGATCGGCACGCCGGTCAGGATCGCGACGCCGACCGAGACGCCGACGAGGGAGACGTGCTCGAGCATGCGCTGCCCGATCACCGGAAGGTTCGCCATGATGAAGGCGATCGTCTCCACGCTTATCCCCTCGCGACGGTTATCCGTCTTTTCGGGACAAAGTGTCGATCAGAACGGTTCCAGGATCGGGGCGGGGATGCGACATGGAATGTCGCGCTTGCGACGTCGCAGCTCAGATTTCCGGCGCGGCCGCCGGTTCGCCTTCAGGCCCGCCCCTGCCCCGCAACTGGCTCGGCCGCACGCCCTGCAGCCGCTTGAACCAGTGTGCGAAATGCGAGGTCGAGGTGAAGCCGGTCGCGATCGCGACCTCGAGGATGGGCCGGTCGGAGTAGAGCAGGAGTTCGCGGGCGCGGTCGATACGCAGCGAAAGATAGTAGCGCGCCGGGGACATCTCGACATAGCGCAGGAACAGCCGCTCGATCTGCCGGGCGCTCATCCCGGAGCGCCGCGCGACCTCGGCGATCGGAACCGTATCCTCGACATGGCTCTGCATCAGCCGGATCGCGGCGCGCACCGGGGGCGGCAGGTTGGCGAGGCGCTCCTGCCGGCCGCCGCTCTGGTTGTCGCGCTCGTCGCGGATGCGATCGTGATGGAACTGGTTGGCGACGCGGCGGGCAAGGTCTGCGCCGTGGCGTTCGATGATGAGGTGCAGCATCAGATCCATCGCCGCCGTACCGCCCGAGCAAGTCAGGCGGTCGCGGTCGATCTCGTAGATCTTGTCGGTGCAGACGAGTTCGGGGAACTCCTCCTGGAAGGCCGGGCGGTTCTCCCAGTGAATCGTCGAGCGGTAGCCGTCGAGCAGGCCGGCGCGGGCCAGAAGCCATGTGCCGGTCGAGAGCGAACCCACCGCGATGCTGCCGCGCGCGGCTTTCCGCAGCACCGCGAGATAGCGCCGCTCGTCGATTGACTGGATGCGGAGCCCCCCGCAGACGAAGAGGTAATCGCAGGCCTCGAGCGCGGTCTCGGCCTTCTCGGTCGGCAGCGGAATGCCGTTCGAGGCGGCCAGCACCGTCCCGTCGAGGCTCGCCAGCCGCCAGCGCCAGGCCTCGCGGTCGATCAGCCGGTTGAGCGAGCGCAGCGGCTCGATCGCCGAGGCGACGCTCATCATCGAGAAGCCCTCGACGAGAAGCAGCGTGACGATGCGCGTGCCGGCCGCCTGATCCCTCGCCATCGTGACTTCGCTCCAAACAAATCCCTATCGTCGTCCCGGCCGCAGCGAAGCGGAGAGCCAGGATCCATTCCGGAACAGTTCAGGAATGGATCCCGGATCGGCGCGTCTTCGCCGCTTGTCCGGGACGACGGCGGAGTGGTTCAACGACATCCTCGCAGATATCTGTTCCAGAAAATCGGCTTTCCGACATTGTTACAATGAAAGCGACGCATGCCGTCGCAAAGCTCGTTCCCGGTGTCGCAAGAATATCGCCGCCGCGCCGCGATCCGGCGGATGATGGCGGCACCACGATTGCGAGGCCCGCCCATGATCGACCGCGAGCGCATCCGCCGCCTGCTTTCCGAACGCCGCGAGGGGTTCAGCCTGCCGCAGGCCTTCTATGTCGATGAGGCGATGCACGAGGCCGACCTCAGGGCGGTCTTCGAGACGCAATGGCTCTTTGCCTGCAGCGCCTGCGAGATCAAAAGGCCCGGCGACTATCTGACGCTCAGCGTCGGCGACAACCCGGTCGTGATCCTGCGCGACCGCGACGGCGGCATCCGCGCCTTCCACAATTCCTGCCGGCATCGCGGCTCGCGCATCTGCGCCAAGGAGAAGGGCCGCGCCACGCGGCTGGTCTGCCCCTATCACCAATGGGTCTACGAACTCGACGGCTCGCTGCTCAACGCGCGCCAGATGCCGGCCGATTTCGACCGCAGCGAGTACGGGCTGCACCCGGTCCATGCCGAGGTGATCTGCGGCATGGTCTATATCTGCCTCGGCGAGACGCCGCCCGACATCGCCCGCTTCAAGGCGGCGGTGACGCCCTATATCGCGCCGCACATGCCTGACCGCACCAAGGTCGCCCATGAGAAAACCATCATCGAGGAGGCGAACTGGAAGCTCGTCATCGAGAACAACCGCGAGTGCTATCATTGCGCCGCCAATCATCCCGAGCTGCTGGTCTCGCTGGTCGAGTTCGCTTTGCCCGATGATCCGCGCGGGCCGGCGCAGTTCCAGGAACTGATCGCTCGCAAGACGGCCAGATGGGACGCGCTGGGGCTGCCGCACCAGCCGGCCGATGGCGGCGACGAGTTCCGCTGCATCCGCCTGCCCTTCCACGAGGGGGCGCTGTCCTTCACCATGGATGGCGGTTCGGCCTGCAACAAGCTGCTCGGGGATTTTACCGACGCCGATCTGGGCTCGGTCCGGATGTTTCGCGCTCCTAACAACTGGAACCACTTCCTCGCAGACCACACCATCCATTTCCGCGTGCTGCCGCTCTCGGCGGGGCGTACCGCGCTGCGGACGACCTGGCTGGTGCATGAGGACGCGGTGGAAGGCGTCGACTACGACATCAAGCGCCTGACGGAAGTGTGGACCGCGACCGACGCGCAGGACGCCGAGCTCGCCGCCGTCAACCATGTCGGCATCCGCTCGATGGCGTATCGGCCGGGGCCGTATTCGCCCACGGAATTCATGCTGACGCAGTTCACCAACTGGTACGCCGGCAAGATGGAAGACTTCGTCGGCGCGCCGACGCCGCTGCGGATGGCCGCCGAATGAGCCTGTCCGAAACACTGGAGGCTCCGTGCGGCGCGCCGGCGAGCGACCTCCTCAGGCTGGTCGTGGTCGCGATCGAGCGCGAAACCGCCGACATCCGGACCTTCGTGTTCCGGCCGGAAGGCGGCGTGCCGGCCTACCGGGCCGGGCAGTCGATGACACTGAGGTTGCCGATCGAAGGCGCGACGCTGCACCGGACTTTCTCGCTAGCGTCGGCTCCCGGCGCCGACACGCTCGCCATGACGATCAAGGCGCACCCGCAGGGCCGCGCGACGCGCTGGCTGCACGAGCGGCTCGTCGTCGGCGACGTCATCGAGGCGCGAGGCCCGCGCGGGCGCTTCACCATCGAGAACCGGACGACGGACAAGGTCGCGCTTATCTCGGCCGGCTCTGGCGCGAGCCCGCTGATGGCGATGCTGCGGCATCTGGCGGCGACCGCGCCCGACACCGACATCGCCTGGCTGCACGCTGTCCGCACGCCCGACGGCATCCTGTTCTCCCGGGACCTGAAGGAGTTGCAGGCGCGAATGCCTCAACTGAAGGTCGCAATGCTGGTGAGCGCGCCCGCGCCGGGCTGGTTCGGTTTCTCCGGCCGCCTGAACCGGCGGATCGCCTCCGTCGCCGTCCCCGATCTCGGCCGGCGCGAGGTGTTCTGCTGCGGCCCGGCCGGATTCATGGAGGAGGCGCGCCTGATACACGCCGCCGAGGGCGGCGCGCGCGGGCATTTCCATGTCGAGCATTTCGGCGCGGTCGCGCCGGCAGCGCCTGCTGCCTTTCCGGCGGACGCGCCCGAAGCGGGGTTTGCCGTCCAGTTCGGCGAGAAGCGCTTCACGGCGCGCGCCGACGAGACGCTGCTGGAGGCGGCGACGCGCCAGACCATCGTCATCCCCTGCGGCTGCGCCTCGGGGATGTGCGGCACCTGCCGCGTCAGCCTCATCTCTGGCGAGGTCGCGCTGCGGCACGAGGGCGGGATTTCGGCCGAGGAGGAGGCGCAGGGCTACATCCTCGCCTGTTCCTCGCGGCCGCGAAGCGATGTGACGATTGCCTTGTAGCCACGAGTTCCCGCTCAGGCCGCGATCGCCTCCTGCGCCGCGAGCGCCTGCCAGCCCTGAAGCTCGCGCCAGTCCGGCTCGAGCTTGGCGAAGCGCGCCAGCCTGAACGACGAGATGTCCGCGAAGGAGCACTCACCATCGACGACAAGGTCGCGGATGGCGCGCCCGCTCGCCGGCGACAGGCCGAACCCGACGCTGGACAGGGTCGCGACGACGACGTTGGCGTGAGAATCGAGCCGGTCGATCACGGGGCGGCCATCGGGCGTGTTCTCGATCACGCCGGCCCAGGAGCGGATGATGCGGGCATGCGCCGCCTTGGGCAGGAGCTCGGCGAGCCGCCGGCCCATATGCCCCATAAGCGGCGTCGTCGGCTTGGCGGGCGCTTCGTTGCCGGCGATGTCGAGCCATTCATGCGGCCCCCCGCCATAGGCGAGATTGCCGCGCAGGGTCTGGCGGCCATAGAGGCCGTTTCCATCGACGCCGCCATAGGGCATCAGCGGCAGCGGCTCGGTGACGATCATCTCGCAGCGCGCCGACGCCACCGGCACCTCCTGCCCGAGCAGGCCCGACAGGATGCCGGTCTGCGGGCCGGCCGCGAGCACAAGGTGGTCGCAGGCGATGAGACCACGCTGCGTTTCCACGCCCGTGACCCGGCCGGCTTTTGTCTGAAAGCCCGTGACGGTGCAATGCTGCATCACCCGGCCGCCATGATCCTGCGTCGCCCAGGCGTAGCCCTGCAGCGTGCGGTGTGGATTGGCGTGGCCGCCGAACTTGTAGAAATAGCCGCCGACCATGGTGTCGCCGGCGAGCGGCACCAGTTCCTTGATCTGCTTCACGTCGAGCACTTCGGAGGCGAAGCCCTGCCGCGCCGCATTGCGCAGCGCCCGGCCGTAGAGCGCCATCTGCTGCTCGCTGGCGGCGAGGCGGACACGGCTGCCGCTGAACTCGGTCGGGTAGCCGAGCAGTTCGTCCATTTGCGGCCAGAGCCGCTGTTCCTCGAGGAAGAGCGGCGAATGATGGTGCGAGCAGCCGCCGCCATTGCGGCCCGACGCCTCCCAGCCGATCATGCCCTTCTCGATGACGAGGACGTCGACGCCTTCGCGCGCCAGCCACCAGCCGGCGCTGAGGCCGGTGACGCCGCCGCCGACGATGACGACCGAGGCTCCCTTGGGTTGCTCCATGACCTCTGCTCACTCGCTCGCGACGGGACCGGTCGCGTCGTTCGTCGCGACCGTGTAGAGCGCCGGCACGTCCCAGAACGGACGCCACTGGGCGTGCATGCCGAACCAGGTGTCCCAGTGCTCGGCCTGCCCGGCCGATTCCGGGATCTGACCCGCGACCGAGAGCGGCAGCGGCCTGACCGGCGCGCGGTAGCTGGCAAGCGGGATCGCGGAGAGCGGCATGGCCGCGCCCAGCGCCAGCAAGGCCGCGACCTGCTCGCGGCAGCGCCGGCCCTGGCATGGGCCCATGCCGGCGCGGGTCAGCCGCTTGACCTGGTCGGGATTGGGCGGCTCCTCGCCGAGCAGCGCCGAGAGCGAGCGGTCGTTGCGGCGTTCGTTCTGCCAGTCGAGATAGCGCGGCGGGCGGACCTCGAGGATCTCGCGGGCCGTGACCTCCTCGCACTGGCAGACGTGGAACTCGGCGCGCGCCTCGATCACGCTGGCCCGGACCCAGGCGAGGCGATAGGCGGAGATGTCGTGAGACGGCTCGGGGGGCTTGGAGGCAGCCGTAACCGGCCGCCCGTCGGCGATGCCGAGTGCGCAGACGATCGCCGCGACGGCGCGGCGGCCCTCGCCTTCGGCGACGCCGCGATCCAGCGTCTTGGCCGGCCAGATTCCCGCGGCGTCGCCGACCGCGAAAATGGTCCGCAGGGTGGTGCGCTGGTCCGCATCGACGATCGGCGCGTAGCCGCTCCGCTCGGGCTGGAAAGCGATCTTGCATCCGACCGCGTCGAGCAGATCGACCACCGGCGTTGCGCCGACCGCGAGCACGATGCCGTCGCAGGCGATGGAGCGTTCATCCCCGATGGCCTTGCCGTTCGCATCGATCTCGCTGACCAGCGCCGCCTCGACATGCTCGCGACCGGATGCTTCGCGCACGACATGGCGGGTGAGGATCTCCGTGCCGCCTCCGCGTAACGCCGCGAGAAGATCGGGTGCGCCCAGTACTGCATCGGCCTGCTCGACGATGGCCGCGATCGCGACGCCGGCTTCGCGAAGCGCCAGCGCCGCGGCCAGCGCCTCGGTCGAGGAGCCGAGCACGACGACCCGGTGCGGCTCCAGCGCGCCATAGCGCTGCGCCAGCGAGAGCGCCGCCGTCGCCCCGAGCACGCCCGGCTTCTCCCAGCCTGGAAAGCCGAGCCCCATATCGCGACGGCCGGCGGCGACGATCACATTGTCGGCGCCCAGCATCCAGGAGCGCTCGTCGTCGTTGAGGCCCGCGACCGTGCCCGGCAGCCAGCCGAGGCTCGGGCCGTTGGCGTAGAGTCCCCAGCAGGCCGTGCCGAGCCGGACGTCGACGCCCGCCTCGACGGCCGCCTCGATCAGCGGTTCCGACGCGATGAAGGCCTCCATCATGGCGTTGCGGTTGCGCGCCAGGCCGGACATGCCCTGCCCGTAATGCAGCGGCACCTCGTCTCCCATCGTGCGGAACGAGACCGGGTTCTCGTCGACCAGCACGACGGAGAGCCCGCGCCCGGCCGCCTCGATTGCGGCCGCGAGCCCGGCCGGCCCGGCCCCGATCACCAGAAGCTGCGCGCGCTCCGCGACATCGAGTTCCTTGCCGGCGACGGAGGCGGGATCGTGCGGGGTCATGGCGTGCTTCGGCTTCAGACGGAATGGTGAGACAATCTTCCGTGTCGCGACCCGCGCCGGCTGTCGGTTTGCGACAGGCGCTTGCCGGAATGCGACACCGCCGGACGTTCAGAGGACCTTGTCGAGAAAGGCCCTGGTCCGCTCCTCGCGGGCGGCGCCGAACAACTCTGCGGGAGGGCCGTGCTCGACGATCAGCCCGCCATCGGTGAAGTAGACATGGTCGGCGACCTCGCGTGCGAAACCCATCTCGTGGGTGACGAGGATGCAGGTCATGCCCTCGGCGGCGAGGTCCTGGAGCGCCACCAGAACCTCCTTCTTGGTCTCCGGGTCGAGCGCGGCGGTGACCTCGTCGAACAGCATGACCTTGGGATTCATCGCCAGCGAGCGGGCGATCGCGACGCGCTGCTGCTGCCCGCCGGAAAGCTCGCCCGGATAGGTCGCCAGCTTGTCGGAGA
Source organism: Allobosea sp. (assembly GCA_046593015.1). GTDB lineage: Bacteria > Pseudomonadota > Alphaproteobacteria > Rhizobiales > Beijerinckiaceae > Allobosea. The sequence goes on from JBKJSB010000110.1 coordinate 9,098, forward strand.
GGCCGACCTTGGCGAGCAGTTTTCGCGCGCGCTCCTCGACCTCGGCCTTGTCCTGCTTCAGCACGTGCAGCGGCGCCATCATGACGTTCTGCAGCGCGGTCTTGTGCGGAAACAGGTTGTATTGCTGGAAGACAATGCCGACGTCGCGGCGCAACGCCAGCTTGTCTAGCGCGGGATCGTTGACCTGGCGGCCGGCGACCGTGATCGAGCCCTTGCTGATTGGCACCAGCGCGTTGATGCAGCGCAGCAGGGTCGATTTGCCCGAGCCGGACGGCCCGATGATGCAGACGGTTTCGCCGCGCCTGACGGTGAGGCCGACATCCTTCAGCACGGTCAGCGCGCCGAAGGATTTCTCGACGCCCTCGACGACGACGACGTGCTCGCCCAGTTGGTGCCGGCTGGCCATCGTCTCAGGCTTTCACGTTGAAGCGGCGTTCGAGCGCGAGCGTCGCGCGCGCGATCGGGTAGCAATAGGCGAAGAACATCAGCAGCAGCATCAGATACATCGGGATCATCAGTTCGGGGCGGCTCTCGGCGACGAGGGCAGCGCGGGTAATCGTCAGCCCGTCCTGAATGCCAACGACCGAGATCAGCGTCGTCGCCATGGTCAGGATGGCGTAGAGGTTCATCCAGGGCGGGATCATCCGCTTGAACGCCTGCGGCAGGATGATCATCCACATCGTCTGCCGGCGCGTGAAGGCGAGGGCCTCGGCCGATTCCCACTGACCGGACGGGATCGAGCGGATGCCGCCGCGCACGATCTCGGAAACGTTGGCCGCGACCGGCAGCGCCAGCCCGATGATCGCCTTGATCCAGGCGGGAAAGGCGATGGTCAGGCCGAAGATCCTGAACTCGAACGGCAGCAGGAACATCGCGTAGAACAGCAGCACGAGCCAGGGCGCGTTGCGGAAGAACTGCGTCAGCCCCCAGGCGGTTTTGCGGATAGGCGCCACCAGCGAGACCTGCGCGATGCCGAAGAGCACGCCGACAGCGGTGCCCAGCGCCATGGCGAGGAAGCTGATCAGGATGTTGAACAGGAAACCCTCAAAGATCAGCGGCGCCCAGCGCAGCAGCACGGTCGCCGCGCTCTCGCCGGCGGGCCGCGCCGTGACCTGCGCCACAGCGAGCGAGGCCCCGAACAGGATGGCGAAACAGGCCAAGGTCGCGCCGCCGAGCATGGCCGGCGCGGCGAGGCCGGTCGGCGCAATCGCGGCCGGCGTCCGGAAGGGCAGCAGCACCGGCAGGTCGGTGGACGACGCCTTCACGTTGTGTATCCCGGGATCCGCATCGCCCGCTCCCAGCGCCCCATCACGAAGACGAGGATGGCGACGAGCAGGACATAGGTGACGAGCAGAACGTTCATCATCTCGCGGACGTTGAAGCTCTCCGACCAGATCTGCGAGGCCGCGTAAAGCAGTTCGGGCACGCCGATGGCGTAGGCCAGCGTCGTCGTCTTCACCAGGTTGATCAGGTTGTTGTTCAGCGCCGGCAGGCAGATGCGGAAGGCCAGCGGCAGGACGACGTGGATGTAAAGCTGCAGCCGCGTGTAGCCGAGCGACTCCGCCGCCTCGACCGTCGTCGAGGGCACAGCCTCGATGCCGGCGCGAAAAATCTCGACGTTGAAGGCGCCGGCGAAGAGCGAAAACGCGATGATCGCCCAGCCCGTGCCGGAGATCAGCGGCGACTGCCCGCCGAACCCGTCCGAGACGGTCGGCAGCAGGCTCGCCACCGCGAAATAGAAGAACGAGAGCTGGACCAGCGGCGGCGTGTTGCGGAAGAATTGCACATAGCCCCTCACCAGGAGCCGCGCGAACCGCGAGTTGCTGCCGGCCATCCAGACGCCGAGCAGCCCGAGCGCCAGCGAGGCGGCGATGGCAATGACGCAGATATAGCTCGTGGTCCACAGCCCGGTCAGGAAGCGGCCGCGGTCGAAGGCGTCGTAGAAGACCGAGAAGTTCAGCCCCTGCGTCTCGTTCAGGCGCTCGAAGAAGGCGGCGATCATGTGGTGGGGCTCGCCATTCCAATCACCCGAACCGTCATCCCGGACGCAGCGGAGCGAAGCTCCGGGATCCATCGTCGGGCACGACGGCGCTCTAGGATGGATCCCGGGTCAAGCCCCGGATGACGTGGCGGGTGCTGCATCGGTCGCGGCTGATCGGCTTACGAAGCCGCCTTCAGCTTCTTGTTCGTCTCGATCAGATACGGGCTCTGCTTGATGCCCCATTTGGTCTCGAGCTCGAGCAGCTTGCCGGTCTTGTGCCAGTCGGTCGACATCTCCTTGAGCAGCTTGCCGAAGGGCGCGTCCATGTCCTCCAGCCGGATGCCGATGGCCCAGAGCTGCGGGTCTTCAGAGACCAGCGGCATCTCGTAAGTGGCCCATTTCGGATCGCCGCCCGACAGCGTCGAGACAATCAGCGTGTCGTCGAACAGGAAGGCGACGCAGTTGTTGCCGGCAAGCGCGTTCAGCGCATCGGGCACCGAGGGGAACACGACGAGTTCGGGCGCATACATCTGCGTGACGCGGCGGTTGTAATAGGCGCCCTGCACGCCGCAGACCTTGCGGCCCTTGAGGTCGGTCCAGTTCTTCAGCCCGGCGCTCTTGGGCGCGAGCACGTTGGTCGCTCCGGCATAGTAGTTGGGCTCGACCATGCCGACGATCTTGCGGCGCTCGGGCGTGTCGCCCATCGTCGCCAGAACCATGTCGATGCGGCCCTGACGCAGGAACTCCATGCGGTTGGCGGCGATGACCGGGATCATTTCCAGCTTGACGCCGAGCTTGTCGGCGACCTGCTGGGCGAGGTCGATCTCGAGACCGACGATCTTGCCTGACGGCTCGAGGAAGCCCCAGGGCTTGTAGTCGTTCTTGACGCCGACGGTGAGGACGCCCTTCTCCTTGACCTTGGCGATGGTGTCCTGGGCGAGAGCGGGCAAAGCCGCGAGGCCGGTGGCGCAGGCCAGTGCGAAAGCGAGCAGGCGTTTCATGACGGTTCGTTCCCCGTGATCGTCGATCCCCCTAGAGTTCGCGCGCAGGCGGCAGACGATTTGTCACAAAGCGACGGTTTCTTGACGCTCAGCGCCAAAGCGGGCTCTCCGAAGGCACCCGTTCGGCTCGCGGGGCATGGCCGAAGCGGGAACGATAGGCCCGCGAGAAATGGCTCGCGCTGGTAAATCCGCAGGCCAGCGCGATCTCCAGCACAGACAGGGTCGTCTGGCGCAGCAGGTCGCGGGCCCGGTCGAGCCGCAATCCCAGATAGTGCTCTCCAAGCGAGCGGCCAAGGTGGAGCCGGAACAGCCGTTCGAGTTGGCGCAGCGACACGCCGGCCGTTCGTCCCAGTTCTTCGCGCGCGACGGGGTTCTCGAGGCTCTGCTCCATGCGGCCGACGACGCGCAGCAGCGGCGCATGGCTGATCCCGAGCCGCTCGCGCAACGGCATCCGCTGCGGGCCTTCTCCCTCGCGGACATGGGTCTGGAGGAACCACTCGCTGACCTTCAGCGCCAGTTCGCTGCCATGCTCGCGGGCGATCACCGCGTGCATCATGTCTAGCGGAGCGGTGCCGCCGCTGGAGGTCAGGCGGTCGCGGTCGATCTCGTAGAGCGAGCGGCGCAGATCGAGATCGGGATAGTCCTCCAGAAAGGCAGGCGCATGCTCCCAATGGATGGTGAAGCGGTAGCCGGCGAGCACATTGGCCCGCGCCAGCAGATAGGGGCCACCGGAGACGCCGCCGAGTTTGACGCCGCGCCGCGCCAGTTGCCTCAGCCAGGCAAAGGTCGGCCCATGCTGGAACGCAGCCGGATTGCCGCCAGCGCAGACGAAAACATAATCGAAGCGCAGTTCGTCTCCGACACCGCAGTCGGCCGTGATGCTCACGCCGTTCGAGGCCGGCGCCGGCAGGCCGTCGATCGAGACATGGCTCCAGCGGTAGAGGTCGCAGCCCGAAAGCCGATTGGCGGCGCGCAAGGGCTCGATCGCCGATGCGTAGGCGAGCAGCGCGAAATCCGGGATCAGCAGGAAACCGACATGGGCCGGCGTCGCGCTGTCGCTCATGGTCAATCTGGCGTCGCCGGCAGTCATGTCGACCAGCCTATGTCCGGCAATCTCGCCAACACAAGTCCAGCCGTGGCTGTGACACCGGAACCCGGACGCCGATGCGCTATTCCATCTTCTCGCTCGCCGCACAGACGCTGAAGGGGCATCGCGGCTGGAAGCCGGCCTGGCGCGACGCCGCGCCCAAGGCCGAATCCGACGTGCTGGTGATCGGCGGCGGCGGGCATGGACTGGCGACGGCGTATTATCTGGCGAGCCAACACGGCATCACCAATGTCGCGGTGATCGAGAAGGGCTGGATCGGCTCCGGCAATGTCGGCCGCAACACCACGATCATCCGCTCGAACTATCTCCTGCCCGGCAACACGCCGTTCTACGAATTGTCGCTCAAGCTCTGGGAGGGGCTGGAGCAGGACATCAACTACAACGCCATGGTGAGCCAGCGCGGCGTGCTGAACCTCTATCATTCCGACGCCCAGCGCGACGCCTATGCCCGGCGCGGCAATGCGATGCGGCTCGCCGGCGTCGATGCCGAACTGCTCGACCGCGAGCAGGTCCGCGCGATGGTGCCGTTCTTCGACTACGAGACCGGCCGCTTCCCGATCCAGGGCGCGCTCCTGCAGAAACGCGGCGGCTCTGTGCGTCACGACGCCGTGGCCTGGGGCTATGCGCGGGCGGCCGACCAGCGCGGCGTCGACATCGTCCAGAACTGCGAGGTCACCGGCCTCACGATCGAGAACGGGCGCATCACCGGCGTCGAGACGACGCGCGGCGCGATCAAGGCGAAGAAGGTCGCGCTTGCCGTCGCCGGCAATTCCTCGCGGCTGGCCGCCATGGCCGGCATGCGGCTGCCGATCGAGAGTCATGTGCTGCAGGCCTTCGTCTCGGAAGGGCTCAAACCTCTGATCGACACCGTCGTCACCTACGGCGCGGGCCATTTCTACATCAGCCAGTCCGACAAGGGCGGCCTCGTGTTCGGCGGTGACATCGACGGCTACAACTCCTACGCCCAGCGCGGCAATCTGCCGGTGATCGAGGACGTGATGGAATCGGCGATGGCGCTGTGGCCGGGTCTCGGCCGCGTGCGCATGTTGCGGCACTGGGGCGGCGTCATGGACATGTCGATGGACGGCTCGCCGATCATCGACCACACCCCGGTCGACGGTCTCTATCTCAATGCCGGTTGGTGCTATGGCGGCTTCAAGGCGACGCCAGCCTCGGGCTTCTGCTTCGCCCATCTGATCGCTCGCGATGCGCCCCACGAGGTCGCGGCCGCCTACCGGCTGGACCGCTTCGCGACCGGTCGGGTCATCGATGAAAAGGGCGTCGGCGCCCAGCCGAACCTGCACTGACAGGGCTCCAGGATCCTCCCATGCGTATCGCCTGCCCCCATTGCGGACCCCGCGACGTCCAGGAATTCTCCTATCTCGGCGCCGCCGATCCGCAGCGCCCCGACGGCATGGAGGCGACCGAGGCCGACATGTGCGACTATGTTCACCAGCGCGAGAACCCGGCCGGTCCTAACCGCGAGCTCTGGTATCACGGCGCAGGCTGCCATGCCTGGCTGGTGGTGACGCGCGACACGCGGACCCATGCCATCGCCGCCGTCGAGACCATGGCGCAGGCGAAGGCGGGGGCCACGGCATGAACGCGCCTTCGCAGCCCTTCCGCACCAGCAATGGCGGCCAGATCGACCGCAGCCAGCCGCTGTCCTTCTCCTTCGACGGCAAGTCCTATCGGGGCTTTTCCGGCGACACGCTCGCCTCGGCCCTGCTCGCCAACGGCGTCCGGCTGGTCGGACGTTCGTTCAAGTACCACCGCCCGCGCGGCATCCTCTCGGCCGGACCGGAGGAGCCCAACGCGCTGGTCGAACTGCGCTCCGGCGCGCGGCGCGAGCCCAACACCCGCGCCACCGTCGTCGAGCTTTTCGACGGGCTCGATGCGCGAAGCCAGAACCGCTGGCCCTCGCTCGCCTTCGACCTGCTCTCCGTCAACTCGCTGCTCGGGCCGGCGCTGCAGGCGGGCTTCTACTACAAGACCTTCATGTGGCCGGCGGCCTTCTGGGAAAAGCTGTACGAGCCGCTGATCCGCCGCGCCGCCGGGCTCGGCCGGGCGGCCGGACAGGAAGACCCGGATCATTACGAAAAGGCGTTTGCCTTCTGCGACGTGCTCGTTATCGGCGGCGGCCCGGCGGGTCTGGCGGCGGCGCTGGCGGCCGGGCGAAGCGGCGCGCGCGTCATCCTCTGCGACGAGGATTTCCGGCTCGGCGGCAAGCTGCTTTCGGAGAAGCGCGAGATCGACGCCCGCGCCTCGTCCGAATGGATCGCCGACACCCTGGCCGAGCTCGCGGGCCTGCCGGACGTCACGATCATGCCGCGCAGCACGGTCTATGGCGTCTACGACCATGGCGTCTACGGTGTGGTCGAGCGGGTGTCGGATCATCTGCCGGTCCCGCTGCCCCATCATCCCAGGCAGCGCGGCTGGCGCATCGTCGCCAAACGGGCCGTGCTGGCGGCCGGGGCGATCGAGCGGCCGATCGTCTTTTCCGGCAACGATACGCCCGGCGTGATGCTGGCCGGCGCGGTGCGGAGCTACCTCAACCGCCATGGCGTGCTGCCCGGTCGGGACGCGGTCGTCTTCACGACCGGCGACGACGGCTGGGCGACCGCGCGCGATCTCGCGGCGGCCGGCGCGAAGGTGGCGGCGATCGTCGATCCGCGCCCCGACGTCGATGCCGGGCTGACGGCGCTTGCGACGAGAATCGGCGCGCGCGTGTTCGCAGGTGGCGTCGTCGGCACGGCGTCCGGCGGCCGCGCGCTGTCCTCGGTGACGATCCGTGACGTCGCGGGCCGCGAAGAGCGTCTGCCTTGCGACCTGCTCGCCGTCTCGAACGGCTGGAACCCGACCCTGCACCTGACCTCGCACCAGAACACGCGGCCGGTCTGGGACGCGACCATCCACGCCTTCGTGCCGGGCGTCATGCCGGCTGGCCTCAGCGTGGCCGGCAGTGCGGCGGGGCGGCTGTCGCTCGCTGAAGCACTGGCGGACGGCGCGCGGCTGGGCGCGCAGGCCGCCGCCGATTGCGGTTTTGCGAGCAAGGCCGAGATGCAGCCGCCGAAGACCGACCCGGAGGGCGTGGCGCTCAGTCCCGTCTGGCGCGTGAAGGGCGGGAAGGGCAAAGCCTTCGTCGATTTCCAGAACGACGTCACCGACGCCGATGTCGAGCTCGCCGCCCGCGAGGGCTTCCGGCCGGTCGAGCATCTCAAGCGCTACACCACGCTCGGCATGGCGACCGACCAGGGCAAGACCTCCAACATCGCCGGCATTGCCATCATGGCCGAGCAGACGGGCAAGACGATCCCCGAGGCCGGCACCACGATCTTCCGGCCTCCCTACACGCCTGTCGCGATCGGCGCACTCGCCGGCCATCATCGCGGCCGCGATTTCCGCCCGATCCGTCTCGCGCCGACCCATGCATGGTCGCAGGCGCAAGGCGCGGTCTTCATCGAATCCGGCGCCTGGATGCGGGCGCAGTATTATCCGAAGCCTGGCGAGGCCGACTGGCTCACGACCGTCAACCGCGAGGTGCTCGCCGTCCGCAACGGCGTCGGGCTCTGCGACGTCTCGACGCTCGGCAAGATCGACATCCAGGGCGCGGACGCGGCAGCCTTCCTCGAACGCGTCTACATCAATGGCTGGAAGGCGCTTCCGGTCGGCAAGGCGCGCTACGGGCTGATGCTGCGCGAGGACGGCTTCGTCATGGATGATGGCACGACCTCGCGCCTGGGCGAGACGCATTTCCTGATGACCACCACCACGGCAAACGCCAGCAAGGTTATGCAGCATCTCGAATTCTGCCATCAGGTGCTGTGGCCGGAACTCGACGTGCGGATGGTGTCGGTCTCCGAACAATGGGCGCAGGCGGCCATCGCCGGGCCGAGGGCGCGCGAGGTGCTGCGCGGCGTCGTCGATGCTCAGCACGACATCTCGAACGAAGCGGTCCCCTACCTCGCGGCGCGCCCGGTCACGGTCGGCGGCGGCGTCCCGGCAAGGCTCTTTCGCATCTCGTTCTCGGGCGAGCTCGCCTATGAGCTCGCTGTCCCGGCCGACCATGGCGTGGCGATGATGCAGGCGCTGATGGTGGCAGGCCAAGCGCATGGGATCACGCCCTACGGCACCGAGGCGCTCGGCGTGATGCGGATCGAGAAGGGCCATGTCGCCGGCAACGAGCTGAGCGGTCAGACCACGGCGCGCGATCTGGGCTTAGGCAAGATGATGTCCTCCAAGAAGGACTATCTCGGCCGCCTGATGGCCGGCCGCGCCGCGCTGGTCGAGCCGGAGCGCCCGGTCTTCATCGGCTTCAGGCCGGTCGATCCGGCCCAGCGCCTGCGCGCCGGGGCGCATTTCATCGGTGTCGGCAAGCCCGCTACGATGGAAAACGACGAGGGCTACATGACCTCGGTCGCCTTCTCGCCGGTGCTGAAGCACTGGATCGGGCTCGGCCTGCTCAGGAACGGGCCGCAGCGCATCGGCGAGCGCATCCGCGCGGTCGATCCGGTGCGCGACGGCGATATCGAGGTCGAGATCTGCCCGGCCTGCTTCGTCGATCCGGAAGGGACGCGCCTCCATGGCTGAGCTTGCGACGACTGGGCTTGCGACGACATGGAAGCCGAGCGGGGCCTGGAGCGGCATCCTGACTGAGGGTCGTCAGGGCGCGGCCGGAGCGAGCGGCGTAACCGTGACCGTGCGCGAAGGCCTTGGCATCGCCAGCATCATCGCCGGCGAGGACGATACGAGCGCGCTTGGCAACGCCATCAAGTCCCGGTTTGGCCTCGATCTGCCGACGACGCCTTTGGCGACGATGTCGGACACTCACAGCCTGCTTTGGGCCGGCCCTGCCCAGTGGCTGCTGGTTGGCGGGTCGCGCACCGGCTTCACAGAGGATATCGCAACCCTGTCGGGGCTGGCCGCTGTGGCGGAGCAGAGCGACGGGCGGGCGGTTCTGCGCCTGTCCGGCGCGATGGTGCGCCGCGCGCTGGCCAAGGGCTGCATGATCGATCTGCATCCCGCCGGCTTCCCGATGGGGATGACGGCGCTAACCAGCATCGCCTATATCGGCGTGCAACTCTGGCGGGCTGCCGATGGGCCCGACGGATCGGTGTTCGAGATCATGGTTCCGCGCAGCATGGCCGGCAGCTTCTGGTCCTGGTTCTCCGCCTCGGCGGCGGAGTTCGGCTGCGTGATCACCACCGGCCGAGGTTGAGCGCAGCGCGTCGCGCGCAGCCGCTTTCGTCCGTTTCCGATCCCGTTTCGTTTTGAAGGGCCGCCCTCCCCGGCGGCGTCAATCATGCTCGATCAGACCGCGATCCTGACCCTCTCCTGCCCCAACCGCCCCGGCATCGTCGCCGCCGTCTCGACACTGCTGTTCGGGGCTGGCTGCAACATCCTCGACGCCCAGCAGTTCGACGACACCGAGACCGGGCGCTTCTTCATGCGCGTCGTGTTCAACCGGCTGGAAGAGAGCCAGACCCAAGCCGCGATAGCGGCCTCGGTCGGCGACCTTGCCAAGCGCTTTTCGATGAGCTTCACCCTGCGCGAGGTCACGGCGAAAATGCGCGTTATGCTGCTGGTCTCGAAATTCGATCATTGCCTGGCCGATCTGATCTATCGCTGGCGCATCGGCGAACTGCCGATGGAGATCGTCGGAATCGTCTCCAACCATGGCCGCGAACACCTCAACTCTATCGATCTCGACGGCCTGCCCTTCTATCACCTGCCGGTGACGCGCCAGACCAAGATGGAGCAGGAGAGCGAGATCTGGCGGTTGGTGCAGGACAGCAAGGCCGATTTGGTCGTGCTGGCGCGCTACATGCAAATCCTGTCGGACGGGCTCTCGGCCAAGCTCTCAGGGCGCTGCATCAACATCCACCACTCCTTCCTGCCCGGCTTCAAGGGCGCGAAACCCTATCACCAGGCCCATGAGCGAGGCGTCAAGCTGATCGGCGCCACCGCCCATTACGTCACGCCCGATCTCGACGAGGGGCCGATCATTGAGCAGGACGTCGAGCGCATCAGCCACCGCGATACGCCCGACGCGCTCGTCCGCAAGGGCCGTGACATCGAGCGACGCGTGCTGGCGCGCGCCGTGCTGCATCATCTGGAGGACAGGGTGGTGCTGAACGGCAAGAAGACGGTGGTCTTTACCGACTGACGGACAACGGTGCGGGACAACACAAACGCTTCATGAAGCCACGCTTCCGGCGATCTTGCCTGTCGGGCGCCGTCACCTCCAGAACCGTCACACCGGCCTGCTGCATGAAGCGCAACAGGCCCGCGCCGCAACTGCCGGTCGACTCGAGCCGATGCGCTGGAGGGTGCCGAAGGACCGCATCCAGGCGGGCATCTGTCGATACCCCTGGCACGTGGTGGCGAACGATCGCGTCTTGAGAACACGATCCTGTTCATCGACGACGGCTGCGACGTGCAGATCCTTGTGTGCGTCCACGCCGCCGACTACGGCGCGGGCCTTCGCATCGTCCTTATTGGCATGCTGCCCTCCTGGCTTGATCACAAACGGCTCGCCAGGACCGGCTGCACGGACAGGACAGTAACGTGACCGGATGGTCAGGCCCTTCTCGGGTCCCAGGCAACGGCGAGGCGAGCCCTCTCCGCAAGGCGTTCCCGGGCGGCCGACAGGTCCGGGGAAAGACACTGGCGGGTCGATCGGAGTGCGGGTCAGACCGCACCGGGCGCCTCACGGCGCCAGCCTACCAAACGGTCGATCTGTGTTTGAGACAGGCCGCCCGGGAACTGGCTTCGATCTATTTACTGTCGGAATGATTGATGAGGCCCCCTCGATGGACGGGCCGTCGCTCATGCAGGGTCTGCTGCAGCGCGTCGAGCACGAAGCCGGGGTGCGCAGTCCGGGATACGCGCCAGCCAACAATGCGGCGGGCGTAGGCGTCGATGACGAAGGCGACATAGACGAAGCCCGACCAGGTGCTGACATAGGTGAAATCGGAGAGCCAAAGCATGTTCGGCGCAGGAGCATGGAAGACCCGGTTCACATGATCGGGCGGGCACGGCGCCGTCTTGTCCTGCACTGTGGTGCGCACGGGCTTGCCGCGGATGACGCCTTGCAGGCCCATGCCGCGCATCAGTCGCGCCACGGTGCAGCGCGCCACGTCGAAGCGTTCGCGCACCATCTGCCGCCAGACCTTCCTCACGCCGTAAACCTCGAAGTTCTCGGCGAAGACGCGGGCGATCGCGGGCTGCAGGGCAATATCCCGCTTCGCCCTCACTGAGAGCTTCTCGGGATCGGCGCGCTTGGCGACGTGGGCATGATAGGTCGAGGGGGCGATCGGCAGCACTTTGCAGATCGGCTCGACCCCATGGACCTGACGGTGATCGTCGATGAACGCGATCATCGCTTGAACGGGCGGTCGAGCTTCGCCTGGGCAAAATACGCCGACGCCTTGCGCGGGATCTCGTTCGCCTGCCGAAGCTCCCGGTTCTCGCGCTCCAGCGTCTTGAGCTTGGCCGCCATGTCCGTCGTCAGACCGGGCTTGCGGCCGCTGTCGACCTCGGGCCTTCTTGACTCACTCGTTCAGCGTCTGCGCCGTGCAGCCGATCTTCCCCGCGATCGACATGATCGCCGCCCAGCGCGACGGATGCTCGGCTTCGTGATCCAGCAACATCCGCACCGCGCGAGCGCGCACCTCAGGCGAGAACTTGTTCGTCGTCTTGCTCGTCATAGCCCCATCCTCTCAGGAGTTGGGGCCTCCGACAAACCCGGCGCGGTTCACACCGGAGAGATAACCCAAGGCTGATCCGAAACGAACGCGACGATATGCAAAGGACCCCGATCGGGGTCCTTTGCATATCGTCCTCCCGCGCCGCCACTGGCCTGGTATTGCTCCGCCCCAGTGGCCTGGAATCCGACTGCGTTGACAAAGCCAAAGGCTCGGACCCTTTCGCTCGATCATGGCATGGAAGTCGGCGACCATCGCGCGAGCCTCGTTCAAGGCCGGCAGGCCGTTTTCGATCGCCGCGATCGTCACAGTTTCGGCTTTCGTGAAGTTGTCGTAACCGGGGGATCAGCCACAGCGTTGCTATAGAGGCTTTCGGACGCCAATTTAATGAATGGTTATGATTTTCTTCTCATAACGATTAAATCGATGCTGGGACGAAAAGTCATGGTTACGACGCCGACGCTTAGCTCGCCGCAACCAAGATCGGTTTTGATCAAACGCTGCCTAACCCTGATCGCGATCATGGGCGCGGCTCTTCTGGCATTTATCTCGGCGAGCGTGCACGCGTGGCAGAGCCAGCCGGGTGAAGCATCCCGATTCCAGGAAGTCTTTCGCAGCACGGTCCATATTGAGCAAGCGAAGAGACTTCTTCATGGTCTCGGAGAAGGCCTCGCAATGACAAATGGCGGCCGTGATGGGGAAGCGGGCGCGACTACGCGAGCCCGTCTCGGTAACAACGCCAGAGACATTCAAGCCCTGGTGAATTCTTGGTCGAAGTCAGCAACTACTCCGAAAGGCATGGACGTCGAGCTTCGAGAGCGTCTAAGCAAACTCGCTAATCAGTATGTCGGCTTGGTAACGCGCTTGCCGAGCTCGCCTCCTCTGTCTGTTCCGATCATTGGGGTACTCAACGCGGAACGGTTCGAAGTTCAACTCCAACTCGACGAACTGCTGATGAAGCTTGCCAGAGACATTGTCGCTCTGGAGGGTATGGACGCGTCGCTAATCCACGCCGCCCTCCCGATGTTCCTAACAGGGCTGATCGGAATTGGGTTCGGATTGGGCGCGACTGGATACTTTCTGCTACATTGGGCCCGACCACTGACGGAGCTCACAAAACTGGCTGCGCGAGTGGTGGAAGGATCTGTTACCGCATATTCTCCATATCTGCGGCGAAAAGATGAGATAGGAAATTTAGCTAAGACAACTGTATTGCTACAAGAGCTTGCCGTCACGAACGATGGTCTTAGAAGAACCACGAAACGGGCTCGGCGAGCCGAGGGGTTGGCTCTTCAGAACGAAGCTATAGTCGGGGCGCGGCTCGCGAAACTCACCGAGAACATTCCGCTTGGCATTCTCCTGGTGGATCCCAAGGCTGGCATATCGGTCAACAATGCGTATATACACATGTACGGGCTGCCTGCCTCTATGGCATCCGGGGGATCCATCGAGGCGCTGCTCGAGCACCACGCCACCCACGGATTGTTGCCCGCTCCCGTGCTTGCCTACGAAGCTGCCGCAGTAGGCCGAATGTCCGAAGGTCGCGCGTCTGTCCATCAAGCGCGTCTGACAGACGGTCGCACCTTCAAAATCCGAGAGCGGCCGCTATCTGGCGGGGGCTGGCTTTCACTGCATGAGGACTTCACAGAACAAGGAAGACTTCACCGTCAACTGGAGCGTGCCGAGCGATTTCTCGTTCAGGTATCCGAGAATATCGGAGAGGCTATTCTGGCACGGGACCCACGCACTCGAAAGTACATATTCGCTAATCGCGCGGCGGAAAGCCTGCTCGGCATCAGCAGAGAACTCATAATTGGGAAGACGGCCAAGGACATTTTAGGAGATGAGGCCGCGATCAGAATTGAGAACGATGACAATATACTATTGAAAACCGAAACGACCGAAATCGAAGACGAGCGTGTGATCGAGACACCAGCAAACGGAAGACGTAAAGTTGCCGTGCGACGAATTCGTATAAACACCGGTAAGGGGGATGCTGATTATCTCATAAGTATTATTCGCGATCTGTCGG
>JBKJSB010000007.1:0-6535 GCA_046593015.1 Allobosea sp.
CTCGTCGGCATCGTCGATCTGAAGCCTTGCCGAGAAGTCGCCCGCGGCGGCGGCAGCCACGACCTCGCCGACATCGGAGACGACAGAGGCCATCGCGTCGGCCCGCGCCATCCGGGCTGTCGTGGCCGCGCGTTCGTTCTCCTGCAGCAGGGCGACCTGCTCGGTGCTCTCGCGCAGCACGGAGACGGCGCGCGCCATGGCGCCGATCTCGTCCTTGCGGGTTGCGTGCGGCACGACGATCTTCGTGTCGCCCGCCGTCAGGCGCTGCATCACGCCGGCGAGCGCCAGCAGCGGGCCGGTGATGGCGCGCCGCGCAAAAATCATCGCGCCGAAGATCGAGCCGATCAACGCCAGCAGCAGGATCGCGGGCAGGATCAGCTTGACCTGGCCGGTGAAGGCCGCAGCCTCGTCGTGGAGCGCGTTGCCGGCCTGCTCGTTGCGTTTGGCGAAGGCGACGAGCAGATCGTTCAGCGCCTTGCGGTTGGTGCGGTTGAGGTCGTTGTTGCCCTGCGCATTGGCAGCCGCCGTCGAGACCTCGCGGCCGAGCCGGACCGTCTCGGAGCGGAAGGTGATGAAATCGGCGATGGCCTTCTCGATCTGGCCGGCGCGCTCGCGCTCGCTGGCCGGGACGAGCCCGTTGAGATCGGTGCTGAGCTTGCGCAGCTGCGGGAAGCGCGCCTCCATGCCCTTGGCGAAGGGCTCGGCCTCCTGCGCCGTCTTCGACATGTAGATGCCGCGCGCATCCATCACCACGCCGAGCACCTGCGCATTGATGCGCTCGGTGACGAGGGCGATGTCGCCCTGGCGGCTCGACCGGTCGGTGAGATCGCCGCTGCGCGACAGGGCGAAGAGACTCAACCCCGCCGAGGCGACCGCGCCGAAGGCGACGATCGCCAGCATGGCGAGGATTTTCATGCGAATGGAATTCAAGATGCCAGTCCCCAACCTTGCTCGCGGCCTCCCAGCCCCGGCTTCCGGGGCAACGCCCTCGCAAGCCGGCGGTCGCGATGTCCTACGCGCCGGGAATCCGGCGCGCGTCGCTTGTGTAGCCCCTTGCCCGCCGGCTGATCCGGATCGACCAGCCCTTGCGGGAGACGGCCAATTATCGTGCGAAACAGTGAAAAAAGCCTTTCGGCGTTGCTGCGAGTCGCTGGGCATTCCAGGGCAACCATCTGAGATTGCATCATTTTGCAGACCACAACCGAGGCGAGCCCGAGGCTTGCGTCGGCCGTTTCGGAAACCGCGCCGCCTTGCGACGTCCGCGACCCTCGCGACCGGGACAAAAGGTTCCGCCCGGTTTTCACAGGCGCGCAAACATGCTTAAGCACGCAGGCTCGCGCGCAATGAGGCAAGACATCCATGACGCATGACCAGACTCCGCCCGGCCAGCAGCTCGTCACGGTCTTCGGCGGCTCCGGCTTCGTCGGCCGCCATGTCGTGCGCGCGCTGGTCAAACGCGGCTACCGGGTGCGCGTCGCCGTGCGCCGGCCCGATCTCGCCGGCTTCCTGCAGCCGCTCGGCACCGTCGGCCAGATTCACGCCGTGCAGGCCAATCTGCGCTATCCCGACTCGGTCTCGGCCGCGATCAGGGGCGCGGACGCGGTGGTCAATCTCGTCGGCATCCTGCAGGAAGGCGGACGCCAGAGCTTTTCCGGCGTGCAGGCGAATGGTGCGCGCGCCATCGCGCAGGCCTGCGCCGCGCTCGGCGTGGGCCGCGTCGTGCAGGTCTCCGCCATCGGCGCGGATGCGGCTTCCGCCTCGGCCTATGCGCGCAGCAAGGCTGAAGGCGAGGCCGGCGTGCTGGCGGCCGTGCCGGGCGCGGTGATCCTGCGGCCCTCGATCGTGTTTGGTCCGGAAGACGGCTTCTTCAACCGCTTCGCCTCGCTGTCCCGCATGCTGCCGGTGCTGCCGCTGATCGGCGGCGGCGAGACGAAATTCCAGCCGGTCTTCGTCGGCGATGTCGCGGAAGCCGTGGCGCGCGCCATCGACGGCAAGGCCGCCGCCGGCGTGGTCTACGAACTCGGCGGGCCGGAGGTGAAGAGCTTCAGGGAGCTGCTCGCCTATATCGGCGAGGTCACCGGCCGCAAGCGCGGGCTCGTGCCCCTGCCCTTCCCGCTGGCGCGGCTGAAGGCGCGGGTCATGGAGATCGCGGACATGCTGACGCTCGGCCTCGTGCCGAACGAACTCAAGCTGACCCGCGACCAGGTGACGCTGCTGGAGAGCGACAACGTCGTCTCGGCCGCCGCGATCGCGGAAGGCCGCGACTTCGCGGGCCTGGGCATCGCGCCGACCTCGGTCGAGGCGGTCGTGCCGACCTATCTCTGGCGCTTCCGCAAGACCGGGCAGTTCGACACGGCGCGGGCGGGGTAGTGGTTCGGGCGGATGGTGTCGCGCAAGCTCGCGGTGAGCGGGATGCAAAGGGGCGGCGCGCGTCTCATTCGCCGCCCATCGCTCGCCATGGTTCGGCTCTGCTGCCTGACCGCGTGCCTGTCGCTTTCGTCACTGCCGGGACATGCCCAAAGCACCAAAATTGATGATCTTGACGTGTTCATCCCGATCGAACTCCGATGTCCAGCCGAGAATAATGGCGAACTTGAACTCTTATCGCAGAACAAACTCAATCAGAGAGAGAAAATCTCAATCCTTTATCAAGGCAATAAAAGGGTGCGACTTATTTTAAGTTTGTCCAACAAAGATCTATTGTTTCAAGAAATTATGAATATAAAAGTAGACGAAATATTGTCTGAAGGTGAACAGGCTTTTCTTGAAGCAGTGACGGCCAGAATCCAAGCTCAGACATCAAACGTCTGCTTTCGCTTGGAATCCGACCGACGCAGAATTGAACGCACCCTCGCGGCAAACCGTCGGTCGCTGGCCGCCAAGCCGCGCAACTGAGCAGCCTGGGTTCAGTCCAGATCGTCGTGCCGTCCTATCTCTGGCGCTTCCGCAAGACCGGGCAGTTCGACACGGCGCGGGCGGGGTAGACGCCCAAGCGCCCCACTCTTCAGTCATGCCCGGCCTTGTGCCGAGCATCCACGTCTTTGGCGTAGGGCTCGACGAAGGCAGACGTGGATGGTCGGGACAAGCCCGACCATGACGGGAAGGGAGTTTCCCTTAAAGCATGCTCGGCAGGACGCGATCCGGCGGCTTGTGGCCGTCCATGAAGGTCTTGATGTTGACAATGACCTTTTCGCCCATGTCGGCGCGGCCCTCATGCGTGGCCGAGCCCATATGCGGCAGCACGACGACGCGGTGGTTGCGGGCGAGCTTGAGCAGGCGCGGATTGACCGCCGGCTCGCTCTCATAGACGTCGAGCCCGGCGCCGGCGAGTTCGCCCGCCTCCAGCATGCGCGCAAGCGCGCTCTCGTCGACGATCTCGCCGCGCGCGGTGTTGATCAGGATGGCGTCGGGCTTCATGAGCTTGAGCCGGCGCGCCGAGAGCAGGTGATAGGTCGCCGGCGTGTGCGGGCAGTTGACCGAGACGATGTCCATCCGCGCCAGCATCTGGTCGAGCGAATCCCAATAGGTCGCGTCGAGCTTCTCCTCGACGCGCGGATCGACCCGGCGGCGGTTGTGGTAATGGATCGAGAGGCCGAAGGCCGCGGCGCGCTTCGCCACCGCCTGGCCGATGCGGCCCATGCCGACGATGCCCAGGCGCTTGCCGGTGATGCGGCGGCCGAGCATCCAGGTCGGCGACCAGCCGGCCCAGTCGTCGTCGGGGATGACGCGCGCGCCTTCCGCGATCCGGCGCGCCACGGCGAGAATCAGCGCGATCGTCATGTCGGCGGTGTCGTCGGTCAGGACGCCTGGCGTATTGGTCACCGTGATGCCGCGCTGCACGGCGCTGGCGACGTCGATATTGTCGACGCCATTGCCGAAATTGGCGATCAGCCGGAGCTGGTCGCCGGCCTGCGCGATCAGGCGGGCGTCGATCCGGTCGGTCACGGTCGGCACCAGCACCTCGGCGGTCTTCACCGCCTCGACCAGCGCCGCCTGGCTCATCGGCGTGTCGTCGATGTTGAGCTGCGCGTCGAAGAGTTCGCGCATCCGCGTCTCCACGATCGCCGGCAGCTTGCGCGTGACCACGACCAGCGGCTTCTTCTTCGACATCGACGCCTCCTCTCCCGCCGGCGCTCTGCTACGCTCGCTTTCGACCCCGCCGCCATTTGGCCTCAACCCGCCATTAACCGGGGGGCTTCAGGAATGGGTGGCGGCGTCGAAAGCTCAGTGCCGGCTTCGTTGCATAAGCAGCGGCGCGGCGGATGACAACATGACCCTTCGCCGGGTGTCGCGGTGAAGCCCGCAGGTTAAGACGGAGACCGGATCGATGATGCCTTTGGCGATGCGTTGCGTGGCGGTGATGACCGGACTTCTGGTGGCGGTCGGCGCGTCGGGCGTCGCGGCGCAGGATGTCCAGACCGGCTCGGTGACCAAGCTGCCGGTGCCGCGCTATGTCAGCCTGAAATCCGACCGCGTGAATTTGCGCGAGGGGCCCTCCAAGGAGCACCGCACCCGCTGGGTCTACCAGCGCGCCGGCCTGCCCGTGGAAATCGTCGCCGAGTTCGAGATCTGGCGGCGCGTGCGCGATGCCGACGGCGCCGATGGCTGGGTGCTGAACAGCCTGCTCTCGGGGCGGCGCACCGCGCTGGTCGCGCCCTGGTCCAAGGTCAAGGACGAGACCTTCATCCTGCGCGCCGGCGCCGACGAGGGCTCGGCCGTGGTGGCGCAGTTGCAGCCCAACGTCATCGCCAGCGTCGCAAGCTGCAACAGCGCCTGGTGCAAGGTCACGATCGGCAAGATCGAGGGCTATCTGAAGCAGGAACGGCTCTGGGGCGTCTATCCCAACGAGAAGGTCGACTGAGCGGGGCGGCCGGAGAGCAGGCGCAAGCCCGATTCGAAACGTGCTCCGGCGAGTCGGCTGGCGTGGCTGTCGAGAACCGGAGCGGAGCGGACTTTTTGTCCGTGAGCACCGGAAGCGCAGACAGGCGCGTCAGAGGGCCGCCGGAGCAGAGTTTCCAGACGGGGTGCTCAGGAGCCGATCTTGCGCAGCCTGACCACGACGTCGACGCGGGCGATCTCGTAGCCTGCCGGCGGCAGCGGCAATTCGGCGACGTCGATCGCCGAGGCCGGGATGTCGATCACCGTGTTCTCGCCGTCGACGACGAAATGGTGGTGCTCGCTGTTGTCGGTGTCGAAATAGGTCTTGGCCCCGTCGATGGCGAGTTCCCGCAGGAGGCCGGCTTCCGTGAACTGGTGCAGCGTGTTGTAGACGGTCGCCAGCGAGACCGGCACGCGCGCCTTCATCGCCTCCTCGAACAGCATCTCGGCCGAGACGTGGCGGTCGCCCTTGGCGAAGAGCAGCCAGCCGAGCGAGACACGCTGCCGTGTGGGCCTCAGGCCGACGCGGCGCAGGCGCTGGCGCACGTCATGGAACGGGCAGCCCTGACGCGCGCTCGATCCGTAGCCCTGGTCGCCATAGCTTTGGTCCGGGGAGATCAGATCGGTCATGACGTGCGGCCGGCTCCTGCCAAAAATCAGTGGCCGCGATGATCGCAGCCCATGCATGAACAGAGATGTAAGGCTTTGCCCGGGCCCTCGCAAGCGCACTCGCCCTTCCGTTCCCGCGCGGCGGCGTGTTAGGCACGGGCAGCAAGATCAGGTCGCGGGCTTGCCGCGGGCGGACACGGGAGCGGAACGGGTTATGGAGCGGCAATCGTCATTCAGCTACGAAGAGATCCTGAGCTGCGGGCGCGGGGAGCTGTTCGGGCCGGGCAATGCGCAGCTGCCGCTGCCGCCGATGCTGATGTTCGACCGCATCGTCGAGATCAGCGAAGTCGGCGGGCCGCATGGCAAGGGCCTCGTCCGCGCCGAATTCGACGTCAGGCCCGACCTCTGGTTTTTCGACTGCCATTTCAAGGGCGATCCGGTGATGCCGGGCTGCCTCGGGCTCGACGCGCTCTGGCAGCTCACCGGCTTTTTCCTCGGCTGGCTCGGCCTGCCCGGCCGGGGCCGCGCGCTCGGCGTCGGCGAGGTCAAGTTCGCCGACCAGGTGCTGCCGAGCGTCAAGCAGGTCGTCTACGGCGTCGAGTTCAAGCGCGTCTTCAAGTCCAAGCTCGTGCTCGGCATCGCCGATGGCTGGCTGGAGGCCGACGGGAAGCGGATTTATACGGTCAGCGATATGCGGGTGGGCCTGTTCAAGCCGGAGGCGGCTTGAACAGGGGCTACGCCTGAGGAAAAGCACATCGCGGCCTTGCGCGCGCCATCCGCGCGGTCCATGTGCGCCTCGACATGACTGGAAGC
This sequence comes from Allobosea sp., assembly GCA_046593015.1. Taxonomy (GTDB): domain Bacteria; phylum Pseudomonadota; class Alphaproteobacteria; order Rhizobiales; family Beijerinckiaceae; genus Allobosea. The sequence continues at coordinate 6,301 of JBKJSB010000007.1, forward strand.
AGCCTGGGTCCTTGAGCCCGCGCGGCACAAAACGAGAGTCGGAGAAGCGAGCATGAGACGCGTTGTGGTCACCGGGATGGGCATCGTCTCGTCCATCGGCAACAACACGCAGGAGGTGCTGGCCTCTCTGCACGAGGCGAAATCGGGCATCTCCTTCGTGCCGGACTTCGCCGAGCATGGTTTTCGCAGCCGCGTCGGCGGCGTGCCCTCGCTCGACCCCGCGACCGTGCTCGAC
>JBKJSB010000177.1:0-9961 GCA_046593015.1 Allobosea sp.
CGGGCGCTCACGGCGGGGCAGCCGCTTCAGCGCCGAACTCGTCATCCAGTAGGCGGCGAGCCCGAGCGGCAGGTTGATCCAGAAGATCACCGACCAGTGCAGCGCCTCGGCGATGATCCCGCCCAGCACCGGTCCCATCACCGAGGAGACGAAGAAGACGCTGGCGATGTAGACCTGATATTTGCCGCGCTCCCTCGGCGGCACCATGTCGGCGATGATCGTCTGCGCCAGCGCGATCAGCCCGCCTCCGCCCAGTCCCTGGACGAAGCGCGCCACCACCAGCAGCCACAGCGACGGCGCGATCGCGCAGGCGACCGACCCGACAATGAAGACGACGATCCCCGAGAGCAGCGTCACGCGCCTGCCATGGATGTCGGCGAGCTTGCCGTAGAGCGGCGTCACCGCGGTCGAGGCCAGCAGATAGGCCGTGATCACCCAGGGCAGATGGGCGACGTCGTTCAACTCGCGCCCGATCGTCGGCATCGCGGTCGCGACGATGGTCTGGTCCAGCGCCGCAAGAAACATCGCCAGCATGATGCCGATGATGATCGAGCGGATGTCCTCATGGCTCATCGGCCCGGCGGCCGCATCCGTCTCGACCCGCTTGTCCATGAATGCTCGCGCCTGCCCGTGCGTCTGGGGAATGGCTTAGTGTAAGACGGGCGCCCGCCATGCGGTAGCGGCGGGGCGACATGGGCGGCATTCCGGAGCGGCAGCCTCTGTCCCTGTCTCATTCGCGCCCGCCTTGGTGTCACGCGCCTTACAATCGGGCGCTGCCTTCCCCATGTCCAAAGCACGGTCGTCGAGAGCAAACCGCTTGAGCGGTTGATTGGCTCTGGCCTGGCGCCCTTGAGAGAACGATCAGCGTGTTTGGGCCCTTGGCGAGCCGTTGGACTGCGGGCGGGGTCGGAGTGGCGGCAATGTCCATTCCGGCAGCCCATCCGGCTGCGACGGCTGCGCAGGCAAGCCGAAGAGGATCTCGATGCCTGATCGGCAGGAGGGCTGGATCATGGCGCTGAACTTTCCCAATCAGGTGCGCAGTTTCGATGCCGGGCGGGCCTGCGTCAGTTTCTGGGGTTCCGACGCCTCGCTGGAGATCGCCTTCCAGATCGAGTTCGATGCGCTGCACAAGCTCGGCGCGGGCCGCGCCGATGGCGAGGCGCAGTTGCTCGCGGTGTTCGACAGCAACCGCACCGAAATCCTCAACGCGGCGGCGAGCGCCTATGGCAAGCGCCGGGCGAATTATCACCGCATCACCGCCGCCGACGTGACGGCGTCGCGCTGAGCCCGGCCGCAGCGCCACGACAGGGAGCAAAATCATGAGCGAGCAGCGTTACAAGGCCGGCGACGTGGTGGAACTGACCACCGGCTTCGCCAACCAGCCCCGGCCCGGGGCTTTCGAGGTGCTGCGGGTGATGCCCGAGCGCGACAACAAGGAAGGGCAGTACCGCGTGCGCGGCCCCGACGGGTTGGAGCGGGCTGTCGGCCAGCACGAGATCATGGAGCCGGCGCGACAGGACCGCGCCGCCAGGATCGACCGCCTCCAGGACGATCGCGCTCAGGACGACCCGTCCCAGGACTAGCGTCGGCGATCAGCTTGCGAGAGATGGTTGACGGTTCTAGCCTCAATCCGTCCATGCATGCGCCCGGAGACCGCGATGAGCCCCGAATTCCTGCTGACCACGCTGATCGTGGTCGCCTCGCCCGGCACCGGCGCGCTGTTCACCATCGCGGCCGGCCTGTCGCATGGCGCGCGCGCCAGCCTGATCGCGGCCTTCGCCTGCACGCTCGGCATCATTCCGCATATGGCCGCCGCAATCACCGGGCTGGCGGCGCTGCTGCACACCAGCGCGCTCGCCTTTCAGGTGCTGAAATATCTCGGCGTCGCCTATCTGCTCTATATGGCCTGGGCGACCCTGCGCGAGAACGGCGCACTGCGGGTGGACGAGGCCGCCGCGCCGCGCTCGGCCCGTCAGGTCATCGTCTCGGGCGTCCTGATCAACATCCTCAATCCCAAGCTCTCGATCTTCTTCTTCGCCTTCCTGCCGCAATTCGTCAGCGCCGGCGAACCCGATGCGCTTGCGCGCATGCTGGAGTTGTCGGCTGTGTTCATGGCGGCGACCTTCGCGGTCTTCGCCGCCTATGGCGTGTTCGCCGCCGCGATGCGTCGCCATGTCATCTCGCGTCCGGCCGTGATGGCCTGGATGCGGCGGCTTTTCGCGGGCGCCTTCGCCGCGCTCGGGCTGAAGCTCGCCTTCGCCGAACGCAACTAGGCTCCTCAGTCTTCCGCCAGCGTCCGCAGCTTCTCGAAATCGGTGATCGCCATCGTCTTGCCGTCGACATCGACGCCGTGGTCGCGCAGCACGTTGAACAGACGGGACAGGTTGGCCGGCGTCATGCCGAGCTCCAGCGCCAAGGCCCGCTTGGAATAGGTCAGGCGGATCACGCTCTTGTCCTGGCTGCGCGAGAGCTGCAGCAGAATCCACTGGCCGAGGCGCTGTTCGGCGGTGCGCAGCTTCTGGTCGAGCAGCCGGTCGATGAGGAGGAGATTGCTGCGCGAGGAATGCTCCAGAGCAGCATAGCAGAGGCCGGCGTCCTCGCGCAGCGCCTGCAGGAAGGCGGCCGTCGCGATCGCCAGCGATTCCGGCGGCTCTCGGTGATCAGCGAGACCGGCGACGGCGAACCGCGCACGGCGGTCGCGACCTCGAACACCACCGGCGCCACGACCGCGAGCAGGATCGTCTCCGAGGCGTTGATGCGGCTCCAGGCCTCGACCGAGCCGGTCCGCATGCAATGCACGAAGCGCGGCGGCTCGCATGCCGGTTGATCTCGATGGCGGCCGAATAGGACTGGAACACGCAATGGGGCACGAGCGCCTTGAGCGTGGCCTCCTGGGCGTCTGTGAAGAGCGGAAAGGTCCTCAGAATCGGGACAATGGCCTCAGGCATGCGCGCTCCCGGCCCCCAAATCGAAGGGGGAGGGCGAGGCTGCCTCAGAAAAACGGGATGAAGGAGGAAAGGTTAGGCGCGATAGTCGCCGACATGGGGGACGCGTAGCGCGTTCAAACGTTATGCCTGGATGAGAGCGGTACCGAACGGGTCGATCATCATTGTCCCGAAACCAGGTCTCTACGCAATCCCGGCTGCCATATGACAGTCTGTCATGTCAGCCCGATCTGTCAGGCTTGCGGAGGCGCCGCGTTTTGATCCATCCACATCATCTCCCAGACATGGCCGTCGAGGTCCTGGAAGCCGTGTCCGTACATGAAGCCGTAATCCTGCGGCTCGTTATAGGTGGAGCCGCCCGCAGCGAGCGCCGCCTTCACCATGGCGTCGACATCGGCCCGGCTCTCGCGGGAGAGGCAGGTCAGCACCTCGATGGCCTTCGAGGTGTCCGCGATCGGCTTGGGCGAGAAGCTCGCGAATTTCTCGTGCGTCAGCAGCATCGCGAAAATGGTGTCGCTGATCACCATGCAGGTCGCGGTCTCGTCGGTGAATTGCGGATTGAACGTGAAGCCCAGCGCCGTGAAGAAAGCGACCGACCTGTCGAGATCCTTCACCGGCAGATTGACGAAGATCATCTGGGGCATGGCGCTTCCTCGTTTGCGTGTCGTCAGAGCGCGACAGAATAGCGGCGATGGGGCAAAAAAGCGGCAGGAGCGCCGTCAGGCCCGCGCCACCGTCGCCCGCGCTACGATGCCCGCCAGTTCCGGCGCTGGATCGAGCGTGCCGAAGACATAGCCCCAGTCGGCGTCGAGCCGCGAGCGGCAGAAGGTCTCGAACAAGGCCCCGTCGGCATGTTTTTGCAGCTCGGAGGCTTGCAGCGCATAGGCCATCAGGTTGGCGAGCCGGCGGCCATGGCCGTCATCGTTGCGGGGCTTGGCCACCTCCGCCCCGAGCCGGTCGAGCCAGCGGTCGAGCGCCCGGTTCGATCCTCGAGCCGCCCCGACCTCGGTCATGAAGGCGTCCTTCGTGCGCGGGTCGCGGTTGAACGAGCGCAGCACATCCATGCACATCATGTTGGAAGTGCCTTCCCAGATCGCATTCAGCGGGGCCTCGCGATAGAGCCGCGCCATCGGGTTCTCCTCGATGAAGCCGTTGCCGCCATGGCATTCCAGCGCCTCGACCACGAAGGCCGGCGCGCGCTTGCAGTTCCAGAATTTCGCCAGCGGCGTCGAAACCCGCGCCAGATGCCGCTCCTGTTCGCTCGTCTCCATCGCATCGGTCGCCGCGGCGACGCGAAACGCCATCAGCGTCGAGGCCTCCGAATCGATCGCGAGATCGGCGAGGATGTTGGTCATCATCGGCTGCTCGGCGAGGCTCGAACCGAAGCCCCGGCGAGACTGGGTGTGGTTCAGCGCCAGCGTCAGAGCCTGCCGCATCAGCCCGGCCGAGCCGACGGCGAAATCGAGCCGCGTCAGATGGGCATGGCTGAGGATCTCCTTGATCCCCGCGCCCTCCTCGCCGACGAGCCAGCCGAGGCAGTCGCGGAACTCAACCTCGGAGGAGGCGTTCGAGCGGTTGCCGGCCTTGTCCTTCAGCCGCTGGATCTGCAGCCGGTTGCGCGAGCCGTCCGGCAGGAAGCCGGGACAGAACAGGCAGGACACGCCGCTTTCGGTCTGGGCCAGCGTAAAGAACCCGTCCGATTGCGGCACCGAGAAGAACCATTTGTGCCCGGTGATCAGGTAGACGCGGCCCTCGGACGTATCCTCCAGATAGCGCGCCGTGGTCTGGGTCTGGCGCAAATCCGAGCCGCCCTGCTTCTCGGTCATGGCATAGCCGATCGTCGCGCCCGTCTTCTGCGAGACCGGGAGCGGGCGCCTGTCGTAGGCGCCCGAGGTGATCTTCTCCCGCCAGAGCCCGAACTCCGGCTGCGCGAGGCCGGGGAACGCCGCATAGGTCATGCCGGTCGGACAACCCGTGCCGTGCTCTATCTGGTTCCAGAGATAGGACAGCACGGCGCGGGCCGAATGGCCGTTGGGCTCCTTCGTGGTCCAGGCCAGCGAGGGAACCTCGTGCCTGACGGCGAGCGCCATCAGGTCGTGCCAGGCCGGGTGAAACTCGATCCAGTCGGTGCGGTTGCCGAAGCGGTCATGCGTCTTCAGCTCGGGGCCGAACCTGTTGGCGTGCCGCGCCAGCTCCTGCGTCTCGGCGTCGCCGGCGTGAGCGCCGAGCGCGGAGGCTTTCTCCGCGACCCATGGCGCAAGCCGGTCGACGACGCCTGCGAGCGCGGCATCGCCCGAAAACGCGTTCCAGCCAGTGGCGGGACGGGCCTGGTTGAGAACCTGATGGGTCGGCTGGGCAGCAGCGAGGGTCATGAGATCGTTTCCAGTCGCGAGACGGCGCTGAACGCGCGCCTTCCCTCCCCCTCGTGGGGAGGGACCGAGGGTGGGGGGCGAACGACCGGGCGAGAAGCGGTTGAAAGCTGGTATCGGCGTCTCTCCGATCGCCGCCCCGCTCACCCGGTCGTTCGCCCCCACCCCTATCCCCTCCCCGAGGGGGGAGGGGAAGAGCTTCATTCTGCGGCCTCTTGCGTCGGCAGCGCCGGAACCTCGCACCCCGTCACGCAACAGCGCCCCGGCTGCCTCGACACCCTTGTCCCGTCAGCCAGCACGCCGCGGTCGAGCAGGCTCTCGACCAGCGCGACCTTCTCCATCACCGGATAGTTGCGCCAGATCTCGCGCTTCATCGCCTCGGGCGAGCCGCCGCCATGCAGCGAGATCACCGAATACCAGCCGGCTTCCTTCGAGACCGTCAGGTCCTCGATGAAGCGCGCGACCTCGGCCCGTTGCTCATGGGGGATATCGGGCCGCCCGGTCAGCACGGCGGCGAGCGAGGCCGAAGTCTCGGGGTTGTGATCCTCGTCGGGGCCGGGCAGGGCCACGATCAGCCCGCCGGAGACGTAATGCGCGATGCGGTGCATGTCGTAGATCTTCGTCGCCAGCAGCAGCTTGCCGATATTGGCAAACACCGCATCGGGCATGACGTTGCCGGCCGGGTCCTTCTGGCAATAGACGGATGCCGCGACGCCGCAGGCGAAAAAGCTCTCGGTGATGGTGATCAGTTCGACCATCTGTTCGCGCACATGGGAATGGCGTTCGGCGTCGAGCCCGTTGGCCTCGATCATCAGCGCGCCCGCGCCGATCAGCAGGTCGCCGAAGCCGGCGCGCGCGCCGATGCAGCTATGGCGGTGATGCGTCGCGTAGCTGGTCGTGAGGAAGCCCGCTTCCTCGATCTCGCCGGCCATGAAGACGCGCTCCCATGGCACGAAGACGTCGTCGAACATGACGACGCCGGTCGACTGACCGTATTTCGCGGAGAATTTCGCCGCCGGATCGCCGGGACGGCCTGCGGGACGGGCCACAATGGTCACGCCCTCCGCATCGCAGGGCACGGCGCAGGAGACCGCGAAATCCTCGTCGCCGGGCGCATGCGTGCGGCACGGCATCACCAGGAATTCGTGGACGTAAGGCGCTCCGGTGACGATCGCCTTCGTGCCGCGAATGACGATGCCGTCCTTGCGGCGCTCGCTGATGTGCACATAGGAATCGCGGTTGGACTGCTGGCCCGGCCGCTTCGAGCGGTCGCCCTTGGCGTCGGTCATGGCGATGCCGCAGGTCAGGTCTTCGTCCTGCACCTTGTGCATGTAGTTCAAGAAGCGCTGGCCGTAATCGGTGCCGTGCTCGGCGTCGGCCCGCGCCGTCGCCTGATAGAGCCCATTGAAGGCGTCATGGGTCAGATAGCGCACGGCGCAGCCGGAGATCTTGCAGACCAGCCGCACCGCCTCGAGTTTCGCCAGCAGGTCGGCCGACGTCTCGTTGATATGGGTCATCCGGTTGACGGTCTTAGCCGACGTGCCCTGAACCGCCGTCATGATCGGCCGATAGGCCGCCTCATGGGCGAGGTCGTAGGTCACGCCGATCCCGTTGATGCCCGGCAGCAGCATCGGCTCGTCGGCCACGCTCTCGATCGTGCGGCCATTGACGAAGACGCGCGGCTTGTAGGCGCGCAAGGACTCCCGGTAGCCGGCGGCATCCATCAGCATCGGCGTGTCCTCATCGTGATTTTGCTTGTTGCCGATAAAATTGAACGCCGTTAGAATTTTCGTCAAGCGGTTTTGAAAAGGCTCGAATGTGACGCTGCCAGAGACCACGACCGGCCGGCGCAGGCGCGCGGTGAGCGACCACAAGCGCGGTCTGATCCTCGATGCGGCGCGCGCCGTCTTCGAGCGTGACGGGCTCGACGGGGCGTCGCTGCGCGCCATCGCGGCTGAGGCCGGCTACACGCCGGCCGCGCTGTATTTCCACTTCGACTCGAAGGAAGCGCTCTATGCCGAAGTTCTGGGGCAATCGATCGCGGCGCTGAAGGCCCATGTCGATCTGCAGGTCAGCGCGGCCGCGACGCCGCAGGCGCGCCTTGCCGCGGCCGCGCTCGGCTTCTTCGATTTCTATGCGCAGAACCCGCGCGATCTCGATCTTGGCTTCTATTTGTTTCGCGGCGGCATGCGGCCCCATGGCCTCGGGCGCGAGCGCGACATGGCGTTGAACGCTGCTCTGGAGGCGGTGCTTTGGCCAATAGCGGCGGCGGCTGAGGCGATCGGGGCCGATGTCGCCATGGCCAGGCTGATCATGACCGATGCCTTCGCCCATGCCGTCGGCGTGCTGCTGCTGCTGCACACGAAGCGCATCCGCATGTTCGGGCTGGCGCCGCGCGCGTTGATGGAGCGTTATGTCGAGGCCGAGATCGCAAAGCTGCTGGCGGCGCAAGGTGCAATCCATGCAAATGGCTGAAGCCTCGACTGGAGAAGACTGAGTCATGCCGCTGATCAGCGCAAGCAATGCCCGCCTCGTGGTGATCGACATCCAGGGCCGCCTGATGCCGGCGATCCAGGATGGCGAACGCGTCGTCGCCAACGCCCGCCGCCTGACGGACGCCGCGCGCCTGCTCGGACGTCCCATCCTGATGACCGAGCAAAATCCGGAAAAACTCGGCGGCACGGTGCCTGAGCTTGCCGAGGCCGGTCCTGTCGTTGCCAAGATGAGCTTTGATTCCTGCGCCGAGCCGGCCTTTCTGGAGGCGCTTGGCGGCGACGACGATCTGGTGGTTTGCGGCTGCGAGGCGCATGTCTGCGTCGCCCAGACCGTGCTGACCCTGCTGGAGCATCGCCGCCGCGTCTTCGTGGCGCAGGATGCGATCGGCTCGCGTGCGCCGGAATCGAAGGAGGTCGCGATCCGCCGCATGGAGCGTCACGGCGCGGAGTTGGTCACGACCGAGATGGTGGTGTTCGAATGGCTGCGCAGCGCATCCCATCCGCAATTCCGCGACGTCTCGAAGCTGATCCGGTGAGCCTGTCCATGCAAGAACCTTCAGTATCCCGGCCCGCGATCTGGTATTTCGACGTCATCTCGCCCTTCGCCTATGTCGCGCTGAAGAGGCTGCCCGAGATCGCGCGCCATCGCAGCGTGGTGCTGAAGCCCATCGTGTTCGGCGCGGTGTTGAAGCACTGGGGACAACTCGGCCCGGCCGAGATCGCGCCCAAGCGCGTCCATACCTATCGGCTGGTGACGCATGCCGCGCTTTCGCTCGGCCTGCCCTTCCGCTTCCCGCCGGCCCATCCCTTCAACCCGCTGGCGATGCTGCGATTGCTCACCGCGCTCGACGGCAACGAAGCGGCCGTGCGCGAGGCCTTCGCCCTGATCTGGGGGCGGGGCCGCGACGCCAACGACCCGGAGGTCCTCGCCGGCGTGGCGACGGCCGGCGGCGATCCCGGCGCTCTGGAGCGGACAGGCGATCAGGCCGTCAAGGACGCGCTGCGGCAGGCGACCGACGAGGCTGTCGCGGCAGGAATCTTCGGCGTGCCGAGCCTGCTGATCGACGGCGAGATCTTCTGGGGCGTGGATGCGATGGCGATGGCGCTGGACTATCTCGCCGATCCCCCAGGCTTCCTCGATGGCGAGATCGCACGGGTCTCCGCGCTTCCGGTTGGCCTGCAACGGCGGGTTTGAAGAAGCCGGACGTCCCGGTTTCACCATCTTGTCGGTTTACCCAAGGGTCACAGGCGCTCATCCTGCGCGAAACAACCACCGAGGAGACGCTCCATGCTGCGCCGTTCCTTTCTCCAGCTCGGTCTCGGGGCCTTGAGCGCTCCCGCCCTGATCGGCCGCGCCCTCGCCACCGGCGCGCCGGCCCCTGGCGGGGCCAAATTCGCCGTCACCTATTTCGATGTGCCGGGGATCAGAGGCTCGCGCGACGTCACCGATGCCGGCGACGGCACGATCTGGGTCTGCGGCCAGCGCAACGGCACGCTCGGCCGCTTCGATCCGCGCTCGGGCCAGCTCAAGGTCGTCGAACTCGGACAGGGCGCGGCCCCCCATGGCGTGGTCCGCGGCCCCGACGGCGCGGCTTACGTCACCGAGGGCGGCCAGAACGCGATCGCCCGCGTCGACGACAAGACGCACAAGGTCGATCTGTTCAGGCTGCCCGCCGAGCGCGCCAAGGCCAACCTCAACACCGGTGTCTTCGACAAGGCCGGCATCCTCTGGTTCACCGGCCAGAATGGCATCATCGGCCGCTTCGATCCCAAGACCGAGAAGATGGAGATCTGGGACGCGCCGCGCGGCCGGGGCGCCTATGGCATCACCATGACGCCGTCGGGCGAGGTCTGGTACGCCTCGCTCGCCGGCAACCACATCGCCCGGATCGACACCGCCAACGCCAACGTCACCGTGGTCGAGCCGCCGACGCCGGGGCAGGGCGCGCGCCGGGCCTGGTCGGACTCGAAGAACCGGGTCTGGGTCAGCGAATGGAACTCCGGCAACGTCTCGGCCTATGACACGGTGAGCCAGAGCTGGAAGACCTGGAAGCTACCGGGCGACAAGCCGCGGAGCTATTCGGTCTATGTCGACGATGCCGACATGGTCTGGCTGACCGATTTCACCGCCAACGCCAACGTCACCGTGGTC
>JBKJSB010000057.1:0-15103 GCA_046593015.1 Allobosea sp.
GGCGATTCGCCGATCATCGGGGCGGGCACCTATGCCCGCGATGGCCGCTGCGCCGTCTCGGGCACCGGCAAGGGCGAGTATTTCATCCGCTATTGCGTCGGCCACGAGATCGCGTCGCTGGTCGCCTACAAGGGCCTCAGCCTGAAAGCCGCGACCGACGCGGTGCTGGCCGAACTGACCGCCCACAGGATCGGCGCTGGGCTGGTCGCTGTCGGCGCGGATGGCGCGATCGTCGCGCCCTACAACTCCGAAGGGATGTATCGCGGCTGGGTCACGGCGGACGGGCTCGTCCATGTCGCGACCCATGCCGAGGTGGAAATGGCGGGGCAGGCGTGATGGCCTTGGCGCAGGACGGCGGTTCTTCTCCCTCCCCCCGCTTGCGGTGGGGAGGGCCGGGGTGGGGGGGAGAGTCCAGGCCGTCGGAGCCAGGCGACGGAGTCGAGCCTCTTCTTGCACGCCCCCCCATCCCTAACCCTTCCCCACCGCAAGCGGGGGGAAGGGGACCGGGCGGTGCTTCCGGAGCCAGCCCATGAAGGAACCCATCCTGATCTGGGGCGCGGGCGCGATCGGCGGCACGCTGGGAGCCTACTGGGCCCGCGCCGGCATCCCCGTGCTGCTCGTCGACATCGTGCCCGCGCATGTCGAGGCCTGCCGGACCACGGGTCTCGCGATCACCGGCCCGATCGAGCAGTTCCGGCAGGTGATCCCGGCCGTGACGCCGGCCGAGCTGACCGGCGTCTACTCCCGCATCGTGCTGGCGGTGAAGGCCGGCGCGACGGAAGCCGCGCTGAAGGCGCTGAAACCCCACCTTGCCGAGGACGGCTACGTCCTCTCGGCCCAGAACGGCCTCAACGAGATCGCCATCGCGAAATCCGTCGGCGATGCCCGCACCATGGGCTGTTTCGTCAATTTCGGCGCTGACTGGCACGGGCCGGGCAACATTCTATACGGCAATCGCGGCGCGGTCGTCGTCGGCGAGATCGATGGGGCGATCACGCCGCGCGTCCGCGAGATGCACGATCTCCTCAAGCTCTTCGACGACGCATCGATCCTGACCGACAACATCTGGGGCTATCTCTGGGGCAAGCTCGCCTATGGCGCGATGCTGTTCGGCACGGCGCTGACGAACGATTCGATGTCGGCCAATTTCGCCGACCCAGACCGTCTTCCCGTCTGGCTCGCGCTCGGCCGCGAGGTCGGCGCGGTGGCGGCCGCGCGGGGCGTCGCTTCACTGGGCTTCGGCGAGTTCGACCCGCTGGTCTTCGCGCCGGGCGCACCGGAAGCCCCGCAGATCGCCACCATCGCCTGGCTCGCCGACTACACCTCGCAGACGGCAAAAACCCATTCGGGCATCTGGCGCGATCTCGCCGTGCGCAAGCGCAGGACCGAGGTCGATCCGCAGATCGGCGTCATTGCGGAGCTGGGCGCCGAGGCTGCTGTGCCGACGCCGGCGATCGAAACGCTGGTGACCCTGATCCACGACATCGAGGACGGCCGCCGGCCGATGTCCTTCGAGACCCTGAAAGTGCTGATCGACCGATGCAGATCCGTTTCGACGACCGCATAGCCCTCGTCACCGGCGCGGCCCAGGGCATCGGCCGCGCCATTGCGACCGCTCTGGTCGAGGCGGGCGCGACCGTCCATCTGGCCGACATCGACGCGGCCGGCGTGGCAGCAACCGCAGCCGAAATCGGCGCGACCGCCCATGCCGTCGATCTCGGTTCGGCGCAAGCCGCGCAGTCGCTTGTCGCCGACATCGTCTCAAGCGATGGCCGGATCGATCTCCTGGTCCATGCGGCGGGCGGCGTGCGCGGCCAGGTCGGCCGGCCGATCGAGGCGATCTCCGAGGCCGACTGGCGCGTCATCTTCGCCGCCAATGTCGATTCCGCCTTCTGGCTGGCGCAGGCCGCGGCGCCGGTCATGAAGCAGGCCGGTTACGGCCGCGTGGTCACCATCTCGTCGGGCGCGGGCCTGCGCCCCAGCCTGACCGGCATCCAGGCCTATTCCAGCGCCAAGCACGCGCTGGTGGGGCTGACGAAGCAGCTCGCCTGGGAGTTCGGCCCTCACGGCATCACGGTCAACTCCGTCGCGCCGGGCTTCGTCCGCTCCAATCCGGCGACCGAGCGGCAATGGGAGAGCTATGGACCGGAAGGCCAGAAGCGGCTGGTCGAAGGCATCCACACCCGCCGTCTCGGCACGGCCGCAGACATCGCGGCGGCGACGCTGTTCTTCCTGAGCGAGCAGGCCGGCTGGATCACCGGGCAGGTGCTGTCGGTGGATGGCGGGCGGTCCTGATAGCCTTCCAACGATAACCCGTCATGCTCGGCCTTGTGCCGAGCATCCACGTCTTGGGCATAGCGCTCGACGCAGGACGACGTGGATGGTCGGGACAAGCCCGACCATGACGGGAAGGCGAGCCCAACCTAAACCCTCGCCATCTCCGGCACCTTGTAGGCCGTCGTCGCCTTGATCCGCTCCATCGCGAAGCGCGAGGTGACGTTCTTCAGCGGGATCGTCTCGATCAGCTTTTTGTAGAAGGTGTCGTAGGCGGCCATGTCGGCCACCACCACGCGCAGCATGTAGTCGACATCGCCCGCCATCCGGTAAAACTCCATCACCTCCGGCATCGCCGAGACCATCTGCGCGAATTTCTCCAGCCACGGGCCGGAATGGTCGGCGGTCTCGATCTGGACGAAGACGGTCAGTCCCAATCCGATCTTCTCGGGCGCGACCAGCGCGACGCGCTTGATGATGACGCCCGACTGTTCGAGCTTCTGGATGCGCTTCCAGCACGGCGTCTGCGACAGGCCGACCTTGTCCGCCAGTTCGGCGATCGAGATGTTGGCGTCGCCTTGCAGCACCGTCAGGATTTTCCGGTCGATCTGATCCATTCTCGCAATCCGTCGATTGGGAGATGATTATCTCTGCCACCTATGCGCTATAGAGAATAATCATCTTTTTGGGCTGACTGTCTTGTAATCAGATAGAAAATCCTTTTCTCAAACAGTCAATAGGGCTTGTTTCTGCCCGTCTCGACGAAGGATTGTCTCCGATGGATCGCCGCCGCTTCCTGCTCGCAGGCTCCTCGCTTCTCGCCGCCACGCCGCTTGCCGGCGCGCGCGCTCAGGCAGCGCCCGTGACCGCCCGCATCGGCTATATTCCGATCATCGGCACCGCCCCGGTCTTCGTCGCCAATGGTGAGGGCTGGCTCAAGGAGGCCGGCATCAACCCCGTCTTCACCGTGTTCGAATCCGGCCCCAACATGATCCAGGCCGTCGCCTCGGGCACGATCGACTTCTACGTCGCCGGCATCGCCCCGCTCGCCGTCGCCCGCTCGCGCAATGTCGATATCCGCGTGGTGGCCGCGACCGCCATCGCCGAGAACGTCTTCGTCGCAGCGCCTTCGCTGGCGAAGTTCTTCACAGCCAACACGGCCCCGGCCGCCGCCTTCAAGGCGCACAGGGCCGCGACCGGCAAGCCGGCAAGGCTCGCCACCCAGCCGGCCGGCTCGGTGCCCAACACGACGCTGCAATACTGGCTCTGGGAGGTCGCCAAGGCGGACAAGGCCGATGTCGAGATCGTGCCGATGGGCATCGACGCGACGCAGCAGGCGGTGCTGGCGGCGGCCGTCGAGGGCGCGACCGTGCGCGAGCCGGCGCTGACCATCGTCCAGACCCGCAATCCCGGCATCAGGCTCATCGCCGGCGGGCAGGAGCTCTTTCCGGGCCAGCCCGGCACGGTCGTCGCGGGCTCCGGCGCTTTCGTCACGAAAAACCCCGAGGCCGTGCAGAAGCTGGTGAACAGCCTGGTGCGCGCCGCTGACCTGATCGCGAAGAACCCCGACAGGGCCGCGCCCCATGTCGGCGCGGCGCTCGGCAAAGGCATCGTCGATCCCGCGCTGATCCGCAAAGGGCTGACCTCGCCGGCCTCGACCTTCGAGATCGACCCGCGCAAGATCATCGAGCCCTCGCGCGCCATGCAGGCCTATCAGGTCAAGCTCGGCTCGCTGGAGAAGGAGTTGCCCTTCGACGGTCTGTTCGAGACGCAGTTCTACGAGCGCGCGATCCAGGGCTGACCATGATACGGCTCCGGGCTCCGGCCCTGGCCTTTACTGGCCTCGTCGCCTTCCTGCTGCTCTGGGAGGCGATTCCCTTCTTTGGACTGGTGAACCCGGCCTTCCTGCCGGGGCCGAGCGCGTTGCCGAAAGCCTTCTGGCGCGAGATCGCGTCGGGCGCCTGGCTTTCCGCGATCCTCGGCTCGCTCGGGCATTATTTCACCGGCCTGATCACGGGCTCGTTGCTCGGCGCAGGCCTCGGCGTCCTGGTCGGCATGTCGCGCACTGCCGAGGAAGCCACCGCCTGGGTCGTGCGCGTGCTGCGGCCGATCCCAGGCCTCGCCTGGGTTCCGTTCGCGATCATCTGGTTCGGCGTCAATCCGTCGGCCGCCGTCTTCATCATCGCCATCGGCGTGTTCTGGATCGTCTTCTTCGCGGCACAGGGCGCCATTCGAGGGGTCGATCGTGACCTCATCGAGGTCGCCGACGCCTTCGGCTTCACCTCCGCATGGCAGCGCCTGACAAAAATCCTGTTGCCGGCGGCCATGCCCGGCATCCTCGTCGGCGTCCGCACCGCGCTCGGGCAGGCCTGGATGGCGGTGGTCGCGGCCGAAATCTTCGGCGTCGCCGGCGTCGGCCAGCGCATGATGCAGGCCTCCAGCCTGCTCGCGACCGACATCGTCGTGGTCTACATGCTGACCATGGCGGGCCTCTACGGCGTCCTCGATACGCTCTTCGTGGCGTTCCAGAAATGGGTGCTGCGATGGAAAGCGTGATCCAGAAGAATGTGATCGAGATTCGGGGCCTGTCGCTGACCTTCAGCCGCGACGGCGAAGAGACCGAGGTGCTGCGCAAGCTCGACCTCGAGGTCGCGCGCGGCGAGTTCCTCGCCATCGTCGGGCCCTCCGGCGTCGGCAAATCGACATTGCTGCGCGTGATCGCCGGGCTGGCGAAACCAAGCGGCGGCGAAGTCGTGATCAACGCGGCTGATGCGACGCGCCGCCCCGTCGCGCTGGTCTTTCAGGATTCGCGCCTGCTGCCCTGGCGCAAGGTCGTCTCCAATGTCGGCTTCGGACTGGAGGGACAGGCATCCCGTGGTGAACGCCTCGCCAAGGCCCATGCGATGCTTGACCTCGTGGGCTTGAGCGCCCAGGCGCAGCGCTGGCCGCATCAGCTTTCGGGCGGGCAGCGCCAGCGTGTCTCGCTGGCGCGTGCGCTCGCGGTCGATCCCGAAATCCTGCTGATGGACGAGCCGTTTTCGGCGCTCGACGCGCTGACGCGGGAAAACCTTCAGGACGAGCTGATCCGGGTCTGGCGGCAGACCGGCAAGACCGTGCTCTTCGTCACCCACGACATCGACGAAGCCGCCTATCTCGCCGACCGCGTCGTGGTGTTGTCGGGCGCGCCCGGCCAGATCATCGCCGAGCACCGCATCGGCGAGCCGCGCCCGCGCAAGCGCGGCGGAGACGCCGAGGCGCAGATCGTGCGCGCGGTCAGGCTGGGGCTGGGCGCGGATACGGTGACGGACGGGGCGGCGATTTGACGTCTGCCTGTTTCGCACGGAAACACCACGTCATCCCGGGCTTGCCCCGGGATCCATCATAAAGCGCCGCCGTGCCCTACGATCCCGGATCGGCGCGGCTTCGCCGCTTGTCCGGGATGATGGGGAGGGTGCAACGACGCTCACCGCCCCGCCACGAACGCCTTGAACGCGTCCCCATACCCCTCATGCCAGCGCGACAGCGGCGGGCGGTTCTCGATGATGTCGCCCATCGCCCAGGCCATGCGCTTCTCGTCGAGCGCACGGGGCGTGTCGGTGTCGGGGCAGAGGATGTAGAAATCGCCGCGCTTCAGGCTGTCGAGCATGAATTCGACCGTCTGCTCCGGCGTCCAGGCTCCGGCCGGCTTTTCGGTGCGGCCCTTGGCCGTCAGCGGCGTGTAGACGAAGCCGGGGATAAGCAGATGAGCCGAGACGCGGCAGCCCTCCGTCCCGCGCAATTCATGCTGCAGCGCTTCCGTAAAGGCCTTCGCGCCGGCTTTCGAGACATTGTAGGCCGGGTCACCCGGCGGGGTGGTGATGCCCTGCTTCGAGCCGGTGTTGACGATCAGCCCCGGCTCGCCCGAGGCGATCATGCCGGGCGCGAAGACCTGCGTTCCATTGACGATGCCGCCGAGATTGACGGCCATGATCCGCTCCCAGTTTTCATGCGGGCCGAACATTGTGCTGCCCGGCTGCATACCGGCATTGTTCATCAGCAGATGCACCGCCCCGAACCGGGCGATCACCTGCTCGTGCAGCGCGGCGATGTCCTCGCGCCGCGCCACGTCGGTCGGCACGGCGAGCACGTTCTCCTCGCCGACCAGCGTCGCCAGAACCTGTCCCGCCGCCTTGAGCGCGTCGGCATCCCGGTCGGCGATGGCGACCTTCATGCCAAGCCCGGCGAAGGCGCGCGCGGCGGCAAAGCCGATGCCGGACGCGCCGCCGGTGACGACGGCGACATGATGGGGGAGGAGGACGGTTTGGGCATGGGACATCGGCAGGCTCGCGATTCGAAATTTTAGGGCACGGTACTTCAACGGGAGCCAAGGGGCGACATCATGGCGCGGCGCGGCCTTTGCGCGACCGCCCGAAAATGACCGCCTTTGCCGGGCATCACCCGGTTGTCATTGGCAGTGACCGCCGATTTCGGGCATCTGATCGATGAATTGAACGGAGTGACGATCCAGTCCATGGCCTCGACCGCCCGACATGGTTTTCTGGCCGGCGCGCTGCTGGCGCTAGGCCTCTTGGCGCCCGGCCTCGCTCTGGCTGCGGAATCGGCGGCCGTGACTTCGCCGCGCGTCACAGCCGCGCTGCTGTCGAGCCGCGATGCGGTCTCTCCCGGCGAACGCTTCCACGTGGCGCTGGTGCAGAAGATCGCGCCGGGCTGGCACACCTACTGGCGCAACCCTGGCGATTCCGGCGAGGCGACCAAGATCGACTGGGCGCTGCCGACGGGAATGAGCGCCGGCGAGATCCAGTGGCCCGCGCCAAAGGCGCTGCCGGTCGAGCCGCTGGTCAATTTCGGCTTCGAAGGCACCGTTCTCCTGCCGGTTGAGATTTCCGTCCCGGCCAGCGCCAAACCCGGCGAGACGGTCACGCTCAAGGCCAATGCGACCTGGCTCGTCTGCGAAAAGATCTGCATTCCGGAGGAGGGCGCGTTCACGCTCGATCTGCCGGTCTCGGCTACGCCCGTCATCGACGAAGCGGCGCAATCCCGCATCGACGCCGCCCGCGCCGCCCTGCCGCGGCCGGCCGGCTTCACCGCCAGCCTCAGGGCCGATGGCGAGACGCTCGCCCTGTCCTTGCCCGGCATCGGCCCGGCCGCCAGCGACCTGCGCTTCTTCCCCCATTCCGACACGCTGATCGACCATGCCGCGCCGCAGCCGGCCACGGCTTCGGGACAGGGCGTCAACTTGCAACTCGCTCGCTCCAGCGCCTTCAAGGTCCAGGACCCGGCGCTGACGGGCGTCCTGACCTTCCGCGACGGCGGGACGCCGCGCGCGCTCCTCGTCACGGCCGAGGCCGAGCCGGCATTGCTGGCGCAGTCCGCGACGCCAGCGGCCCCGCCGGCCGCGACGCTTCGCATGCCTGTCCCCGTCGAGGGCGCGGACCTCACCCTCTGGGCCGCGCTCGGCTTCGCCTTTCTCGGCGGGCTGATCCTCAACCTGATGCCCTGCGTGCTGCCGGTCCTGTTCATCAAGGCGCTCGGTTTCGCGCAGCTGGCGCAGGCCAGCCGCGCCGAGGTCCGCGAGCAGGGCCTGCTGTTTCTCGCCGGCGTGGTCGTCACCTTCATGGCGCTGGCCGGGCTCGTCATCGGCTTCGCGGCGCTGGGCTCCAGCGTCGGCTGGGGCTTCCAGTTGCAGTCGCCGCCGCTGGTGATCGCGCTCGCCGTCGTCATGACGCTGATCGGCTTCAACCTGCTCGGGGCCTTCGAGGTCGGCGCCTCGGTCGCCGGCGTCGGCAGCGATCTCGCCAGCCGGGGCGGGCGCATCGGCGCCTTCATGACCGGCGCGCTCGCAGTCGTCGTCGCGACGCCCTGCACCGCCCCCTTCATGGGCGCGGCTGTCGGTTATGCCGTCACGCAACCGCCTGTGCTGGGCCTGTCCGTCTTCCTGTCGCTGGCGCTCGGCTTTGCCCTGCCCGTGGTGGCGCTCTCCTTCGCGCCCCGCCTGCTGCGGCTGCTGCCGAAGCCCGGCCGCTGGATGCTCGTCCTCAAGCAGGCTTTCGCCTTCCCGATGTTCGCGACCGCGATCTGGTTGATCTGGGTCGCCTCGGTTCAGGCCGGTCCCGGCGGCGTGCTGGCGGCTTTGGTCGCGGTGCTGGCGGCGGGCTTCATCGTCTGGCTGGTCGGGGTTTCGCGCGGCGGTCGCGGCCGCCTTGTCACGTCGGCGCTGGCAATTCTGGTCGCGCTCGGGGCCGGCTGGTTCGTGCTGCAGAGCGCCGTGCCTGAGACAAACACTCAGGCGAAGGCCGGCGACATCCAGGCCTGGACGCCCGAGCGCGTTTCCGCCCTGCAGGCGGAAGGCAAGCCGGTCTTCGTCAACTTCACCGCCGCCTGGTGCATCACCTGCCTCGCCAACGAGCGCGTCGCGCTGTCGCGGCAGGAGGTCAAGGACGCCTTCGCAGCCAACAGGGTCGTCTATCTCAAGGCCGACTGGACCAACCGCAACAGCCAGATCGCCCAGGCCCTGGCCGAGCAGGGCCGGGCCGGCGTGCCGCTCTATCTTTTCTATCCGGCGGTGAAGGGCGGACAGGCGGAAATCCTGCCGCAGCTTCTCAGCGCCGACATGCTGGTTACCGCCGCCGCCCGCGCGGCCGGCCGCGACGCCAGGACGGCCGCCAGCCGGCCCTGATCCTCGATATCCAGACTCAACTCACGAAGGAGACTGACCATGACAGCCAGCCTGACCCGACAGAGTGTTCTTGCCGGCCTCGCTTGCGCGGGCCTCATCCTCGCCGCCGGAGCCGCCTCCGCCCAGAGCGCGGCAAAGGTCGGCGCGCCCGCGCCCGCCTTCCAGGCGGTCGATGCCGACGGCAAGACCCGCAGCCTCTCCGAATTCGCGGGCAAGACCGTGATCCTGGAATGGACCAACCATGACTGCCCCTATGTCCGGAAGCACTACAACAGCGCCACCATGCAGACCCTGCAGAAGGACATGGCCAGGGAAGGCATCGTCTGGCTGTCGGTGATCTCCTCGCCCGTCGGCGAGCAGGGCCATGTCGATCCGGCGACCGCCAAGGAACTCAGCGTCAAGCGCGACGCCGCTCCGGCCGCGATCCTGCTCGACCCCAACAGCAAGGTCGCCCGCGCCTATGGCGCGACGACCACGCCGCACATGTACATCGTCGATCCCAAGGGCACGCTCGCCTATATGGGCGCGATCGACGACAAGCCGTCCTCCAGCGCGTCGAGCCTGAACGGCGCCAAGAGCTATGTCAGGCAGGCCGTCGCCGAGCTGAAGGCCGGCAAGCCGGTGACGGAAGCCGCGACAAGGGCCTATGGCTGCGCGGTGAAATACGCCCCGCTGAGCTGAGGCCGGCGGTATCGACCTCGCGCAACGGCTGCCATTCCCCTTCCCCCCGCTTGCGGTGGGGAAGGAGTGGAGAGCGCAGCGCCCGTGAACCCGTCCTGCGCGCATGGCGGCCCGGCGGGAATGCGCGGCGGCGCAACCGCCGCTTTGTCGCCTTGACGGCCCCGGCCGTGCTTTGCTGTCGGCGAAGCGCTCCGGCCCGAAGGCGACGACCATGACCGATATCCCGCTCGAACCCTGGCAGTGGCCGGAAGAGACCTGGCGCGCAAAGGTCGACCGCGTCCGCGCCGGCCGCAGCCTCAAGCCCGCGACCTGGCCGGGCGGCGCGCGTTGCGCGGTGGCGCTGTCCTTCGACGCCGATCACGAGACCAACGAATTGCGCGACGGCGGCAAGTCGGTCGGCCGCCTGTCCTGGGGCCAGTACGGCACGCGCGTCGGCGTGCCGCGCATTCTCGAAATGCTGAAGCGCGAGGACATCAGGGCGAGCTTCTTCGTGCCGGCGGTGGCGGCGCTCCTGCACCCCGACGAGCAGCGCCGCGTCATCGCGGAAGGCCACGAGATCGGGCTGCATGGCTGGATCCACGAGGTCAACACCGCCGTCCCGCCGGAGAAAGAGCGCGAGCTGCATCTGCGCTCGGCCGACACGCTGGAGGCGATCACCGGCATCCGCCCCGTCGGGATGCGCACCCCGTCCTGGGATTTTTCCGAAGTCACGCTGGCGATCCAGCGCGAACTCGGCCTGCTCTACGATTCCTCGCTCTTCGCCGATGACGATCCCTACGAACTGATCGACAAGGGCGAGCCGACCGGCATGGTCGAACTGCCGGTCGAATGGATCCGCGACGACGCGGTCTATTTCAACATGAACCGCTTTCAGGCGCTGCGGCCCTACACCGCGCCCGAAACCGTCTACGACATCTTCCGGCGCGAATTCGACGGCGCCTGGGAGGCCGGCGGGCTGTTCCTGTTGACCATGCACCCGCACATCATCACCTACCGCTCGCGCTTCTGGATCCTCGAGAAGCTGATCGCCCACGCCAAGGCGCGGGGCTCGGTCTGGTTCGCCCGCCATGACGAGATCGCCGCCTATGTGAAGGGCCAGGCCGGGCTCTGAGCGCGGGAAGACGACAGCCGCGCCAAGTCCCTTGCGAGACCTGGCGCGGCGGCCAAGGCGACTTGATCCCTGCCGCCGGTCAGCAGGCCGCCGCCGCGGAGATCGCAAGCCCGGCGCGCTGCGCAAACAGCCGCGCCAGCGGGCTCTCATGCTTGGCGACGAGGCGTTCGCCGGCGAGCGCCCGGGCCAGTGGCTCGTCTTCGGCGCGCAGCGCAGCCTCTATCAGCGTCAGCTCGATCACGTCGCGCTGGGCGTTGCTGCCGCCGAAGCGCGCCGTGATGTGGCGCACGGGGCGGATCAGGCCGACGGCTTCGCGATAACGGCCCTCGCCAAAGGCCTTGAAGGCGCGCATCAGCGGGTAGCCGACATCCTGGCTGAAGGCCGCGTTGTCGCCGGCCGAGACTGCCGCGATCGGCTGCATCGCAAGCACCGTCTCGGCCAGATCGCGCCGGCCCGCGCCAATGAACGCCATCAGGGCGTGCAGGTCGTTGAAGGCGTAAAGCCCCGGCGACCAGGCCGCCTGATAGCGCGCCACCAGCCGCTCCCAGCGATCGCCGAGATCGACCCCGCGCAGATGCAACCGCCATAGCATGGCCGACGCATCGACCAGTTCCAGCATCAGAGGCTGGGCGCCGCCTGTGATCGGTCCATCGACCAGAGCGAGCACCTCCTCGATCTGGCCGAGTTCGAGATGGTAGAGCGCCAGATGCCACCAGTTGTGGACGGCAAGGAAACTGCCTTGAGTCCAGTTCGGCATGTCGTCGCGCATGAAGGCGATGCCTTCGTCATGGCGTCCCTGCATCTCCATGACATGGGCGACGGCGTGCCTTGCCCAGCCATCTGTCGGCGCAGCCTCGAGCGCGGCGCGGCCCTGCTTTTCGGCAAGCGCATACTCGCCGTTCTCCTCCAGCCCGAAGGCGTGCATGCCGAGCAGGGCATGGTGCGAGGCCATGTCCGGAGACCAGGCCGGCAGGGCCCGCGAGATGCGATTCCGGAGCAGGCGGGCATTGCCGGTGAAGAAGTCGAGCTGGTGGCCGGCGATCAGGGCGAGCAGGTCGCGCGGATTCTCGATCGCGACGTCCTCGATGACGCGCGAGGCGTCATACCAGCGGCCTTCCGCGAGATGGGACAGTGCGGCGAGATGCCCGCGCTCGCGCTCCGTCGCGGGCAGCGCTTTCGCCTGCTCGATCGTGTGCCGCGCGACCGGGATGCCGGCTGGGTCGGTGCCGAGCAGATAGAGCCAGGCCTGGAGCGCGTGCGCCATGACGCAATCGGGCTGTTCGCGGATGATCGCGTCGGCGGCGCCGACGGGATCTCCGGAATAGAGGGCGAAAAGGGAAACCGCCTGCGAATACGCTTCGGCGGTCGAATGGCTCGTGCCGGAAACCGCGTTGCCGTGATGATCGTGGGATAACATCTGTCTTGAGACCTTTTATACGGTTCTGGTGGAACAGGGCGCGGGCCCGTTTAGTGATCGTTCTGTCGTGCGCGGGTGATCGCCTGCTCGATATCGAAGCGGGTCAGGCCGATATCCCTGAGCGTGCGGTCGTCGAGGCGCGACAGGTCGGAGGCGTTGCGCCGGTTCCTGCGCTGCCGGGCGTCTGCCGCGAGCAGGGCCGCGATGCCGATCTTGAGGCGGGCGGACCAGGACGAGCGCGGCTGTTGCGCCAGGCCCGCATCGCGGAAGTCCGGAGCAAGGTGGCGCACACTGGGCCGGACCTTGCATTTCTGCCGTTCTGTTCCGGCGCAGCCTGCGCAGCTTTGGTCGGTCGTGAGAGCATACATATCGATTGGTCCTTCAACCGCCCGGCGTCCCGGAATGGGCGTCGCGGCGTCGGAAGGGCTTTTGGGGGGACAGCGAAGCGCTCGCTGTTCCCGGCGTCACAGGCGCAAGGGCGGGTTCCGGACGACGGCGCGGCGGCGGATCGGTCGCGGCACGCGGAACATCGCCCGATTTCGGCCGTTTTCGGTTCACCACGGGTTCAGCGCCCCGGCGCGCTGATGCCCGCCAGTGAAACGGAAACGGATACTCATCTTGAAAAACGACACACGGACCCGCGCGAGGACTCTTGTTAAGGCAAGGACCTGGCTGCTGCTTGGCACGGTGCTCCCGGCGCTGACGCTCGCGCAGGGCGGCTTCGCCGCTCCCGCCGCCTTCCAGACCGCCCAGGCTGTCGCCCCGGCCGAGGACGACGAGCGCCCGCAGCGCCCCCGTCGGCCCGGCCCGCCGCGTGCGCCCGGCGAGGCGCGCCCCGAGCGGCCCGCAGGAGCCGAGCGCGGAGAGCGTCCGACGCCGGCTCCCGGTCAGCCGCCGGCCGTCCAGCGTCCCGGTCCGCCGCCCGCTCCCGACGCCGCGCCGCGCGCGCCTGCTCCGGCTCAGGCCGCACCCGAGCTGCGCCGCGATCCGGCGACTCCGCGTCCCGTGCCGCCGGTGGCCACCACCCCGGATGCCCCGGCCCGCCCGGCCGCGCCCCGTCCGCCTGCCGCTCCGGCCGAGGCTCCCGCTGCGAGAGAAGCGCCCGCCGCAAGGCCGGCCCCGGTCGCACCGCCTGCGGCTCCTGCTCCGCGCACCGCGCCAGCGCCTCAGGCAGTCCCGCCCGCAGCCGCGCCGCCTTCTGCTGCCCCGGCTCCCGCTGCTCCAGCCCCTGCCCAGCGCAGCGCTCCGCCTGCGGCCGCGCCGCAGGTTGCGCCGGCTCCGGCCGCACCTCCTCCGGCTGCCGCGCCGCCCGCCGCTGCGCCGCAGGCCGCTCCCGTGCCGCCGGTCAACCGCGCGCCCGGCGTGCCGCCCGCTCCGCAGCCCGGTCGGATCTCGCCCCAATCTGCGCCGCCCGTGGCTCCGCAGGCCGCACCTCCCGCTCCCGGCCAGCCGCCCGCGCCCGCGCCTGACCGTCAGGGCCGTCGCGGCGGCATCTCGCCCGGCGGCGCGGCCGCCATCGGCTTTGGCGCCGGCGTCGTCGGCGGCATCATGGCGACGCAAGGAGCCGACAGGCTCGATGACGTCAGGAGCCGCCGCGAGGAGCGTCGCGAGGGCGACGTCACCATCATCCGCGAACCCGGCCGCACCATCATCCGCGACGACGACCGCGTCATCATCCGCCGCGACGAGACGCAGCGCTTCCGCGAACTCGGCATCGACCAGCGGGTCGAGCGCCGGGGCGAGGAAACCCGCACGGTCTTCGACCGGCCCGATGGTACGCGCATCGTCACCATCACGGATGCGGAGGGCCGCCTGATCCGGCGCACCCGCCAGATCCGCGGCGGCGAGGAGTTCGTCATCATCGACAACACCCGCCGCGACCGGCCCAATGATCGCTTCTCCGACGAGATCGTCGTGCTGGAGCGGCCCGCTTTGCGCATCCCGCGCGAGCGCTACATCGTCGATGCCGAATCGGTCGATCAACGGGTGATCTACGAGACGATCACGGCCCCGCCGGTCGCGCCGATCCCGCGCCGCTATACGCTCGACGAGGTCCGCTACTCGCCCGATCTGCGCGCCCGCATGCGCTCGATCGACATCGACAGCGTCACCTTCGAAACGGCGTCCTGGGAGGTCGCGCCGGGTCAGGCGCAGCGGCTTGAGGTGATCGCGCAATCGATCCGCCAGGCGCTGCAGGCGGCCCCCAACGAGGTCTTCCTCGTTGAGGGACATACCGACGCGGTCGGGTCCGATATCGACAACCTGTCGCTGTCGGACCGCCGCGCCCAGTCGGTCGCCGAGGTCCTGACGCGCGATTTCGGCGTGCCGCCGGAGAACCTGACGACGCAGGGCTATGGCGAGCAGTATCTCAAGGTCGCGACGCAAGAAGCTGCTCGCGAAAACCGGCGCGTGACCCTGCGCCGGATCACGCCGCTGCTCACCGGCCAGAACGCGCAGCAGTAGAACGCCGCAAGCACATCAGAGGGCCGCCGCGAGGCGGCCCTCTTTTCATGCGCCATGGAACCGGAGCGCGAATCCGGCGGTTGCTGAACGAGGAAGCGCCTGCGCGCTGGGTGGGGGCACGCGAGGAGATCTCGTCATGCGACCGTGTCGTTCCATCGGCTTTTCGCTCGTCCTGGCCGGCCTGCTGTCTGCCCCCGCCGCCATGGCCTTGCCGGCCGCGCGGCTGGCGCAGACGGAGCCTGTGCCCGGTCAGCCGCGCCAGCGCGCGCCGGGCGTCCCGCTCGCGCCCAACCCCACTGAAGCCGGCCGCGCTGAAGCCGGGGTTCCGCGCGCCGACGGCTCGTTGCGCGGCGGCCGGGCCGAGCAGGCCCAGCGCAACGCGACGCCCGAGCCCGGCCGCGCCCCGCCGATGCCGCGCGGCGTCCCGTCCATCATCCAGAACTGACGCAGACCAGCCGGCCGATTCAGGGTTTGGCAAGAG
>JBKJSB010000212.1:0-3783 GCA_046593015.1 Allobosea sp.
TCGCCTCGTTCAGCGGAAGTCCCGGAAAATCCCGGGCGGCGCGAGCGTTGATCTTGTCATCGACGTCGGTGAGGTTTCTCGCGTAGGTGACGTGGTCCGCGCCGTAGAGATGCCTGAGCAGCCGGTAGAGCACGTCGAAGACGATGACCGGGCGGGCGTTGCCGATATGGGCGTAGTCGTAGACCGTCGGGCCGCAGACATACATGCGGACGTTTTGCGGATCGATGGGGGCAAAAGCCTCCTTCGTCCGTGTCAGCGTGTTGTAGAGCCTCAAGGTCGGCGACATCGGAAAAGTCCTGCAAAGACGGCAAAAAGCATATCACGGCCGCTGGCCGGGGCGCTGTTGTCAGGTCTTTTGGGACGAGGACGTGAGCAGCCGGCCAGCGAAAGCTAGCGGCAAATCCGACAAATCAGGGTGGCGGCTCGCGTCATGACAATCTGCTTGCCTGTGCGCCGCGTTTCCGTCAAGAGGGCACCCCGCTCGCGCTGCGCTGCAGCATGGATCGTGCGCGGTTCATTCAAATTTAACCGATTGGAACCATCCTTCCGATTCGAAGGTTGTGAGCCAAACCGGTCACGAGGAATTTTCGAACATGCGCCGCGCCGTTGCCCTTCTCGGCCTCTTCGGCATCCTCGGAGCCGGCATCTCGCTTTCGGTGCTGCCGACCTCGCAGAGCTCCGCCGCGCCCAATACGCCGCGCACCTTCCTGATCCCGGCCAGTGACGGCTACGGCGTCGCCGACTGCATCTCGACCAAATCCGAATGCGGCAAGATCGTCGCCAATGCCTGGTGCGAGGCGCAAGGGTACAAGCAGGCGACCGCCTTCGGGCTCGCCTCGCGCGAGGACTTCACCGGCTCGGTGACGAAGTCGAGCGCCAGCGCCGCGCTCGATCAACCGCTGGTGATTACCTGCGGCGGCTGAGCGTCGCTACTTCACCCACTCGCCGCATTTGGCCGGCTCTCCCACCCCGCCCCACGGCATGATCGGGACGCTCGAGGTCGAGTTCTTGGGCGAGCCGTCGATCAGCTTGTCGGTATAGACCATGTAGATCAGCACGTTGCGCCTGGCGTCGCAGCCGCGCACGATCTGCATCTTCTTCCAGATCAGCGAACGGCGCTCGCGGAAGACGACGTCGCCCTGCTCGGTCTTCTCCTTGAATTTGATGGGTCCGATCTGCCGGCAGGCGAGCGAAATGTCGGCGACCTCCTCGGCGACGCCGAACATGCCCGAGACGCCGCCCTTCTCCGGCACGGTGTAGTGGCAGGCGACGCCCTCGACGACCGGATCATCGACGCCGTAGACGGCGAGCTTGTCGTCGGGCGTCAGCATCTTCCAGACGGTGGACTTCTTGAAGATCAGGTCTTCCTGCGCGGACGCAGGCGCGGCAAGCGCGCCGAGTGCGAGCGCGGCGCAGAGTGTCGTGGCGAAGTGACGGATTTGCATGATCGGCCGGACCCCTGTTGCCGGTAGGATTTGCGCGATATGGGATGCGGCGCTCGTTCCCGCCAGCCCGCTCCCGCTTCAATCATGACCCGTGCATTGCCCGAATTCACGACGGCGCGCCTTGCCCTTCGCCCCCGCAGGCCGGCTGACCTCGACGCGGTGATGGCGCTGAACGCCGATCCGCAGGTGATGCGCTTCATCGCCGCGCCCGGCTCGCCGGCGATGGGACGCGAATCGGTCGCGGCGCGCAGTTTCGCTCATGTCGAGGCCGGGCTGGGCTACTGGAGCGTGTTCGCCACCGGCGACGAGCCGCCGCTCGGCTATGTCGGCCTGATCCCACAAGGCGAAGGGCGAGACGGCGTCCAGTTGAGCTATCGCTTCGCGCCAAGAGCATGGGGCCATGGCTATGCAGGCGAGGCCGCCGTCTGCCTGCTGCGATACGGCTTCGAGGCGCTTGCGCTTGCCAGGATCGCGCTGCTGACGCATCCCGACAACGTCGCCTCGTGCCGGCTCGCCGAACGTCTGGGTTTTCGCAGCGCCGCGAATGCCGGCGGCGAGACGATCGGCGATCCGCCGGTCGAGGGCGCCGTCTACGTTCTGCCGCGCCGGGTCTGGCTCGCCGGGCTTTAGGCCGCCAGCGGCCTGAACACGAGCCAGGCCGCGACCAGCGCGCCGACCGTGCCGGCCAGGAACAGCACGAGCTTGACCTGCGTCACCCGGCTGGCGAATGCGACATTGCCGGGCTCGACCTTCGGGTAGCTGTCGAGCAGTTTGGCGATGGAGAGATTCTCGGCGATGTCGGCGAGCCCGCCGAGCAGCCAGCCGCCGCCACAGAGCGCCGCCACCCACCAGGGCTGCCCGCGCATCAAGAGCCCGGCGATCAGCGTCGCGCCTACGATGGCGTAGGTCGCGGCGCAGGCGATGTCGGCCGGAAGCACCCGGGTGCGGTATTTCGCGCGCCGCTCGGGGCCATAGGCCGCGAAGAGCTTGTCGACATCGGCGACGGTAAATCCGTTCCAGTCGTTCTCGAGGAACCGGGCGACGCCCTGCCGCCCCGCCCAGACTCCGACAAGCCAGAACAGCAGCATCACCAGCACCGGCCCCCAGATGAAGAAGCCAAGCGGGATTGCGGTCGGATAGAAGGGCAGCGGTTCGATCATGGCTCGCTCGGCTGTTTCGGCATCGTCAGCTTACGTCTAGCCCGCCTCGCGGGCGAGCGCCAACGCTTCGCGCAACATGCCGAGATCGCCGATCTGGCTGGCGAGTATCAGGACGAGCCGGGCGTTGAGGGCCGCGCTCTGCGCCTCGTCCAGTCCGCGATGGGACAGAGCGATCAAGCGATAGGCGGCGTCGGGATCGGCGAGGCGCGATTGCAGCGCGTCGGGCGGGTGTTGTTGCGTCACGACAGCCGGCCCTCCAGCCTTTCGATCGCGCCAGCGATGTCGGCCCGCGTCGCCTGATGGAAGCGCGCCGCGACATGGCCGTCGGGCCGCAGCACCACGGCGTCGCCGGCGCTCAGGGCATAGCGCGCCGCCAGCAGGCCGGCGCGGTCGGGGCTGTCCATCACCGTCTTGGCACAGGGCGCGGCAACCCAGGCCACGCCTGGTGGCGAAAGCTCGCCCGCGTCCTCGCCCTGGGCGATGATCACGGGGCGGCCCGGCCGCAGCGCCTCGCTGAGCCAGGTCTCGCCGCCATCGGCCACCACCGGCGCATCCCTGAAGGGCGCACCGGGCGCGACGCCGCCCTCCCAGCCGCGATCGGGCGTCGAGAGCGGCGAAGCGGCGTAAGCTGTCGGTTGCGAGAGCCGGCCCGAATTGACGAAGGGCCGTCCCAATGCGGATGTCGCCGCCAGCGAAAGGGCCGCATCGCGCAGGATGCGCTCGCCGGGCGAGCGCGGCGCGATGAATTCGGTGGCCCGGGTCGAATGCAGGATGTTTTCGTCGGCGGCCGCGGCTCGCTCGGCGTCATAGCTGTCGATCAGCGAATGCGGGCTCTTGCCCTGCACCACGAGCGCGAGTTTCCAGCCGAGATTGTCGGCGTCCTGGATGCCGGAATTGGCCCCGCGCGCGCCGAAGGGCGAAACCTGATGGGCGGCGTCTCCGGCAAAGATCACCCGGCCATGCCGGAAGCGATCGAGCCTGCGGCACTGAAAACGGTAGACCGAGACCCATTCGAGCGAAAAATCGCCATGGCCGAGCATCTGCTCGATGCGGGGGCGGACGCGTTCGGGCTGCCTCTCCGCCTCGACATCGGCGTCCGGGCCGAGCTGCAGGGCGATGCGCCAGATGTCGGCGGGCTGTTTGTGCAGCAGCGCCGACTGGCCCGAATGGAACGGCGG
>JBKJSB010000226.1:0-7472 GCA_046593015.1 Allobosea sp.
CGCGCTCGCGACCGTCAAGGCGATCAAGACCCAGAACGTCGACCAGAAGACCGGTGTCGAGACCGTCCGCAGGGCGATCATGGCTCCCGCCAAGCAGATCGTCGACAACGCCGGCGATGACGGCGCGGTCGTGGTCGGCAAGCTGCTGGAGTCGAAGGACTACGCCTACGGCTACAACGCCCAGACCGGCGTCTATGGCGATCTTGTCAAGATGGGCATCATCGACCCGACCAAGGTCGTGCGCACGGCGATCCAGGATGCGGCTTCGATCGCGGGCCTGCTGATCACCACCGAGGCGATGATCGCCGAGCTGCCCAAGAAGGACTCCGGTCCGTCCATGGGCGGCGGCGGTGGCGGCATGGGCGGCATGGATTTCTGATCCAACCACCCCGCGAGGATACGAAAGGCCCGGCGCAAGCCGGGCCTTTTTCGTCATTGCAGACGGCTCTCCATCGCGTCTTCGCTTCGCTCGCAATCCGGCATAGCGTCACGCAAACGACATCGCTCCGTAGCGGCGGCGACGCAGAGCAGCGTCATGGTCGATGGCGTCCCCTACCGGAGGCCGCCCCATGCTCACACGCCGCACGATGCTCGCCGGCCTTGCCGCGACGCCTTCCCTGCCTGCCTTCGCCCAGGCCGACTGGCGGCAGACCATCAAGGAAATCCGCTTCGGCGTCTCCTCGGCCGAGAACGAGGCGGCGGCGCTGGCCCGCACCCAGCCGGTGATCGACTATCTGACCAAGGCGCTCGGCGTGCCGGTGAAGCTCTACCGGGTCAGCGACTATGCCGGCCTCGTCGAGGCGATGCGGGCCGACCAGCTTGAGTTCTCGCGCTTCGGACCGGCGGTCTATTCGCTCGGCCGGCGCGTGCTCGGCGACAAGCTGCAGCCGCTGTTTCGCGACATCGACAATAACGGCCAGGAGGGCTACTTCTCCGTCATCGTCGTGCGCGCCGACAGTCCCTACAAAACGATCGCGGATCTGAAGGGCAAGAATTTCGCCTTCGCCGATCCGAACTCCACCTCCGGCTACGCCTTCCCGTCCTATTATCTGCGCAAGCAGGGCTTCGACCCGGCCGCCCATTTCAGCGGCACGGTGTTTTCGGGCAGCCACGACAATTCCGTGCTCGCGCTGGTGCGCGGACAGTTCGATGCGGTCGCGACCTTTCAGGTCAACGAGAAGTCCGGCGTGGTGCAGCGGCTCGCCGGCCGGGGCATGATCCCGCAGGGCTCGACGCGGGTGATCTGGACCTCTCCGCTGATCCCGGCGAGCCCGTTCTCGGCCCGGGCCAACCTGCCCGAAGGGCTAAAGCGCGATTTCGTCGCAGCGATGATGGCGATGAAGACGGATGCGCCCGAGGTCTTCAGGACCTTCACCGACGGCCAGGTCTCGGCCTATGCGCCGGCGAAGCACGAGGACTATCTCGACGTGATCGCCGTGACCGAGGAGCTGGAGGCGCGGCGCAAGCAGAAGCCCGGCGGCTGACCGCCACGACACCATCGCATCACAATACGATGAGCGGGAGAGCCCGGCCTTGAGCCGGGCTTTCTTGTCTGTTGCGCTACACTGGATCATGGTCCGAATCGCGGCGTCCGTCGCGAGCTTTCCCCTGTCAGGATAGTGCCGATGCGTCCGTTGAGCTTTGCCGTCGCCGTGCTGGCCGTGATCGCGCTCGGCGTGGGAATTCAGGCCGGCAGCGCCGGCATGATCGGCATGGGCGTGGTCGGCCTGCTGCTGGCGGCAGCCGTGTTCCGCTCCACCGGCATCGCCTATTTCCTGAAGATCTTCTCGGCGATCTTCGGCACGGAATATGTCGTCTTCGGTGCAGGCGCCGTGCTGGCGCAGCTCGGCTTCTGGCCTGCGAACTGGAGCGCGGTCGCCCCGCCGGCCAGCCTGCCGACCACGGTCGCGGTCTTCGGCACCCTGATCTATGCGATCTCCTTCGCGCCGGTGGTGCAGCGCATCGCCCGCATCGCCTCGCCCTATTTCCTCGCCGAGGAACGCTCGACGCTGAATTTCTGGCCGCTGGGCAAGTTCAGCGTCAGCCTCGGCCACTCGGCCGTGGGGCTGCTGGTCTTCCTGATCGTGCTCAACCAGGCACAGGTCGGCATCGCGCTCCGGCTGAATTTCTTCTACCGCGACTTCTACAACGCGCTGCAGAACTACGATATTTCGGCATTCTGGTACCAGCTCATCTGGGTGTTCGGCGTCTGGGCGACGATCTCGGTGGTGACGAACCTGATCGAGATCGTCGCCAACAGCGTGCTGCTGATCCGCTGGCGCGAATACATGGCGGCCGACTACAACCGGCGCTGGCTCTCCGCGGGTGCGCATTACCGCATGTCGCTCGCCGGCACCGCCGACAACCCCGACCAGCGCATCGCCGAGGACACCCGCGCCTTCCTGAACCAGACCTACGCCTTCTCGCTGACGCTGCTGACGCAGATCTCGACGCTGGTTTCGTTCGCGATCATCCTGTGGTCGCTGCCGGTGACGATCCGCATCCCCGGCACCGAGATCGTCATTCCCGGCTTCATCTTCTGGGCGACGTTCCTCTATGCGGCGCTGGCGACCTGGATCACCCATCTGATCGGCCGCTACCTGATCCCGCTCGAATTCGAGCAGGAGAAGCGCGAGGCCGATTTCCGCTTCTCGATGGCGCGCATGCGCGAATATTCCGAGCAGATCGCCTCGATGCGCGGCGAGACGGCGGAACTGGCCCATCTCGGCCAGCGCTTCCGCGCCATCGTGCGGAATTTCTACGACCTCATGTGGCGCAAGCTGAAGATCACCAGCTTCACCCTGTCCTACAACCAGGCCAACGTCGTCATCCCGTTCCTGCTGCTGGCCCCGGGCTACTTCGCCAAGGAGTTCCAGCTCGGCACGCTGACGCAGACCTCCTCGGCCTTCGGGCGCGTCGAGACGGCGCTCTCCTTCATCATCAACAGCTACCAGTCGATCGCCTCCTACCTCGCCTCGATCAACCGCCTGACCTCGTTCGAGGCGGCGATCCAGCAGGCGCAGGAATCGCAGGATGGCGGCGTCGATCGCGCGCGCCGGCCCGGCGAAAGCCTCACCATCGACGGCGCGACCCTGACGCTGCCCAACGGCAAGCCGATCGTGCGGGCGGACGGGCTGGCGCTCGGCGGGGCGCGGGCGACGCTGCTGGTCGGGCCGTCAGGCTCAGGCAAATCGACGCTGTTTCGCGCCATCGCCGGCATCTGGCCCTTCGGCGAAGGCAAGGTCGGCATTCCCCACGATGCGGAAGTGATGCTGCTGCCGCAGCGGCCCTATCTGCCGCAGGGCTCCTTGCGCGCCGCGCTGGCCTATCCGGCCGAGGAAAACGCCTTCGACGACGCGGCGCTGCGCGATGCGATGGACAAGGTCAGGCTCGGCCACCTCGCGGAACGGCTCGACGAGGTCGATCTCTGGGGCCAGCGGCTCTCGGGCGGCGAGCAGCAGCGGCTGGCGGTGGCGCGCGCCCTGCTGGCCAAGCCGAACTGGCTTCTGCTCGACGAGGCGACCGCCTCGCTCGACGAAAAGCTCGAGGGCGAGATCTACGAAACCATCCGCACCGGACTGCCAGACACGAAGGTCGTCTCCATCGGCCACCGCTCGACCCTGCGCGAGATGCACGACGCGATCATCACGATGGAGCCGAATGCGGACGGGACCTTCAGCCCGAAGGCCGCGACTGTTCCGGCCTGACCGGGGCGGCGCGCTAAAGCGCGCGCTCGAAGACCAGATCGCCGAGCGCGGTCGAGATCACCAGCCGGCCCTGAACCAGATCCCATTTGCGCGCACCGCGCAGCGCCGTGAGATAGTTGCGCTCGAAGCCCGAGATCTCCTTGTCGCAGGCGCGCTTGGTCAAGGCGAGCGGGCCGACGGCGAAACCCTGCTGGCGCAGCGGATAGGCCGAGGCCGAGAAGGTGTTGCAGCCGCCAAAGCCCGTGCCGCGCAGATTAGCGTCGACGAGAAGCGTCGCACGCATGCTGGCGACCGACTTGCCGTTCAGCGTCGAGACGCTCCAGGCGGCCCCGAGCGGAAAATTCTTTTCCTGCTGCGGAATCGGCGCTGGCGCGGGCGTCCCGAGTTCCTCGCGCGAGGGCATCTGCTGGCGGCGCTGCGCCGATGCGTCGGTGACGACCAGCGTCGTGGCGGCGAACGTGGCGAAGGCAGCGGCGAGGCAAAAGCGTCGGTTCATCATCATCCTACCTGCACTCATCGGCAAAAACGGGCGCGCGGTTTGTCCCGAGAGACAGCGCGTAGAGCGCTATCGTTAACGGATCAACCCTGAACGCAAGCCATCGGCCCAAATCGTGCCCAAGAGATGGCCGACCGGATGGCAGGTCTGATGCTGGCAGCCGGCGCTGAAAATATTCGCAGCCGCCGGATCCACCCGTCTGAGTTGCGGGTAGTCGTTGAAACGTCGGCGACATGACGAGACCGGCGGCCTGCCGTTCCCCCCTGGACAGGCCGCACCATGCGAGGCCGCTTCCCCCCGGAGCGGTCTCGGTTTTTGTCAGCCGGCGCTGCCGATCCGGGCCAGAAGCCTGGCCAGCAGCGGGTTCTCGCGCCGGAAGACGTAGGCCGGCGCGGACACAGTGACGTCGTCGGCGCCGGCCTGCGCCAGGCGCGCGACCAGCGCGAAGACCGCCTTCTCCGGACAATGGATCGTCGCGGGCGCGCCCGCGATCGCCGGGCCGAAGGGCATGCGCGCCCCGACACTGGCGACGATCTCAGAAAGCGTCTCGCCCGTCTCGGTCAGAGTGGCGCGGATTTCGCGCACCGTGCGGGCCTCTTCCTCGGCGGCGATGCGCGACAGGATGGCGTTGGCCGCCCGGCGCGCCGTCTCGCTCCAGTCGGCATTGACCGAGGCGACGAGATTGGCCTCGGACGCCAGCATCACGCCGTCGTCGAGCACCTTCAGCGCGTTGGCCGCCAGCGTCGAGCCGGTGGTGGTGATGTCGACGACGATCTCGGCCGTGCCGGCGGCCGGCGCGCCCTCGGTCGCGCCCAGGCTCTCGACGATGCGGTAGTCGTTGAGCCCATGCTGCGCGAAGAAGCGCCGGGTCAGGTTCACATATTTCGTCGCGACGCGCAGCTTGCGGCCTTGGCCTACCCGCATCAGCGAGGCGACGTCGTCGAGATCGGCCATGGTCCGGACGTCGATCCAGGCCTGGGGCACCGCGACGACGACATTGGCCTGGCCGAAGCCGAGCGGCGTCAGCATCTCAACCGCATTGTCGGCGTCCGCGACCTGCTCGCGCACCAGATCCTCGCCGGTGACGCCGAGATGCGCCTTGCCGGAGGCAAGCTGCGCCACGATCTCGGAGGCCGAGAGGAAGGCGACCTCGGCCCCTTCCAGCCCGGCGATCGCGCCGCGATACTCGCGCTCGCCGCGCGACTGCACGAATTTCAGCCCGGCGCGGCCGAAGAAGGCGGTGGCGTTTTCCTGCAGCCGGCCCTTGGACGGGACGGCGATGACCAGCGGGGCGTCGCTAGGGGTCGTCATGAGGCGGCTCCCGTCAGCCGGTCGAGCCAGAGCGAAGCGCCGACGGCGGGCGTCGGCTGCGCCGCGCCGAGCCGGCCGAGCACGCCGTCATAGCGTCCGCCGCCGGCGACCGGTTTGGCGTCGCTGCGCGCGGGGTCGTGCAGCTCGAAGATGAAGCCGGTGTAGTAGTCGAGATTGCGGGCGAAGCCGGCCGAGAACGCAATCTGGCTGACATCGACGCCGCGCACGGCGAGGAAGCCGGTGCGCTCGTCGAACGCGTCGAGTTCGCGGGCGAGATCGAGCGCGGCGGTGCCTGCCAGCGCGCGCAGGGCGGCCGAGGCCGTATCGGGATCGCCCGAGATGGCGAGGATGTCGCCGAGCAACGCCCGCGTCTCGGCGTTGACCGGGTTCTCGCGCTCGGCGGCCCGCGCCAGAAAGCGCTCGGCGATGTCGCCGGGGCTGCGCCCGCCCACTGCCGCGATACCGGCGATCGAGAGCACATCCTCGACAAAGGCTTTTGCCGCCTTGGGGTCCTGCCCCTCCAGCGCCTTGAGCAGGCCGGCATGGGCGGCCTCGCCCTCGGCGGCGACCGGGGCCAGCGCTTCGACCGCATCGGCCCCCCTGCCCTGCACGACCGCGCGCATCAGCCGGCGACGCGCGCCATGGGGAACCGACAGCGCGTCCAGCACCGCATTCAGGATCGCGACGTCGCCCATGACGATGCGCGGAGCGGGCAAGCCCAGCACTGACGCCGCCTCGATGGTCAGGGCCATGATCTCGGCATCGCTGGCGGACAGATCGTCGCGGCCGAAGGATTCCAGCCCCGCCTGCGTGAATTCGCCCGGTTCTCCGGCGCGCATCCGAAAAACCGGGCCGCAATAGCAATAGGCCGCCGGCTCCGTCGCGCCCGAGGCGATATGCGCCAGCGCCACGGGGATGGTGTATTCCGGCCGCAGGCACCAGTCCTTGCCCTCGGCGTCCTGCGTCATGAAGATGCGCCGGCGGATATCCTCGCCCGACAGGTCGAGAAAGACATCGGCCGGCTGCAGGATCGCCGGCTCGGCCAGCGCATAGCCCTCGCCTGAGAGGAGCGCGGTCACGGTCTCGATGCTGGCGCGCGATGCGGGCAAGGCGGTTCATCCTGTTGAGCGCGCTGTCCTAGCAGCGGTGAAGAGGATTTTCGACGGTTTTTAGGGAACTGGGTGAATCGTCCCCCTCCCCCTCGTGGGGAGGGTCCGCCGAGCGAAGCGGAGGCGGGGGTGGGGGGCGAACGACAGGGCTCGACTTCGCTTGGGCTCGCCCGGTCGTTCGCCCCCCACCCCTATCCCCTCCCCACCAGGGGGAGGGGAAGAGCCTCACCGATGCCGCTCCAGCACCCGCCGCACGCCCTCGACCAACTCCGCCACCGGCACCGCAAACTGCGCCTGCGCCTGCCGCTCCTTGTGCTGCGCGGAATCCTTGACCTCGCGTCCCGCCGCCGCGAGTTCCGCACCGAGGATCAGATCCTTGACGATGACGGTCCCCGCATCCCGCTCCGACGAGCCCTGGATCACCGCGCAGATCGCATTGCGCTTGTCGGCATATTTCATCTGGGCGTTGAAGCTCGACGAGCCGAGATAGAGATCGGCGCGCAGCAGCGGCTTTCCGGCGTCGTCCGTCGCCTTGCGGAGTTCCGAGACCATCGCCTGATAGGCGGGCATGTGCTCTGGCGACTTGTTGTCCATCGCCGTGACGACGACGAGGGGTAACTCGGCCTTCGCATCGACGATCGGCGATTTCACCGCCTTCAACGCGGAATAGAGCCGCGAGACGCCGATCGAGAAGCCGGTCGCCGGCACGGGCTCGGGCCGGAAGCGCCCGACCAACCCGTCATAGCGACCACCGCCGGCGACCGAGCCGAAGCGCACGATCTGTCCATCCTCGTTGGTGACAGGGAAGGTGAGTTCGACCTCGTAGACAGGGCCGGTGTAGTATTCGAG
>JBKJSB010000298.1:0-5402 GCA_046593015.1 Allobosea sp.
GGATAATAGGAAAAATTGAAGTCGAGGATCGTCTTGCCGCCACGCGTCGCGCCGAGATCGGCGCTCTTGATCGTGTCGAGCAGATAGCGCCCGCCCGAGAAGGTCTCCTCGCCATTGCTCGCATCGCCGAAGGGCAGGAAGGTGCCGCCGCCATAGGCTTCGATCCAGTAGAGCGTCAGCTCCCTGCCGAGCGGGCCTTCGAGCCCTTGGGTGATCGCATAGGGCAGCAGCGTCATCAGCCCGTCCTTGCCGGCTTCGACGCGGATCGTCTCGCGGCCATGCGCCGGCCTGAGGTCGACCTCGAAACGCAGGGCCGGATCGTAGGGGTAGTAGCTGATGCCGGAAAACTGGCTCCGGCGCGTCGCGGCGAGCGGCGATTGCGCATGCTCGCGAAACAGCCGGTCGCGCACGCCGCGCCAATGTCTGAAGCCCTTTTCGGGCGGCAGGCCGCGCAGGGCTGCGTAGAGATCGGAGACCTGCCGACGCCAGTCCTGGAGCGTCTCAAAACGATAGAGCGTTCCGGCTGCGACTGCATCGGCCCTGGTGATCACATTCTGCCGCATCACAATGTCCTCGTCACGCCGCCGAACCGTCTTGCGATGCCTGACGGAAAACTCTCGCCTCCGCGCCAACGCGCCGGTCCCGGCTGCGTTCCACCGCCTGCCATCGCCGACAGTTCCGACAGAGCCTGTCAGGGGTCGCAAGGCGGCAAGGCCCGTGGCGGCGTCACGAGGTCGCGAGCGGCGCGTTATCGCCGCCGCTTGTCGGGGCGGGAGCATTATTTTAAGCTTGAAGCAATTCGGCCTCGACAGTGGGACGGCGATGATGGCGAATGCGGCGCGCAGATTGTCCTATGGCGACTATCTCCAGGTCGATCGGCTGCTCTCCTGCCAGGCTCCGGAGAGCGACAGGGCGGGCGCGCCCGCCCATGACGAGATGCTCTTCATCATCGTGCATCAGGCCTATGAGCTCTGGTTCCGCCAGATCCTGCACGAACTCGACCGCATCCAGGCCGACTTCGCCAGCGAGACGGTCGCCGACGAGCATCTCGGCCGCATCGTCGCCGGGCTCGCCCGCATCCACGAAATCCTGAAGCTGCTGGTCGGCCAGCTCGACGTGCTGGAGACGATGACGCCGGCGGGCTTCCTCGACTTCCGAGACCTGCTGACCCCGGCCTCGGGCTTCCAGTCGGTGCAGTTCCGCCTGATCGAGGCCCGGCTCGGCCTGCATGACGAGCGCCGGCTTCGCATCGACGAGCAGAGCATGCGCGAGCGGCTCGCCCCGGAGGACCGCGCCAAGCTCGACGCCGACGCCAACGTCTCGCTGCTGACCCAGCTCGGCGGCTGGCTGGCGCGCACGCCCTTCGTGGCGCTGGGCGATTATAATTTCCGCGAAAGCTATCGCGCGGCCGTGGTCGACGCGCTCCGGCGCGACGCGGGCCAGGTCGGCGCGGACGCCTCGCTGCCGGAGGAACAGCGCCGGCAGGACGCGGCTGCGATCGAGAAGGCGCTGCTTCGTTTCGAGGCGCTGTTTGCGCCGGATGCCGCAAGCTCGAGCTGGCGCATGTCGCCGCCCGCCATCGAGGCTGCCCTGTTCATCTCGCTCTATCGCGACATGCCGGTGCTGCAACTGCCGTTCCGGCTGCTGCAGGCGCTGATGGACATCGACGAGAGCCTGACGCTCTGGCGCTTGCGCCATGCGCTGATGGTCGAGCGCATGATCGGCATCAGGCCGGGCACCGGCGGCTCGTCGGGCCATGGCTATCTCAAGGCCACCGCCGAGAAGCACCGCATCTTCATCGACCTGTTCCACCTCTCGACCTATCTGCTCAGCCGGCGCGATTTGCCGGCGCTGCCCGACGCCGTCAGGGCGCGGATGGGTTTCAGCTACGGGGCAGCGTGATGGGCGACTGGACAGGTCATTTTTCGCGTTTTCGCGCCGCTGCGCCCGGGCGCATCAACCTCGCCGCCCACAGCCATCACGACTGGCCCGACGTCACGATCGCGGCTCAGGCAGCAGCCTGGAGCGATGCGGCCAGATTCGCCGGCAAGAAATGGGACGACGTCTTCGGCGAGCTGATCCCCGCCGTGCAGGCCGGCATCGCGGCGCATCTCAAACTATCCGACCCCACCACGATCGCGTTTGCGCCCAACACGCACGAATTCCTGCGCCGGCTGCTCTCCTGCCTGCCGCACGGCCGGGCGCCGCGCGTGCTGGTCACCAGCGCCGAGTTCCACACCGCACGGCGTCAGCTGACCCGGCTGGCTGAGGACGGTCTCGTCACGCTCGACGAGGTCGCGGCCGAACCTTTCGCGACCTTGCGGGCGCGGCTGGCGGCGGCCATCGCGCAAGGCGGCCACGACCTGATCTTCATCAGCCAGGTGCTGTTCTCCTCTGGCGCGACGACGGGCGATCTCGCGGCGCTGGTCGCAGTGGTCCCATCGCGCGAAACGTTCGTGGCCATCGACGGCTATCACGGCTACCTCGCTGTGCCGACCGACCTCTCCTCCATCGCCGACCGGGCCTTCTACCTGTCGGGCGGCTACAAATACGCCATGTCAGGCGAGGGCTGCTGCTTCATGCACTGCCCGCCGGGCTACGGCCCGCGCCCGCGCGATACCGGCTGGTTCTCGGCCTTCGGCGCGCTGGCGGCGCCCGCCGGCAGCAGCATCGGCTATCCGGCGGATGGCGGGCGATTCCTCGGCGCGACCTTCGACCCGTCGGGGCTCTACCGGATGGAAGCCGTGCTCGGCTGGCTCGGCGAACAGGGGCTCGATGCCGCCATCATCCACGATCATGCGCTGGCGTTGATGCGGCAGTTCCTCGCCGGGCTCGATGCGCTCGGGCGCGACGACCTGACCAGCGGACGCCTGATCACGCCGTTCCACGACAGCGCGGCGCATGGCAATTTCCTCGCCTTCCGCACGCCGCTGGCCGGCGCGCTGGAGACGGGGCTGGCCAGCCTTGGCATCGCCACCGACCATCGCGGCGACGTGCTGCGCTTCGGCTTCGGCGTCGCGCTGAACGCAGGCGACGTCGCTGCGGCGCTGGAACGGATGCAAGGGCTGGCCCTGCCGGCCTGACGGCTGCGACATCGAGGCCCGCCGCGCTCTCGACGCCCTGCCGGGAACATGGCACCGTCACCGTCCTGCCAGCGCGGCCGTCGCGCCGGCGCGACGTAGTCCCGGCCCCGACATGCTGCGCCGTTCAGCCCTGTTGTCGATCGCATCGCTGCCGTTCTGGCGCGCGCCGCTCGCCGCCGCCGAGCGCGAGAAGGTGATCGCCTTCGTCGTCGGCATCCCGCTCGACCACCCGGTCGCAGTCACGCGAATGGCCGCGCTGCGCCATCATCTTGCCCAGCGCGGCTGGGTCGAAGGCAAGAACCTGAACTTCCAGTTCAAGGTCGTCACCGCCGAGCCGGGGTCGCTCGAACGGGCCGCCACGGAGGCCGTTGCACTGGCCCCCGATCTGATCGTGGCGGGCTCCAGCACGGAGACGGCCGCCGTCCTGGCCGCCACGAAGACGCTTCCCGTGCTGTTCACCACCGCCTCGGATCCGGTCGGGAGCGGCTTCGTGCGTTCGCTCGAGCGTCCGGACGGCAACGCCACCGGCTTCAGCAACAACGAACCCGGCTTGGCGGCGAAGTGGATCGAGCTGTTGAAGGAGCTGGCGCCGTCGCTGACTCAGATCGGCGTGATCTTCAACCCGGCAACCGCGCCGGCCGCCGGCGAGACCTATCTGGACCATCTGCGCCGGCATGCCGCGCAAGCCGGGGTCTCGATCGTCAGCGCGCCGATCGAGGATCTGGCGCGGATCGACGCCGTACTCGACGAACTGGCGAGAACGCCCTCGACCGGCCTGTTCTTTCCGCCCGACAGCTTCACCTTCCGCGGCGCCAAAAGGATCATCGCCGGCGTCGCCGCGCATCGCATGCCGGCGATGTATTGCTATGAGACCTTCCCGCTCAATGGCGGACTGATGTCCTATACCGGGGCGCGCAACGACAATGACGAGATGGTCGCCGGCTATGTAGACCTGATCTTTCGCGGCGCCATCATCTCGGAGCTGCCGGTGCAGTTCTCGCGCGCCTTCGAACTCGTGATCAACGAGCGCGTCGCGGCCTCGCTCAACCTGTCGATTCCGCTGTCGCTGCGCGTGCGCGCGTCGCGGATCATCGCGTGAGCGCGTTCGGCTCGCGGCCGCGCGGCGCGCTGGCGCGCAAATATGCGATCTTCGTCGCCTCGGCGATCGCGCTCGCGCTCGGACTGAACGGTCTGGTCGGCACGATCTTCGCGTTTTCCGACCAGCGCGCGCTGGTGGTGAGGGTCCAGCAGGAGCAGGCCCAGGCCGCGGCGCAGCGGATCGGCGATTTCGTCGGCGACATCGTCAGGCAGCTCGACTGGGTCGCGGTCGACAGCCAGAGCGCATCGCCCAACGACGAGGCGCGGCTCGACGGCCTGCGCCTGATGCGCCAGATCTCGGCCATCACGGATTTGCGCCAGGTCGACCGGGGAGGCCGCGAAATGATCGCGCTGTCGCGCTCGGAGCGCGACAGCATCGGCTCGGGGCGGGACTGGTCGGAGGATGGCCTCTTCAAGGGCGCGCTGCGCGATGGAGCCGCCTATGGCAGGATCGAGTTCAGGCGCGGCTCCGAGCCTTACATTCGGCTTGCCAAGCGCTCCGCCGGCAGCAGCGGCGTCGCGCTCGCCACGGTCAACCTGACCTTCATCCGCGAGCTGGTGACGCGGCTCAAGGTCGGGCAGGCGGGGCGGGCCTATGCGGTGGAGCGCTCCGGCCGGCTGATCGCCCATCCCGATCTGCGCTTCGTCCTGCGCAATACCGATCTCGCGCCGCTGCTGAAGGCCCATGCCGAAAGCGATGCAACAACCGGTTCTCGCACCCCGGGCCTCTCCACCGATGACATCGAGGGCCGCCCGGTCCTGTCCGTGCTGGCGGCGGTGC
Organism: Allobosea sp.; assembly: GCA_046593015.1. Lineage (GTDB taxonomy): Bacteria > Pseudomonadota > Alphaproteobacteria > Rhizobiales > Beijerinckiaceae > Allobosea. The sequence continues at coordinate 4,963 of JBKJSB010000298.1, forward strand.
CCGATCTCGACTGGTTCGTCGTCGCCGATCTGCCCCAGAGCGAGGCGCTGGCGCCGATCCGCGCCTCGATCCTGCGCTCGCTCGCGGTGCTGGTCACCGCGCTGCTGCTGGCGGTGATCGGCGCCGTCGTGCTGAGCCGACGGCTCGTCGCACCCGTCCGCGCGCTGAGCGAAGGCGCGGCGCGGATCGGCGAAGGCCGGCTCGACGAGCGCATCGCGATCGACACCGGCGACGAGCTGGAGGAACTCGGCCGGCAGTTCAACCTGATGGCGCAGCGCCTGCAGGACAGCCGCGCCGTGCTGGAGGACAAGGTCGCGCAGCGCACGGCGGCGCTGGCCCAGGCGCTCGACCAGGCCTCGGCCGGGCAACGCGCCGCCGAGCAGGCCCGCATCGTCGCGGAAGAGGCCACCAGGGCGAAATCGCGCTTCCTCGCAGTCGTC
>JBKJSB010000108.1:0-7429 GCA_046593015.1 Allobosea sp.
CGTCGAGAGAACCATCGCCAGCGCCGAGGCCTGGATCCTCGTCGCAAACCTCAGGCTCCTGACCCGCCGCCTCGCAAGGTACTGCTATCCCTCGTAGAGTTTTGAGTCGGGCACTGATTGCCGCGGAACTTAGCGACGATACCGCAGGCCTTGTTCTTGAACCTGTTGTGATAATTACTTTTGTTCTGCTGCTCGAAAACGTTGTCAAAATTGTCGTTCAGCATCCGCTGCAGGCCGTGGATCTTCAAGGCGTCGTTGCCGGCGAGCACGTCGGCGATCAGATCGACAGCCAAGTCGGGATGCTTGGCGACAGGGCCGACGACGACTTCCAACGGACCGGCGACTGCAGCGCTGGACGCATCCACGCCCTCCAGCTTTGCTTTCCCGGCGCCTTTGGCCTTCAGCGTGAAGTCGAGAGCGCCCGATCGGATGCTCCCGGCGGGAGTGATCTCGGCGACGCCGGGATCACTGGACCGGATGGTGAGAGGGCTGCGCGGATCGATCCCAGCCAATTGCAACGTGACAGCAGCACCGGGTGCAAGACCAATCCGTTCGTTGCCGGCATCGCCGTTGACAAAGAGGCGGAAGCCGCTTGCGTTGAACGGCCAGCGCTGAAGTTGGCTCTCGCTGTCGAACAGCGCTTTGCCGCTTTGGACCTGGAAATGCGCCATGTTCCGCTCCTGGGATCGGTCGTTCGGCATCAGGCCAGTTCAGAAACCGCGCCCTCTGCTCGCGGCAGATGGATCGGCGAATTCGCAGATGATGCAGGCGGGTCCTCGTCAGGACTTCGGCGGCTGGGCTACACGTCTTGATGAAAGAGAAACTGCCTATGAACGTCGACATCAGCAAGCTCAAAACCTGGATCGGCCGGACCGAAGAGGCCTCGGACCTGATCACGCCGCGCCTGATGGCGAGCTTCGCGGCCACTTTCACGCCGCATCTCGCCCCCTGCCCGGCCGGGGATGCGCCGCTTGCGCTGCACTGGTGCCTCGCACCGCCGATCGCGCCGATGGGGGCTATCGGGACCGACGGGCACGCCGCCAAGGGCGAGTTCCTGCCGCCGGTGCCGCTGCCGCGCCGGATGTGGGCCGGCGGCACGATCGAGACGGTCTCTCCGCTGCGCGAGGACGATCTCGTGACGCGGCGCTCGACCATCGGCGACGTCAGCTTCAAGGAGGGCCGCACCGGGCCGCTCTGCTTCGTTTCGGTCGACCATGAGATCGTTTCGCCGCGCGGCGTGGCGCTGCGCGAGCGGCACAACATCGTCTATCGCGAAGCGGCGACGCCCGGCGCAGCGATCAAGCCGCCCGAGCCGGCTCAGCCGCAGCCGGCCGACCTCGTCTGGGAGGTCGAAACCAGCCCGGTCTTCCTGTTCCGTTATTCGGCGATCACCTTCAACGGCCACCGCATCCACTACGATGCGCCCTATGTCACCACTGACGAAGGCTATGACGGGCTCGTGGTGCACGGGCCGATCCAGGCGACGATGCTGCTCAACATCATCGCGACGCTGTCGGGAGGCGAACTGATCAGGCTCGACTATCGGGGGTTGAGCCCGCTGATCGCGGGGCCCGCCTTCGTCGTCAAGGCGAAGCGCCTGCCCGATGGCGCGATCAAGGCGTGGACCGAAGGCGCGGACGGGCGCGTGCGGATGGAAGGGGTGAGCCGGGTGGGCTGATCAGGCCGGCGGCACGAAGGGCTGGGAGATCTCGCGGAAGACCGGCAGCGCCTCCAGCCGCGCCGCATGGGCGGCGAGCCCCGGTCGGCCGGGACCGGCGGCGAGATCGGGATGCGCCTCGGCGAGATGGCGCAGCATGCAAGCCACCGCGATGTCCGCATGTCCGAGCCTGTCGCCGAACCAGTCGGCATCGCCGCGCGCCGCGCGGGCTTCCTCCAGTTCGTCGAGGCCGGCCGCGATCTGGCCGCGGCAGCGCCCGGCCCAGAACTGCGAGACATGGGCCGGCTCGCGCAGGCGCACTTCGTAGAACAGGCTCGCAACCTTGTCGGACACGCCGGTCGCCAGCGCCGCGATCCTGACCGCCCGGCGGCGCGCCGGTTCCTCGCGGGGGAACAAGGCCCGTTCGGCCGGGACGAGGCTGTCGATGAAGTCGATCATGCTCGGGCTGTCCACCAGGACCTCGTCATCGTCGAGCACCATCGTCGGCACGCGCGTCAGCGGGTTCAGCGCCGCGATCTTGTCCGCATCGCCGAAGATCGACCAGGGGCGGTGCTCGAAGGGCAGATCGTAAAGCCGCAGCGCGATAGCGACGCGGCGCACGAAGGGCGAGTCGTATTGGCCGATCAGGATCATCGTCGACTTCCCTCGTGTCATGGCATCGCAGCAGTGCTAGCCTGCCGTCCTGCCAGAAACGTTCAGGAGCGGACCATGCCGCGTGAGACTCTCAACCGCCGCGCAACGCTCAAGGGCGCGGGCGCCGTGGCGCTGGCAAGCGCGCTCCCGGGCGCTGCCCTGGCGCAGAGCCCGGCGCGCCTCAAACTGCGCGTGCTTGAGACCACCGACCTCCATGTCAACGTCGTGCCTTACGACTATTTCCGCGACGCGGCCGACGACACGGTCGGACTCGCCAAGACCGCGACGCTGATCAAGGCCGCACAGGCCGAGGCGAAAAACAGCCTGCTGTTCGACAATGGCGATTTCCTGCAGGGCTCGGCGCTGGGCGACTACATCGCCTACAAGAAGGGGCTGAAGCTCGGCGACACGCATCCGATCATCGCCGCGATGAATGCGCTGCCCTATGTCTGCGGCACGCTCGGCAATCATGAGTTCAACTACGGGCTGGAGTTCCTGGAGACTGGGCTGGCCAAGGCCGAGTTCCCGATGGTCTGCGCCAACGTCACGCGGGTCGGCGGCGAGCCGCTGGTCGACCCGTGGCGGCTGTTCGAGCAGAGCTTCGAGGACGAGGCCGGCGCAAAGCACGTCGTCAAGGTCGGCGTGATCGGCTTCGTGCCGCCGCAGATCATGCAATGGGACAAGGCCAATCTCGACGGCAAGCTCACGGCGATCGACATCGTCGAGGCGGCGGCCAAGCATCTGCCGGAGCTGCTCGCATCGGGGCCCGACATCGTCGTGGCTCTGTGCCATTCGGGCATCGCCGGGGGCGAGCGGCGCGGCATGGAGGAGAACGCGGCGCTGCATCTGGCCAAGCTCGACGGCATCGACGTGATCCTGACCGGGCACCAGCATCTGGTCTTTCCAGGCGCAAAAGCCTTCGACGGCATCAATGGCGTCGACAACGTCAAGGGCTCGCTGCACGGCAAGCCGGCCTGCCAGCCGGGTTTCTGGGGCTCCCATCTCGGCATCGTCGATCTGGAGCTCGAGAAGCGCGGCGAGCGCTGGCGCATCGCCGGCTTCAAGGTCGATCCCAAGCCGATCTTCGAGCGCACGCCCGACCGCAAGATCGTGCCCAAGGCCGTGGTCGAGCCGGCCGTTCTGGCGACTGTGAGGGCCGATCACGAGGCGACGCTGACCTACATGCGCGAGCCGGTGGGCGCGACCGCCTCCCCGATCAACAGCTTCTTCGCACTGGTCGCGGACGATCCGTCCGTCCAGATCGTCGCCGATGCGCAGATCGCCTATGCAAAGGGGCTGATGGCGCAGACGCAGTGGAAGGCGCTGCCCGTGCTCTCGGCCGCCGCGCCGTTCAAATCCGGCGGGCGCTCTGGGCCGGCCTTCTTCACCGATATTCCGGCCGGGCCGCTGGCGCTGAAGAACATCGCCGACATCTATCTCTACCCCAACACGCTGCAGATCGTGAAGGTGACCGGCGCGCAGGTCCGCGAATGGCTGGAGCGTTCGGCGGGCATCTTCAACCGCATCGATCCGGCAAAGACCGAGGAGCAGCCGCTGATCAATCCGGGCTTCCCGGCCTTTAATTTCGACGTGATCGACGGCGTGACCTACAAGATCGATGTGACGCAAGCCTCGCGCTATGACGGCGAGGGCAAGCTGATCGCGCCCGAGGCGCGCCGGATCGTCGATCTCGCCTTTGCCGGAAAGCCGATGGACGAGGCGGCCGAGTTCATCGTCGCCACCAACAACTACCGTGCTTCGGGCGGCGGCAATTTTCCCGGCACCAGGACGACGATCGTGCTGGAATCGCCCGACCTCAACCGCGACGTGGTGGTGCGCCATATCCTCGCGAAGAAGACGATCGAGCCGAAGGCCGATGGAAACTGGGCGCTCGCGCCCCTGCCCGCCAACGTCAATGTCACCTTCGTCACCTCGCCGGCGGCCGCAGGAAAACTGCCCGAGGGCCTTAAGGCCGAGGCCGCAGGCGATGGCGGCGACGGGTTCGCGAAGTATCGCCTGAAAGGGTGAAAGGCTTGGCGAGAGCGTCGCCACGGACTATTATGGCTAGCGATAGCCATAATGGAGGTGATCATGGCGACATACACACTCGCGCAGGCCAAGGACCAGTTGTCCAAGCTCGTCGATGAGGCGATGACCGGCGCGCCGGTCACGATCACCCGCCACGGCAAGCCGGCGGTCCATGTCATGGCGGCGCAGCCCGAACCGAGACCGATGACACAGGCTGATCTCGACGATCTCGCGGCGTTTCGCGCGACGATGCCTTATGTCGATATCGATTCCGGCAAATTCATCAGAGCGATGCGCGATGAAGAGCCTGAATGAGCAGGGCCTATCTTGATCCGTCGTTCATCGTATGTCTGTTCGTCCGACAACGGATGACAGACCGCGCGGAAATCTGGCTTGGCGCGAATGAATTGACTTTGATCGTCAGCGACTTTGGCGCTGCTGAAGTATCGTCCGCCATCTCCAGGCTCGTCCGCCAGCGTGAACTCGGCCAGAATGAGGCAGAGCGTGTGCTTCTGCGCTTCGATCGGTGGCGCATCGGCTCGACGGTGCATCGCCTCACCTCCCCCGGCGACATCGCCGCCTGCGAGCGGCTCGTCCGCCGCTTCGAGCTGAAGCTCCAGGCGCCCGACGCGCTTCACATCGCGATCGCGCTCGGCGATGGGGCTACGCTCGTGACCTTCGACGAGCGTCAGGCGCAGGCGATGGCGGGCCTCGGCCCCTGCGTCGTTCCGGCGTAGGCAGCTATTCCGACACGCCCGCCTTTTCGAGTCCTTCGAGGAAGATCGCGCTGTGGGCGAAGGTGCCGAGGTTGCTCCGAAGCAGGCTGAGCCGGATCGGCGGGCCGATATAGTTGCGCCGCCGGATGAAATCCTCCGCCTCCTCGCGCAGGCCGAGATGGCCGCAGCAACTGATTAGCGTGTGTAGTGCCTGGAATACTCGGCGAAAGCCGCGACCGAGGCGCGCAGGAACGGCAGAGCCTCGGCAAAGCGCCGCGCGCCGAGCAGCGCCAGCCCGTGCGTCGCGGTGTAGAGGCCCGCAAAACTGTCGGTCGGGCTCATGCGTAAAGCGGTCGAGGTCTCGCTGAGGGCCTCGTCGAAGCGGCCGGCGCGCAGCAGCACCCAGCCATGGATCATCCGCGCCAGCGCAAAGCTCGGATTGAGCATCAGGCAGGCCTGCGATTCGGCCAGCGCCCGCTCGTGCTGGCTCGCCGTGCTCAGGCTGAAGCCGAAGGTCATCCGCGCCCAGGGCTCGTTGCATGGCGAGATAGGCGAGCACCGCGCGGTGCTCGCCGCCGACATCACCAGTTCCGTCGACTTGTCGCCGCTCAGGCTGACCGAGAACCCGCCGAGCAAGGACAGCCTGACGCGCAGATCGCCGACGCCGCCGAGCGCTGCGGCGCTGCTGGCATGGGCGAGGTCGAGGGACTGCCGGGCCGGGTGTTCGGTCATCGCGGGCGCGCCAACGGGCGGACGATCCGCCGACAACGACGCTAGCGCAGATCGTGCGCTGCACAAGCGCGAGATTGCGGCAGACGGTTTATGTCTTCGTTAAGGGTAAATCCGAACGCTTTGCCGCTTGACCGCATGATGCCGGGCGGGAAGGCTTGGCGTCCTCTGCGGGAGCGAGCGCCATGGCGCACAAGACCATCCTCGCCGGCCTGGCCATAGCGCTCGCGTCCGGGCTCGCAGCCGGCGCACAGCAGCCCGACCTCCTCGCCTGCCGGGGTCCGTTTTCCCGCAGCGCCAACGAAGCGGCTCTGATCACCGCGTTTGGCGCGGCCAATGTCACGCGCGCCGCCATCGATGTCGGCGAAGGCATGACCGAGCCCGGCACGATCGTCTTCGCGAAGGACCCGAAACGGCGGATCGAAATCCTCTGGCATGACAGCGCAAGGCGGATCAGGCCCGCGACCATCAGCGTTTCGCCAAGCGCGACCTGGCGCATCGCCGTTCCCGATGCGGAGCCGGCGATCCGGCAGGGCATGAGTCTCGCGCAGGTCGAGGCGGCCAATGGCAGGCCCTTCGAGATCCTCGGCTTCGGCTGGGATCGCGGCGGCCATGCCGGCGACTGGAAGGGCGGCCGCCTCGCCAGACCCGATGGCGGCTGCGAACTGACGCTGAGGTTCGAGCCCGAGCCCGGCTTCCTCGCCATGGACGCGATCTCGGGAGACCGGCCGTTCAGCTCGGCCGACGCCCGCATCCGCGCGGTGAAGCCGGTTGTGGTCGAGGTGCGGCTGGTCTGGCCTTAGGAGAGGCGGGAGTAATTCTGCTGCCGATCGCCGAGCCTGCAGCCAATCCCCGCTAAGTCGCGCTGGCGGGCGTTAAGCGGGGATTGGCTGCAGGCTCGTCCCCCTCGCCGAATCCGCGCTTAGTATCCGCATCCGCCGCGGAGACCAGCGCCGGATGCAGAAACCTCATCACCAATTCCACCCGCCCCGGTCGAGCCCGGCCTTACGGCTTGCCGCTCTGCGGCTGCGCTCGCGCCTCGCCGGCGACGCCTTCATCGCGGCGCTCGACCGCTATCTCGCGATCCGCACGAAGGAGTTCAACCCAGACCAGCCGCGCGTGCCGCCGGGAAGCCCGGACGGCGGGCAGTGGACGAACGGTGAGGCTGGTGGAGGCGGCTGGCCGGTTTTCGATCTCGGGCCGATCGATCTGGGGCCGATCGAGCTTGCGCCGCTCGCTGCCGCCGCGGGAATCGGGCACAATCGCGGGCCTTCGCTCGACGAGCCGCCGAAGATCCCGAAGCAGGATCCGGGCGATCCGAAATCGAAGCTGCAAACGGCCAAGGGCGCCGCGAAATGGCTGGCGAAGTTCGGGGCGCGAAGGCTTCCCGTCGTTGGCGGCGTCATTATCGCGGTCGAGGCCGCGCAGTGGCTGCGGTTGGAATGGCCGTCGATCCGGTCCTATCGGGACAAGCCGGCGACATATGACGAACTGGTCAAGGGTGCGCAGGGCGCGCGACCGGGCTATCATACCAACGGGCATCGAGGCTGACTCACGGGGTCTTTTCAGGGGTCGGTTTCGCTGATTCCATGGGCGCGAGGAGGATTCGCGCCATGGCTGCTGCGGTGAAGCTTCGGACGGACTA
>JBKJSB010000225.1:0-17125 GCA_046593015.1 Allobosea sp.
TCACCATGGGCCTGTTCACCCTGACGGCGCAGGGCATCCAGGGCGCAATGTTCCAGATGATCAGCCACGGGCTGGTCTCGGGCGCGCTCTTCCTCTGCGTCGGCGTGGTCTATGACCGGATGCACACCCGCGAGATCGCCGCCTATGGCGGGCTCGTCAACCGCATGCCGGTCTATGCGGTGATCTTCATGGTCTTCACCATGGCCAATGTCGGGCTGCCGGGCACAGCCGGCTTCGTCGGCGAATTTTTGACGCTGATGGGCGCGTTCAAGGCCAACCCCTGGGTCGCCTTCATCGCGACCTCGGGCGTCATCCTCTCGGCAGCCTATGCGCTCTGGCTCTATCGCCGCGTGATGTTCGGCGAACTGGTCAAGCCGGAGCTTCAGGGCATTACCGACCTCAACCGCCGCGAGATGGCGACGCTCGTCCCGCTGGTCGTGCTGACGATCTGGTACGGCGTGCGCCCCGGCACCATCCTCGACGCCTTCGCCGCGCCGACCGAAGCCCTCATCAAGAACTATCAGGCCGCCATCACCGCCGCGAAAACGGCGATGATGGTTGTCCAGTAAGGTCGCCAAACCATGACCGTTCCCGCCCTCGGCCCGGCTCTGCCCGAGATCGTCCTGGCGCTCGGCGCCATCGCCATGGTGCTGTTCGGCGCCATCCGGGGCGAGCGCTCGACGCGTCTGCTCGAGGGGGCGGCGCTCGCGCTGTTTGCGCTGGCGCTGGTGCTGGTGCTTTCGGGTACTGGCCGCGAGGTCACCTTCAATGGCGGCTTCGTCGCCGACGGTTTCGCGCGCTTCATGAAGGTGTTGACGCTGCTGGGCGCAGCCGCCGCGATCCTGCTCTCGTCGGACGCCTTGCGCCGCGACGGCTCGATGCGCTTCGAGTTCCCGATCCTGATCGTGCTCTCGACGATCGGCATGATGATGATGATCTCGGCGAGCGACCTGATCAGCCTCTATGTCGGCCTCGAACTGCAGTCGCTGGCGCTCTACGTCGTCGCCGCCTTCGATCGCGACAACCAGAAATCGACCGAGGCCGGGCTGAAATACTTCGTCCTCGGCGCGCTCTCGTCGGGCATGCTGCTCTACGGCGCGTCGCTGGTCTACGGTTTTACGGGCACGGTGAACTATGCCGGCATCGCGGCTGCGGTGCAGGGCGGCAAGCCGGGACTCGGGCTGATCTTCGGCATCGTCTTCATCGCCGCCGGCCTCGCCTTCAAGATCTCGGCCGTGCCGTTCCATATGTGGACGCCCGACGTCTATGAGGGCGCGCCGACCCCGGTCGCGGCCTTCTTCGCCGCCGCGCCGAAAATGGCGGCGATGGCGATGACGGTGCGCGTCTTCGTCGGTGCGTTTCCGGGCGCGCTGCACGAATGGCAGCAGATCGTGATCTTCATCTCGATCGCCTCAATGGCGCTGGGCGCTTTCGCGGCTATCGGGCAGACCAATATCAAGCGGCTGCTGGCCTATTCCTCGATCGCCAATATGGGCTACGCGCTGGTCGGCCTCGCGGCTGGCACGCCCGGCGGCGTGCAGGGCGTGATGGTGTACATGGCGATCTATCTCGCCACGACGCTGGGCGCCTTCGCCTGCGTGCTGATGATGCGACGAGACGGCCAGGCGGTCGAGGACATCGGCGAGCTCGCCGGGCTGTCGCGGACCAATCCCTGGATGGCGTTCGCGCTGGCGATGATGATGTTCTCGCTTGCCGGCATTCCGCCTCTCGCCGGGTTCTGGGCGAAGTTCTACGTCTTCCTGGCTGCGATCGACGCCAAGCTCTACACGCTCGCGGTCGTCGGCGTCGTGACCAGCGTGGTCGGGGCCTATTACTATCTGCGGCTGGTCAAGATCATCTATTTCGACGAGGCCAAGCCCGCTTTCGAGACAGGCGATCTCGGCGTGCGCGCCGTGCTGCTGGTCTCGGCCGGCTTCGTGCTGGTGCTCTCGCTCGCGCCCGCGCCGCTGTTCAACTCGGCGGCGGCGGCGGCGAAGTCGCTGTTCTGACGCCGCGTGCTCTCCGATGCCGCTCGCGCCGCCGGCTACCGGCTGATCGTCCGCGACGCGGTCGGCTCGACCATGGAGGAGGCGCGGCGCGCGCTGCGTGATGGCGACCACGGACGCCTCTGGATCGTGGCGCGCGAGCAGACCGCCGGACGCGGCCGCCATGGCCGGGTCTGGGGCTCTCCGCCGGGCAACCTCTACGCCAGCCTGCTGCTGACGAACCCCTGCGAGCCGGCGCTCGCGCCACAACTCGGCTTTGTAGCGGGACTGGCGCTTCACGATGCGGCCTCTCGCCTTCTCCCTCCCCCCGCTTGCGGTGGGGAGGGTCGGGGTGGGGTGGAGAGTCCAGGCCGATATGAGGCGGCTGTTGTCGAGCCGCATTCTGCACGCCCCCCCATCCCTAACCCTTCCCCACCGCAAGCGGGGGGAAGGGGACCGCGTATCGCTCTGAAATGGCCTAACGACCTGCTCATCGGCCGCGCCAAGACCGCCGGCCTGTTGCTGGAGGGCGAAAGCCGGGCAGGGCGGCTCGACCTGATCATCGGTTTCGGCGTCAACATCGCCTCCTGTCCGCTGGACACGCCCTATCCGGCAACGGCGCTTGCCGCGCATGCACCGGGCGCGAGCGTCGAGGTCATGCTGGCGGCGCTGAGCGAGGCCTGGGTTTCGCGCTTCGCCGCGTGGTCGAGGCCCGGCGGCTTCGGGCCGATCCGGGCCGCATGGCTGGAGCGCGCGGCTTTCCTGCGCGAGACGATCACGATCCGGCTCGGCGACGGGCCGCGCAGCGGCGTCTTCGTCGGGCTCGACGCCTCGGGCCGGCTCGAGCTCGACACCGAGGACGGACGGCGCGTGATCGACGCTGGCGATCTCTATTTCGGCCCGCCGGGCCCGCTCTCGTAGTGCTGGAGACCCGCCGCCCGGCGTGGTAGGGCTCCCGCCAGCCCTTTGCGCCACGGCGCTTTTTCCTAGTTTCAGTCAGGATGTTTCGTGACCCGTTCCCCGGACCAACTCGTCTTCGTTCCCCTCGGTGGCCTCGGCGAGATCGGCATGAACGCCGCGCTCTACGGCTTCGGGCCGGAGGGTCGGCGGAAGTGGATTCTGGTTGATTGCGGGCTCTCCTTCGCCGGGCCCGAAGCGCCTGGCGTCGACATCATCCTGCCGGACCTGAACTACATCATCGCCGAGCGCGCCAATCTGCTCGGCATCGTCATCACCCACGCCCATGAGGACCATATCGGCGCGCTGGCCGCCTTGTGGCCGTCCTTGCGCGCACCGGTCTACTGCACGCGCTTCGCCGCCGGCCTGCTGGCGACGCGTCGGCTATCGGAGCCGGGCGCGCCAAAAGTACCGATGAACGTGATCAACCAGGGCGGGCGCTTCACGCTCGGTCCGTTCGACATCGAGTTCGTGCCGGTCGCCCATTCGATCCCCGAATCGAACGCGCTCGCCATTCGCACGCCGGCCGGCCTCATCGTCCATACCGGCGACTGGAAGATCGACGCGACACCGCAGGTCGGCCTGCCGACCGACGAGAAGCGGCTGCGCGAACTCGGCGAAGAAGGCGTGATGGCGCTGATCTGCGATTCGACCAACGTGATGCGCGACGGCACTTCGCCGAGCGAGGCCGATGTCGCCGCCAAGATCAAGGAGCTGGTGCATTCGGCGCCGGGCCGCGTCGCGGTCACCACCTTCGCCTCCAACGTCGCGCGCCTGAAGGCCGTGGCCGAGGCCGCCATGGCCGATGGTCGCGAGGTCGTCGTGGTCGGCCGCGCCATGGACCGGGTCATCGATGTCGCGCGCGAATGCGGCTATCTCGACGGCATCCCCGCCTTCCGCTCGGCCGACACCTATGGCTACCTGCCGCGCGACAAGGTCGTGGCGCTGCTCACCGGCAGCCAGGGCGAGCCGCGCGCGGCGCTTTCGCGCATCGCATCCGACGACCATCCCGAGATCGCGCTTTCGCCCGGCGACCGGGTGATCTTCTCCTCGCGCACGATTCCCGGCAACGAGAAGGCGGTCGGCGCGATCCAGAACGCGCTGGCGCGCGACAATGTCGAGATCATCACCGACCGGACCCATCTGGTCCATGTCTCGGGCCATCCGCGGCGCGAGGAGATGGCGCGGCTCTATGGCTGGCTGAAGCCCAGGATCGTGATCCCGGCCCATGGCGAGGATCTGCATCTCTCCGAGCACGCAACCTTCGCGCGAGGCCTGGGCGTCAAGACCGTGGTGCGCGCCGGCAATGGTGACGTCGTCGCGATCGGGCCAGATGGCGCGAGCAAGATCGACGAGGTCAACCACGGCCGGCTCTATCAGGATGGCACGCTGCTGGTGAATGCGCTGGAGAAGACCATCTCCGAACGCCGCAAGCTCTCCTTCGCCGGCATGATCTCGGTCGCGGTCGCAATCGACGAGAAGGGCGGGCTCGCCGGCGATCCCGAGATCGCGGTGCTCGGCCTGCCGCCACGTACGCGCGACGGCACGGATTTCGACGAATACGTCGCCGACGCCGTCTCCGAACTGCTCGACAACATCCCAAAAGCCCGCCGGCGCGACCCCGAGGCCCTGCGCAACGCGCTGGAGCGCGGCCTGCGCAGCGCCGTCAACGAGGAGTGGGGCAAGAAGCCGCTGGTGCATGCGCTGGTGATCGAGGTGTAGAACGGCAGTCGGCAATGGGCGGTCGGCAGTCGGCTTGGTGTTGACCGTTCCGCTGACGTTGTTTTTCTTTCCTAATGCCTACTGCCTACTGCCCAATCAGCGGAGCTGCCATGATCGGACGCCTCAACCACGTCGCCATCGCCGTGAAGGACCTCGCCGCCTCGACCGCGCTCTATCGCGACACGCTGGGCGCGCGCGTCTCGCAGGCGCTGCCGCAGCCCGAGCATGGGGTCACTGTCGTCTTCGTCGAACTGCCAAACACCAAGATCGAATTGCTTGAACCGATGGGCGCGGATTCGCCTGTCGCCAAGTTCCTCGAACGCAATCCTGACGGCGGCATCCACCATATCTGCTACGAGGTCGATGACATCCTGGCGGCCCGCGACAAGCTGAAGGCGCAGGGCGCGCGCGTGCTCGGCTCTGGGGAGCCGCGCATCGGAGCGCATGGCAAGCCGGTGCTGTTCCTGCACCCTAAGGATTTCTGCGGGACGTTGGTCGAGCTCGAACAGGCGTGAGCGCGATGGTGGACGACCCGATCGACTTCTTCGGCCAGCCGGCGGTCGATTCGCCTCGGCCCTTCAGCGAGGCGACGCGGGCCGGCGGCCTGATCTTCGTCTCCGGCCACTCGGCCCCGCATGATCCCGAGCGGGGCGTTCGACGCGGTGACACGCCAGCCGAAGAGGTGCGCAACGCGCTGGCGAAAGTGGCGACGATTCTGTCCGAAGCCGGCAGTTCGCTCGACCGCGTCGTCCAGATGACCATGCTGATCACCGACCCGGCCGACTACGCCGCCTGCAACGCCGAATATGTCCGGCACTTCCCCGGCGGTCTGCCGGCGCGGCACACGGCGCGATTTGGCGTGCCGACGGAGGCGCGCGTGGCGTTTGCCTGCATCGCGCTGGCGGGCGAGCCGGCGGCGGGCGAAAAGCCATGACCGTCGCGGGCGGGCTCGCCGTCTATTTCGTGATCTGGTGGACGGTGCTCTTCGCCGTGCTGCCCTTCGGCGTCCGCAGCCAGGCGGAAGCCGGAGACGTGACCCAAGGAACCGATCCGGGCGCACCCGCCGCGCCGCGCATGCTCAAGGTGGCGCTGATCACTTCGGTGATCGCGGGCCTCGTCTTTGCGCTGGTCTGGTATATCTGGGCGACGTTCGATCTCTAGTTTTGCGGTCGGTTACGGCGACCAAATCGCAAAACAAAAAGGCAAGGCCGAAGCCTTGCCCTTGAAGTCTGTTTTTACCGCAGTATCGGCGCGCATCGGATGTGCGCGACTCATATACTATGCGGGCGTTTGTTCCTCCCGAGACCTGGTCCGCGGCGCTCAAAGTCGAACCGAGCGTGCCCAGCGCCAAATGATTAGCGGATTGTGACAGGCCTGTCACCACTTTAGGCAGCCAAAGCCTGATGTTTTTGCAAATTTATTCTCCGCTGCACTTGTGCGGTGCAACATTGTTCTGGGCGCGCCATGGGAGCGCCTTGTTCGCGCTCAAGGATGCCGCTACCAAAACAGCCATCGAGACCTGTCGAATCCACCGGCAGGCAGGAGACAATCCCATGCTGCGCTCATCCATCGCCATCCTTGCCCTTGCGGCCGCGCTCGGTGCGGCCCACGCACAGGCTCCCGACCCGCAGAACACGCTGATTCTCGACACCAAGGACGGCCCGGTGACGATCCGCCTGCGGCCCGATCTCGCGCCCAAGCATGTCGCTCAGATCAAGGCCCTGACGCAGAGGGGGTTCTACGACGGCATCGTGTTCCATCGCGTCATCGACGGCTTCATGGCGCAGACCGGCGACCCAACCGGAACGGGTGCTGGAAAATCGGATCTCCCGAATCTGCCGGCAGAATTTACCCCGACTCCCTACAAGGTCGGCTCGGTCGGCATGGCGCGCTCGAACTCGCCCGACTCGGCCAATTCGCAGTTCTTCATCTGTTATGAAGGCTGCGGTGGGCTGACCGGGCAATACACCCTGTTCGGCGAGGTCGTTTCCGGCATGGAGGCGGTACGCAAGATCAAGAAGCAGGCTCCGGGCGCCGACAAGGTCACCATGCCCGACAAGATCGTCCGCATGCGCCTGCAGTCGGACGCGAAGTAAGCCACGAGTCATGGCCTTCCGGCGCCTTGCAACGCTGCTCGTCGGGCTTGCCCTGACGGGCGGGGCTGTGGCGCAGGACACGCAAGGACTTGGCCCGCCGCCGGCGTCGGGCTCGCAGAATCCCGTGCTGCCGCCGCCGTCCGGCTCCCAGAACCCGGTGCTGCCGCCGCCCTCGGGCCAGCGCTATGTGCCCGGCGTCGGCGGGCGCTTCGGCGACAGCCCGTCTCGGCCGGTCCTGCCGCGCCCGGTCCCGGGCGTCGATCCGGGGCTGAGCGGCTCGGTCTCGCCGACCAGCCGCAGCCTCGCCGGCGAGGTCGACCGGATCGACGAGATCGCGCCTGCGATCCGCCGCTGCTGGAGCCCGCCCGCCATGGACGGCCTCAATGCCGGCGCGATGGCGACCGTGCGCTTCAGCCTGCGGCGCGATGGCAGCATCTTCGGCCAGCCGCGCGTGACCTGGGGCGCCGGCCGGGCCGACCCCGCTCTGCAGCAGCGTTTCACCGCCTCCGTGCTCGACGCAGTGCGCGATTGCGCGCCTCTGAGGTTGTCGTCGCGCTTCGGAGCGGCTATCGCGGGGCGACCCTTCACCATCCGCTTCCACGGCCGCGCGCCGTCCAATGAAAGGCCGACCTGATGTCGCTCGACCCGGAAAACACCCTCGTCATGGAAACCACCAAGGGCAAGGTGGTCATCAAGCTGCGCCCCGACCTCGCGCCGGCCCATGCCGAGCGGCTCAAGGTGCTGTCGCGCCAGGGCTTTTATGACGGCATCGTCTTTCACCGCGTCATCGACGGCTTCATGGCGCAGGTCGGCTGCCCGCATGGCACCGGCACCGGCGGCTCCGATCTGCCCGACCTCAAGGCCGAGTTCAACGCCGAGCCGCATGTGCGCGGCATCTGCTCGATGGCCCGCTCGCAGAACCCGAACTCGGCCAACAGCCAGTTCTTCATCGTCTTCGAGGACGCCAGCTTCCTCAACAAGCAATACACCGTCTGGGGCGAGGTCGTCGAAGGCATGGAGAACGTCGACCGCATCAAGCGCGGCGAACCTGTGCGCGATCCTGACTCCATCGTCTCGATGAAGGTGATGGCCGACATTGGTGCAGACTCGGCCTGAGCCGGATCTGTGAATGTCGATCTCTTCGATTTCGACCTTCCCGAAGACCGCATCGCGCTGAGGCCCGCAAGCCCGCGCGATGCGGCGCGTCTGCTCGTCGTCAGCCCCGACGCGGCTGAGCCCTTTGAGGATCGCGGCGTGCGCGACCTCGTTGCGCTGCTGCGGCCGGGCGATGCGCTGGTGCTCAACGATACGCGGGTCATCCCCTCGCGTCTGCGCGGACGCCGGTTCAGGGGCGAGACCTCGGCCCGCATCGAAATCATGCTGCACAAGCGCGAGGCGGCCGATCGCTGGCTCGCCTTCGCGCGGCCGGCCAAGAAGCTCGCTCTCGGCGAAACGGTGCTCTTCGGCGACGAAGCCGCCTCGAACGTCTGCGAGCTTGGCCGGCTCGAAGCCGTCGTCGTCGCGAAAGGCGAGGGCGGCGAGGTTGAATTGCGCTTTGCGCTCTCCGGCCCGGCTCTGGACGAGGCCATCGCCAGCCTCGGAGAATTGCCGCTGCCGCCTTATATAGCCGGCAAACGGCCGACCGATGCGGCCGACGCGATCGACTACCAGACGCTTTATGCGCGCGAGGACGGGGCGGTGGCCGCGCCGACCGCCGGCCTGCATTTCACGCCTGAACTCGTTGCGGCGCTGGAGGCGCGCGGCGTCACGCGCCATTTCGTCACGCTGCATGTCGGGGCGGGCACGTTCCTGCCGGTGAAAGCCGCCGACACCAGCGAGCACCGCATGCATGCGGAGACCGGAACAGTCTCGGTGGCGACGGCAGGCGCGCTCAACGCGGTCAGGGCACAGGGCGGGCGCATCGTCGCGGTCGGGACGACCTCGCTGCGGTTGCTCGAAAGCGCGACTGGCGATGACGGCGTCATCGGGCCGTTTTGCGGCGACACCGCGATCTTCATCACGCCCGGCTATCGCTTCCGCGCGGTCGACCTGCTGATGACCAATTTCCATCTGCCACGCTCGACCCTGTTCATGCTGGTCTCGGCCTTCAGCGGACTCGACATCATGAAACGCGCCTATGCCCATGCCATCGCGGAGGAATATCGCTTCTACTCCTATGGCGACTCCAGCCTGCTGACCCGCGCCGGGCAGGCAGCCTGAGGCCTGACCTCCACGTCGCATCAGCGTCATCCCCGCATGCGACCACGCACTCACAAAGCGTGCGACGCCGATTCAGTCTTCGTTCAGCATGATGGGCGAAAGTGGCATGGCTGGCAGGCTTTCCGTCCTGGCTCTTCATGCGCTAGGCTTGCCGCAAGGGGAGAGTATCGTGGCGTTGCGCTCGTCGGTTCCAGGTATCAGGGTTGCGGGTCTCGAACGCACGGCGCGTCTTGCCGGCGAATCCTTCGGTTATGAGGAACTTGGTCGTCTCGACCAGCTCCGTCTGGCGCAAACGCCGTTGACGCGCTGGGTCTGGGGGATTGTCGCGCTGCTATCCGTCATTGGCCTGAGCCTGCTCGCCTTGCGCTGACGCGACAGGCCCTTTCCGACGAAAAATCAACCTTTGCGGCCTAACCTCCCCGGCGCAGGAGAGGCCCATGCGTTGCGTCATCATCAGCGATTTCGGCTCCGTCAACGGCGGAGCCGCAAAGGTCGCCATCGAGAGTGCGCGCGGGCTGGCCGAGGCTGGCGTCGATATCGTCTTTGCCTGCGCGATCGGCCCGGTCTCCGGCCGGCTGAGCCATCCGCGCATCGAGATCGCGATGTTCCCCGGCGAGGAGATCTGGAAGGTCGGCAGCAGGATCGCAGCCGCCCGCCAGGGCATCTGGAACGCGCCGGCCCACGCCTTCCTGACCGATCTATTGGCGCGCCAGCCGAATTCCGGGACGCTGGTGCATCTCCACCAATGGACCAAGGCGTTCAGCCCGGCGGCGCTGGCTGCGGCGGGCGAGAGCGGACTTCCGGTCGCGGTGACGATGCACGACTATTTCTCGTTTTGCCCCACCGGCGGCTATTTCGATTTCAAGGCCGGCGCACCTTGCCGGCAAAAACCGATGTCTGCCGGTTGCGCCGGCTCGAACTGCGACCGCGCCTCCTATATCCACAAGCTCGTCCGCGTGGCGCGGCAATGGCGCTCGGACGAGGCGATGCGCAGCCTGCGCGCGCCGCTCTTCATTCATGTCAGCGATTTCGCGCGCGACTTCGCCGCGCCGTTCCTGCCGAAACATGCTCGCCATGTTGTTGTCGAGAACATGATGGAAGCCGGGCGGCAGCCGCCGGTCGATGTCGCGGCCAATCGCCATGCGCTGTTCCTCGGGCGGTTCACGCAGGAAAAGGCGCCCGACATCCTGTCTGCCGCGGCGGCACGGGCCGGGGTGCCTGTGCGCTTCGTCGGCGAAGGGCCGCTGACCGATGCGATCGCGCAGGCCAATCCGGCCGCCGATATCCGCGGCTGGGTCTCGGCCGAGATGGTGTTCGAGGAGATCGCCAAGGCGCGCTGCCTGGTGCTGCCCTCGCTCTGGTACGAGCCGGGACCGCTGGTCATCGCCGAGGCGCGCTCGCTCGGCGTGCCGGTGGTGCTGGCGCGCACGACCGGGCCGGCGAGCTGGATCGCGGACGGGCAGGACGGCATCCTGGTCGATGGCGGCGATGCGGCCGGCCTCGCCGCCGCGCTGACTCGCCTTAAGGATGACGGCGTGGCCGCCGCCATGGGCGCGCAGGCCTATCGCCGCTATTGGGCCGATCCGCTGACGACGCAGCGCCATGTCGCACGGACGGTCGAGGCCTATCGCGGGTTGCTGACAGGCGACCAGCAGGGTTCCGCGGTAGCGTGATACGGCCTCGCCGGCATAAAAAAACCGGGGCGTTTCCGCCCCGGTTGGAAGGTGGACCGCGAACCATTCGCGGTCGGGAGGAAGCTCAGTACGAGTAGTACATCGCGAACTCGACCGGATGCGGCGTCATCTCGTAACGCATCACATCCTGCATCTTGAGCTCGATATAGCTTTCGATGAAGTCGTCGTTGAAGACGCCGCCGGCCTTGAGATAGGCGTTGTCCTTCTTGAGGTTCTCCAGCGCCTCGCGCAGCGAACCGCAGACGGTCGGGATCTTCTTCAGCTCGCGCGGCGGCAGGTCGTAGAGATCCTTGTCCATCGCCGGGCCCGGATCGATCTTGTTGATGATGCCGTCCAGCCCGGCCATCAGCATGGCCGCGAAGGCGAGATAGGGGTTCGCCATCGGATCGGGGAAGCGGACCTCGACGCGCTTGGCCTTGGGCGAGGTCGTCCACGGGATGCGGCAGGAGGCCGAGCGGTTGCGCGCCGAATAGGCGAGCAGCACCGGGGCCTCATAGCCCGGGACGAGGCGCTTGTAGGAGTTCGTCGACGGGTTGGTGAAGGCGTTCAGGGACTTGGCGTGCTTGATGATGCCGCCGATGTACCACAGGCACTCCTGCGACAGGTCGGCGTATTTGTTGCCGGCCATGATCGGCTTGCCGTTCTTCCAGATCGACTGGTGGACGTGCATGCCGGAGCCGTTGTCGCCGTAGATCGGCTTGGGCATGAAGGTCGCGGTCTTGCCGTAGCTCTGCGCGACGTTGTGGATCGCGTATTTGTAGACCTGCATGGTGTCGGCCATCAGGGTCAGGGTGTCGAACTTCAGGCCAAGCTCGTGCTGGGCCGAGGCGACCTCGTGGTGGTGCTTCTCGACCTTGGCGCCCATCGCGGCCATGGCCGCCAGCATCTCGCCGCGCATGTCCTGGGCGGAGTCCTGCGGCGGAACGGGGAAATAGCCGCCCTTGGTCGCGATGCGGTGGCCGAGATTGCCGCCCTCATACTCGGTCATGCCGTTGGTCGGCAGCTCGACGTTGTCGAGCTTGAAGCCCGTGTTGTAGGGGTCGGCCGCGATCTTGACGTCGTCGAAGACGAAGAATTCAGCCTCGGGGCCGACATAGACCGTGTCGCCGATGCCGGTCGACTTGAGATAGGCCTCGGCCTTCTTGGCCATGCCGCGCGGATCGCGGCCATAGGGCTCGCCGGTCGCCGGCTCGAGCACGTCGCAGGTGATGACCATGGTCGCGGCCGAGAAGAACGGGTCCATGCAGGCCGTCGTCGGGTCCGGCATCAGCAGCATGTCGGACTCGTTGATCGCCTTCCAGCCGGCGATCGAGGAGCCGTCGAACATGGTGCCTTCGGCGAAGATGTCCTCGTCGATCATCGTGACGTCGAAGGTCACATGCTGCCACTTGCCGCGCGGGTCGGTGAAGCGGAAGTCCACATATTTGACGTCGTTGTCCTTGATCGCCTTGAGGACTTCTTTGGCGCTCTTCATCTCAGCATTCCTCTCGCAAGCAGTTTCTCAAATTCACTCGATCCGCGGGGTCTTCCAAACCGCCGGGACGCGCATCTCTCGGGCAGGGAAAACGCCTCAGATCGCGTCCGTGCCGGTTTCGCCGGTACGGATGCGTATCGCCCCCTCAATCGACGATACAAAAATCTTGCCATCGCCGATGCGTCCCGTCTGGGCCGCCTTCTTGATCGCTTCGATCGCGCCTTCGACCATCTCGTCGGCGAGCACGATCTCGATCTTCACCTTCGGCAGGAAATCGACGACGTATTCGGCGCCGCGATAAAGCTCGGTGTGGCCCTTCTGGCGGCCGAAGCCCTTGGCCTCCAGCACGGTGATGCCCTGCAGGCCGACCTCCTGAAGCGCCTCCTTCACCTCGTCCAGCTTGAACGGCTTGATGATCGCTTCGATCTTTTTCATGCGCCGACCGGCCTCCCTTGCGTGTTGACTTGGGTCGGGGCTTCCTTGCGCCCTTCGCCACGGATCATCGGCCCGCCTTGCATGAGCCGGACCAGCTTTTCAATCCGTCGGATTTGCATCCGCACTTTGCTCATAGCATCGGCGCATGCGCCTCGCCATGCGGAAGAAACCGTGTCGCAGCCCGATGAAAGGGCAATAAACAGCATATAAACTATGCATTTGCACTTATTATAATCAATTGGCGTGTTGCAGCGTCCGCTTGCCCGGCGCCTTCGCCTCTCCGATGATGAGCGCGTGCAAAGTCATGACCACAATCGATCGGCGCTGCTCAGCGTCGCGGAGATGGCGGCGGCCGACCGTGCCGCGATCGCCGACGGAACCACGGGCGCGACGCTGATGGAGCGCGCCGGCCGGGCCGTCGCCGACGCGGTGAGCCGGCGGTTGCGGCCAGGCGAGCCCGTGCTGGTGATCTGCGGCCCTGGACATAATGGCGGCGACGGCTTTGTCGCGGCGAGGCTGCTGCGCGAGCGGGGTCTGCGTGTGACGCTGGCGCTGGACGGCGATCGCGATGCACTTCGTGGAGACGCTGTCGCCGCCGCCGCGCGCTGGCCTGGTCCGGTCGAAGCGCTCGGAGTGGTGGAGCCCCGCGAGCACGCCTTGGTCGTCGATGCCTTGTATGGAGCCGGGCTGAACCGGCCGATCTCCGGTGATGCCGCGCTGCTGGTCGGCCGCATCAACGCCGCCGGACAGCCGGTCGTGGCGGTCGACGTGCCCAGCGGGCTTTCGGGCGACAGCGGGCAGGCTGCAGGCCCGGTGATCAAGGCCGCCGAGACCGTGACCTTCTTCCGGCTGAAGCCAGGCCATCTGCTCTACCCCGGACGCGCGCTGTGCGGCGTCGTCACGCTCGCCGATATCGGGATTTCGCCCGAGATCGCCTTCGGTCCGGGCGACATCACGCCGACAGCCTTTCGCAACGATGCCGCGCTCTGGCGGACCAGTTTTCCTTCGCATGCCGCCGAGACCCACAAATTTCGACGCGGTGCGGTTCTCGTCGTCGCCGGCGGCCTCGACGGGGTCGGCGCGCCCCGGCTCTCCGCGCGCGCCGCGCTCAGGATCGGCGCAGGGCTCGTCACCATCGCTTGCCGGCCCGATGCGCTGGCGGCCCACGCCGCACAGGGACCTAACGCCGTGATGCAGCGAAGCTATGCCGATGATGCGGTTCTCGCGGCGCTGCTTGTCGATCGTCGTCCGGCGGCGATCGTCGTCGGGCCGGCGCTTGGCCTCGATGCAGCCGGCCGCGCGGCAACGATGGCTGTGCTTCGGTCGCCCGTTCCGGCTGTTCTCGATGCCGACGCGCTGACGCGCTTGTCGGGACGGGTCGGGCAACTGGCGCGCATGGCCGAACGCAGAGGCGCGCCGTGCGTGCTGACGCCGCATGAGGGCGAGTTCCAGCGCCTGTTCGGTGAGGCGTTGGGCTCCGGCTCCGCATCGAAGCTCGACCGCGCCCGGCAGGCGGCGCGGCTCTCCGGCTGCGTCATTGTGCTGAAGGGGCCCGACACCGTCATCGCGGGTCCAGATGGCATCGCCGCAATCAACACGACCGGTTCGGCCGCTTTGGCGACAGCTGGTTCCGGCGACGTGCTGGCCGGCCTGATCGCCGGGCTGCTGGCCCAGGGCATGCCGGCTTTCGAGGCTGCCTGCGCGGCCGTGCATCTGCATGGGTTGGCTGGGGAGGCGCTCGGCATCGGGCTGATCGCCGACGATCTGCCCGAGGCGATTCCGGCCGTCATGGCTGCGATGTCGGCGGCAGTCTGATCGTCTGCCGCAAAAAGACCCGCCCTCCGAAGAGGGCGGGCCAGAAGAGCCGGATTCTATCGGCTATCGAGGCTTAGCTGCCGGTGAAGCTCACGGCCGGAGCCGAGGTGAGCTGCTCCTTGGTCATGGTGACCATGCCGTGGTCGGGATACATGTTGGGGGCCTTCGGAGCCATCGCGGCCGGAGCGGCCGGAGTGGCCGTCGTCGACGTCGAAGCCGTGCCACCGGCGGGAGCAGGCCCCGGGGCGGCGGCGGCCATCGGCTGATCGCTCCAGGTGATCTGGCCGAACGGGATCGCGACATCCTTCGCGCCGATGCCGAGGAAGCCGCCGACGCCGACCGTCACGGTCTCGATCATGCCGGTCTTGTCGAAGACGACTTCGGTGACGTCGCCGATCTTCTTCTGGTCAGGGCCGTAGATATCGACGCCCATCAGTTTCGAGGCGCGCCACTTGCCGGGCATAGCAAGGTTCTGCGAGCTGTCTTTCGCCGCAACCGGGGCTGCGGTCGAGGGAGCAGTCGTCGCCGAGGGGGCGCTCGGAGTTGGGGCGCTGGTCTGGGCGATGGCGGTCGCGGCCAGCATGGAAAAGCCGATCGTGGAGATCGCGAGATTGCGCTTGAGCATGGTGTCCTCCTGATGACATCCGCATGATGCGGTATGCTGGGACAACGCCGGGCCGGGCATTTGGTTCAGCAAAAAAACGTAAAAGGCGACGTTCGAGCCTGCGAATCACATGTCGGCGTCACCTGTGACGTCGGATAGAGCGATAATTTAAGGAATCGTTAGATTTCTGGTCGTTCTTCGATCCTGGGTGGAGCGGACCAGGGAGCCGAGGTGAAACACAGTCGCATGCCGAGATATGCCGCCGCGACGCTTGGTCTGCTCGTGGCCCTTGCAGCGCCGGCGCCCGCCAATGCCTTCTGGCAACGCTCGCAATGGTCGCGCTGCTCCGACGCACAGAGCGCGGACGAATGGAACCGGTATCGCTGCTGGCAGCTCGAGCCCTTTCACGACGGAGCGGCCGGCCAGGGCTTTGGCGATGGAGGCGGGGTTTACGGCATGCCACGAGGCGCTGTTCGAGGGCGCATGGCTCCCGGCGGCGCAGTCGTGCGGCGGCTGGGCTGACGCGGTTCGTCGCTATCTGGCCGGCGGCGTGGTGAGCGGGGTGGGTATCGAACCCACGACCACATGATTAAAAGTCACGTGCTCTACCACTGAGCTACCCGCCCTCACTGGGGCGCTCACATAGGCAGGTGGGCGGGCGCGGTCAACCGCTTCGCAGCGCTTGCGGCCCAGCGCCGCAGCGCACAGCCTCAGCGAACCCCGAAATCGCGCCGCCGCCGGGCCATTCGTTAACGCCGTGGAAACCAAGCCGCGCCACCATGTCGGCATGGTCATCCGTCGCGGCATCCGCTCGATCGTCATCACGCTGGCGCTCTACCTCGTCTCGGGCGCGGCGGTGTCGTATTTCCTGTTCCATGCCCAGCACGGCGCGCGCGGGCTGGAGGCGCGGGGCGAACTCAAGGATGCGCTGGCGATCCAGGAGGCCGAGCTCGCCGGACTGACTGCCGAGCGCAAGCTCTGGGAGCAAAGGCTGACGCTGGTGCGCGACGAATCCGTCGATCGCGATCTGCTCGAGGAGCAGGCCCGCAGCACGCTCGGCCGCATCCACAAGAACGACGTCATCCTGATGGGACGCTGAGCCGACCGCTTCATGCCGGCCAATCGTCCCATCCGCGTCGATTAACTCGAATCGAGTTAATTACAAGAACCTTAATTTTATCAGCATCTTGCGCGATGCTGCATTGCGAGATGGCTTACTCGCCAAGGGTTTTGCGATCCTCTACAACCAAAGGCGATGTTCTCTGGAGGACCGCCGATGGCCATTGCCGCGCGCAAGACAAAAGCCCCCGCCCCAGCCAAGGCCCCGGCGGCCAAATCGACGGCCAAGTCGACGGCGAAGTCCGCCGCCAAGTCGGCGACGAAGGCCGCCGGCAAGACGCTGAGCAACATGCCGGTCTTCAGCAAGGAGGAGGAGCTTCACGCCTATCGCGAGATGCTGCTGATCCGCCGCTTCGAGGAAAAGGCCGGCCAGATGTACGGCATGGGCCTGATCGGCGGCTTCTGCCACCTCTATATCGGCCAGGAAGCAGTCGTCATCGGCATGCAGATGGCGTCGAAAGAGGGCGATCAGGTCATCACCGGCTATCGCGACCACGGCCACATGCTCGCCTGCGGCATGGAATCGCGCGGCGTGATGGCGGAACTGACCGGGCGCCGCGGCGGCTATTCGCGCGGCAAGGGCGGCTCGATGCACATGTTCTCCCGCGAGAAGAACTTCTATGGCGGCCATGGCATCGTCGGCGCGCAGGTTTCGCTTGGGGCGGGCCTGGGCTTCGCCAATTGGTATCGCGAGGACGGCCGGGTCTCGATGGCCTATTTCGGCGACGGCGCGGCCAATCAGGGCCAGGTCTATGAGAGCTTCAACATGGCCAAGCTCTGGAGCCTGCCGGTCGTCTACATCATCGAGAACAACAAATACGCCATGGGCACCTCGATCGAGCGCGCCTCGGCGACCACCGATCTGTCGCTGCGCGGCGCCAGTTTCGGCATTCCCGGCGAGCAGGTCGATGGCATGGACGTGCGTCTGGTGCTGGAAGCCTCCGAACGCGCCATCGAGCATGCCCGGTCGGGGAAGGGGCCTTATATCCTCGAAATGCTGACCT
>JBKJSB010000241.1:0-6421 GCA_046593015.1 Allobosea sp.
GGGCACGCCTTCCGCCCGCGCACGCGCCCAGTCGAACAGGCCGGACCCAAGGAACAGGTTCGAGGTTGGGCAAAACACGGCGACGGTGCCGCTCTCGGCGAAGCGCCGCCATTCGCGGTCGGTCATGTGGATGCAGTGGCCGAGCAGGCTTTTAGAGCCGAGCAGGCCATAATGCTGGTAGATGCCGGCATAGTCGCCCGGCTCGGGATAGAGTTCGTTGGCGAGCGCGATCTCGGCCCGATTTTCGTTGATATGGGTCTGGACATGGCAATCGGGATGCTCGGCCGCGAGCCGGCCGGCCGCCTCCATCTGCTCGGGCGTCGACGTCACGACGAAGCGCGGGCTGATGACGTAGAGTTGCCGGCCCCGGCCATGCCAGCGCGCGATCAGCGCCTTGGAATCGGCGTAGCTGCTTTCAGCCGTATCGGTCAGCGCCTCGGGCGCGTTGCGGTCCATCATCACCTTGCCGGCGAGCATGCGGGTATTGCGGCGTTCGGACTCCGAAAACAGCGCCTCGACCGATTGCGGATGGACCGAGCAGTAGATCACCGCCGTGGTCGTGCCGTTGGCCATAAGCTCGTCGAGCAGGAAGAGCGCGAGCTTCTCGGCATGGCCCTGCTGGCTCAGCTTCTGCTCCTCGACGAAGGTGTAGGTGTTGAGCCAGTCCATCAGCTGCGCGCCATAGGAGGCGATCACCTGCGTCTGCGGCATGTGCAGATGCGCGTCGATGAAGCCCGGCATGATCAGATGCGGCCGGTGATCGACGATCTCCGCGTCGGCCGGCAGGGTTCGCAGCAGGTCGGCAGCCTCGCCCGCCGTCTTGACCAGCCCGTTCTCGATGACGAGCAGGCCGTCCTCGACATAACGATGCGCCCTGTCGCCTTCCGTCCACGGATCGCGGACGAACCACAGCAAGCGGCCACGAATCGCTTTCATCGCGGTTATTTTGCTCATCGCGTAAAAAACCCGGCCCAATTCCGCGTCATCTCTGCATCAAATCAGCGCTTCCGGCCAAGGGTGGAACATGCCTAATCTGCGGGCATGATTTGGGTTCGGTCGCTCGTCGCGCTCTTCCATCGACAATACCCTCCGCCGTCATCCTGGCTGGAGCGAAGCGGAGCGCCGGAATCCATCATAGAGGAACGACAGCGCTCGATGATGGATTCCGGAGCTGCGCGGCTGCGCCGCTTGTCCAGGATGACGGCGGAGGGTTTTGGCGTCGGGGAGCTTGCTCCTGATGCGTGAAACCCTGCGCTTCTATCTCGGCGACGAACGCATCGAGATCGCGTCCTGCGATCCGACGCTAACGGTGCTCGACTGGCTGCGCCTCGACCGGCGCCTGACCGGCAGCAAGGAGGGTTGCGCCGAGGGCGACTGCGGGGCCTGCACCGTCGTGATCGGCCGGATCGACAGCGGCGCGCTGCGCTACGAGGCGATCAACGCCTGCATCCGTTTCTTAGCCACGCTGGACGGATGCCATCTGCTGACGGTCGAGCATCTGAAAGGCGCGGACGGCGCGCTTCATCCCGTCCAGCAGGCGCTGGTCGATCATCACGGCTCGCAATGCGGCTTCTGCACGCCGGGCTTCGTGATGTCGCTGTTCGCGCTCTGGCTGAACGAAGATGCGCCGGGCGTCGCTCGGATCGAGGATGCGTTGGCGGGCAATCTCTGCCGCTGCACCGGCTACCAGCCGATCATCGCGGCGGCGCAGGCTATGTATCGTCTGGCGGATCGGGCTCGGGATCGCTTCGCACTGAATCGCAAGGGCGTCGCCGCGATGCTTGGGGCGCTGGCAGATGCGGAGACCCTGTCGCTCGGCGGCAAAAGCCGACGCTTCCTCGCGCCGGCGACGACGGAGGCGCTGGCGGACCTCGTCATCGCCCATCCGGACGCCACGCTCGTCGCGGGCGCGACCGATGTCGGGCTCTGGGTGACAAAGGGGATGCGCCGGCTCGACCCGGTGATTTCTCTCGGCCGCATCGAGCCGCTGCGCATGATTGCCGATGATGGCGACCATCTGCGCATTGGCGCGATGGCGAACCATGTCGATGTCCGGCGCGCGCTGGCTGCGATCTCGCCGCATATCGACGAGTTGATGCGCCGCTTCGGCGGCGAGCAGGTCCGCAATGCCGGCACGATTGGCGGCAACATCGCCAACGGCTCTCCGATCGGCGATCTGCCCCCGGTTCTGATCGCGCTCGGCGCGAAGCTGGTGCTGCGCCGGGGCGACGCGTCCCGCGAGATCGCGCTGGAAGACTTTTTCCTCGACTATCGCAAGCAGGACCGGCGGCGGGGCGAGTTCGTCGGGGCGATACTCGTTCCGAAGCTCGAAACCGATGCGCTGTTCCACGTCTCCAAGATCAGCAAGCGCTTCGACGAGGATATTTCCGCCCTATGCGGCGCGTTCCTGATCCGGAGGGATAAGGCCGGCATCGTCACCGAAGCCCGGCTCGCCTATGGCGGCATGGCGGGCATCCCCAGGCGCGCCGGGGCGGCGGAGGCAGGTCTTCTCGGCCAGCCTTGGACCGAAGACGCGGTCGCCGCCGCCATCGCCGCACTCTCCGACGATTTCACCCCACTCTCCGACATGCGCGCCTCGGCCGGCTACCGGCTGAAAGTGGCGGGTAACCTGCTGCGACGCTTCCTGATCGAGACGACGGAGGCGCAAACAGCGACGCGGGTCGCGGGCCTGCTGGCGGAGGCCGACCATGGCTGACGCGCGCAAGCGGCTCGATCTCGCGCCTCCGCAGCCGCTGGTCGGATCGGCGATCCGGCACGATTCCGCGCAAAAACATGTCGCGGGCGAGGCGCTCTACATCGACGACCTCGCCGAGCCGGCCGGTCTCGCCCATGCCTATCTCGGCCTTAGCACCATCGCCCATGGCCGGCTGGTCTCCCTCGATCTCGACGCCGTCCGCACCGCGCCCGGCGTGCTCGCCGTGCTGACAGCCACCGACATCCCCGGCGTCAACGACATCTCGTCGACGCACAAGCACGACGAGCCGGTCTTCACGACCGATACCATCCTGCATCACGGCCAGCCTCTGTTCGCAGTGGTGGCGGAGACGCGCGACCAGGCCCGCCGCGCCGCGCTGCTGGCGAAGGCGAGCTATGAGGAGAAGCCGCCCGTTCTCGACGTCGCCTCGGCGCGCGCCGCCGGGGGCGACCTCGTTACCGAGCCGCTGAAGCTGGAGCGCGGCGACGTCGCTGCCACCATGGCTGCCAGTCCACGCCGGTTAAAGGGCTCGATGGCGATCGGCGGACAGGACCATTTCTACCTCGAAAGCCAGATCGCGCTCGCGATCCCGGGCGAGGACGAGGACATGCAGATCTTCTCCTCGACCCAGCATCCCACGGAAGTCCAGCACATGGTCGCCGCCGTGCTCGGCGTCGGCTCGCATGCGGTCACGGTCGAGATTCGGCGCATGGGCGGCGGCTTTGGCGGCAAGGAGACGCAGTCGAACCTGTTCGCCTGCATCGCCGCCCTCTGCGCCCGAAAGCTGAAGCGCCCCGTCAAGCTCAGGCCCGACCGCGACGACGACATGGTCATCACCGGCAAGCGCCACGATTTCATCGTCGATTACGAGATCGGCTTCGACGATGGCGGCCGCATCCTCGCGGTCGATACGGTCTTCGGCGCGCGCTGCGGCTGGAACGCAGACCTCTCGGGGCCGGTGACCGACCGCGCCCTGTTCCACACCGACAATTGTTATTTCTACCCCGCTGTGCGCGCTCGCTCGGAACCGCTGCGCACCAACACCGTCTCGAACACCGCCTTCCGTGGCTTCGGCGGGCCGCAGGGCATGGTCGGGGCCGAGCGCTTCATCGAGGAGGTCGCCTTCGCCACCGGGCTCGACCCGCTGGAGGTGCGCCGGCGCAATCTCTATGGCGGCGAGGGCCGCGTGCTGACGCCCTATCACCAACCGGTGGAGGACATGATCGCCGGCGAGGTCATGGCCGAGCTGGAAAAGCGCTGCGACTACGCGGCGCGGCAGGCGGCGATCCGCACGTTCAACGCGGCGAGTTCCGTCATCAAGCGAGGCATCGCGCTGACTCCGGTCAAGTTCGGCATCTCCTTCACCGCGACCTGGTACAATCAGGCCGGTGCGCTGGTGCATGTCTATACGGACGGCACGGTCATGCTGAACCATGGCGGCACCGAGATGGGCCAGGGGCTTTACGTCAAGGTGGCGCAGGTCGCGGCACAGGCCTTCGGCATCGGCCTAGACCAGGTCAAGATCACCGCGACCACCACCGGGAAAGTGCCCAACACCTCGGCGACGGCCGCATCGTCCGGCTCCGACCTGAACGGCATGGCGGCGCTCGACGCCTGCGAGACAATCAAGGCGCGGCTGGTCGCGTTCGCGGCGCGGCACTGGCAGGAAAAGCCCGAGGCGATCGTCTTCAAGCCCGGCCGTGTCGCGGTGGGTAGCCGCGAGATCGCCTTCGCCGAACTGGTCCGGCTCGCCTACATGGCGCGCATCCAGCTCTCGGCGACGGGCTTCTACGCCACGCCCAAAATCCACTGGGACCGCAAGGCCGGGCGCGGTCATCCGTTCTACTACTTCGCCTATGGTGCGGCGGCGGCTGAAGTCGCGATCGACACGCTGACCGGCGAATACAAGGTCGAGCGCGTCGATATCCTGCACGACTGCGGAACCTCGCTGAACCCGGCGATCGACATCGGCCAGATCGAGGGCGGCTTCATCCAGGGCATGGGATGGCTCACCACGGAGGAGTTGGTCTGGGATGCCAAGGGCGTGCTGAAGACGCATGCGCCCTCGACCTACAAGATCCCGGTGGCGTCAGACCGGCCGCGCATCTTCAACGTCGATCTGCTGGAGAACGCGCCCAATCGCGAGCCGACGATCCACCGCTCGAAGGCCGTCGCCGAGCCGCCGCTGATGCTGGCGATTTCGGTGTTGCACGCGCTGTCGGACGCGGTCGCGAGCGTGGGCGGGCACAGGGTATGCCCGAGGCTCGACGCGCCGGCGACGCCGGAGCGGGTGCTTGAGGCGGTGGAGCGGGTGCAAAAGGAGGCGGGAGCCGCCTGATGATGTTCGAAAACAGCAGGCCGAGCTTCGACAGATTCCCTTCCCCCCGCTTGCGGTGGGGAAGGGTTAGGGATGGGGGGGCGTGCAGGAAGAGGCTCATCGTCTGCCGTAAAGCGACGGCCTGGACTCTCCCCCCCACCCCGACCCTCCCCACCGCAAGCGGGGGGAGGGAGTGCCGTTGTGCCTCGTCTGACGGTTTCGCGTCACTTCGCCTGGTGTGGCGATGAGCTCCCTTTCCCCCTTCCTCAACCGTCATCTGACGGACGGCGTCGTTCTCGTCACCCTTACCCGCGCCTCCGGCTCCACCCCCCGCGAGGCCGGCGCGACCATGGCCGTCAGCGCCTCCGCCATCGCCGGCACGATCGGCGGCGGACAGCTCGAATTTCATTGCATCGACGTCGCCCGCGAAATGCTGGCTGGCGGCGAGACAACGCGCAGCCTCGACATCCCGCTCGGCCCGCAAATGGGGCAGTGCTGCGGCGGGCGGGTCTCAGTCTCGCTACGGCGGGCGACGGCCGCCGATCTCGCGATGCTGGTCGCGCGCGAGAAGGCCGAAGCCGCCCTGCGCCCTGCCGTCCTGATCTTCGGCGCGGGCCATACCGGCCGGGCCCTGGCTCAGGCGCTTGCCCCCCTGCCCTTCGCGACGTCGCTGATCGACGATCGCGACGGCGTCACGGATGGCCTGCCCACAGCGATCACCTGCATCCGCATGGTCGATCCGGTGGAGGCGGTCGAGAGCGCGCCTGCGAGGGCCGCCTTCGTGATCCTCAGCCACAGCCATGCGCTCGACTATCGGCTGACGGAAGCAGCGCTCCAACGTCGCGACGGGACTTACGTCGGCATGATCGGCTCGGTCACCAAGCGCGCGCGCTTCGAGGCAGGTTTCCTGCGCTCTGGTGGTCGGCGCGAGGCGCTTTCCCTGCTCACCTGTCCGATCGGCGGCGGGGATGTGGACGACAAGCGGCCGGCGGTGATCGCCGCCTTGACGGCGGCCGAGCTGGTGCGGAGCTTGCTTGGCGGCAAGGAGCCGGCGGCCTCAGCCGCGAACGCAACCGGGCGGGGAGAGACGAGCCGATCATGACGCCGACCCGCCTCGCGCTCTCGCACATCTCCAAGAGCTTTCCGGGCGTGAAGGCGAATGAGGACATCTCGCTCGGCGTCCGGCCGGGCGAAATCCATGCCCTGCTCGGCGAGAACGGCGCCGGCAAATCGACGCTGGTCAAGATGATCTACGGTCTGGTGAAGCCTGACAGCGGCAAGATGCGGCTGCGCGGTGCGGATTATGCGCCGGGCGAGCCTCGGGCGGCGCGGGCCAGTGGCGTGGCGATGGTGTTTCAGCATTTCAGCCTGTTCGAGGCGCTGAACGT
>JBKJSB010000307.1:0-12578 GCA_046593015.1 Allobosea sp.
CGAAGGCGGAGCGCCACGGGGCGTGCGACGGGTGGCTCAATCCCGCCGCGCCGCATCCTGGCTCAACGGATGCGGATTGATACCTCGCGCCTCGCGGCGCTCCGCCAGCCCCCGATGATCAAACCGACGCTGGAAAGCGGGCGGAGGATGAAACGCGGCCGCATGCCGACACGCGGGGAACCCCTCTCCCGGATGGGAGAGGGGCAGGGGTGAGCGACCGCCGCTGCAAATTGAAACGAGACGGAACCGTTGCTTCTTAACACTGCAAAGGCAGGCCCTCATCCGGCCCTCCGGGCCACCTTCTCCCATCCGGGAGAAGGGAAGAGGAGGTAGTGCCTCACAGCAGCCCTTCATTCCCAGCCAGCGTCTTCAGGCTCACATCCGGCCTTGCCCCGACATGGCTGATGATCTCGGCCGCCGCCAGCGCGCCGAGCCTGAGCGAATCACGGACCTCGCGGTTCGAGGTCAGCCCGAACAGGAAGCCGGCCGCAAACAGGTCGCCCGCGCCGGTGGCGTCGACGACGCGCTCGACCGGAAACACCGGCTCCTCGACGATGCCGTCCGGCGTCACGGCCAGCGCGCCTTTCTCCGAGCGCGTCACCACGGCGAGGATGTTCTCGGCCCGCAGCGCCGCCAGCGCCTCGTCGAAGGATGCCGCCTGATACAGGCTTTTCAGCTCGTGCTCGTTGGCGAAGACGATGTCCACCATGCGGTTGCGCACCAGGCCGACGAACTCGTCGCGGTAGCGGTCGACGCAGAAGGAATCCGACAGGGTGATCGCGACCTTGCCGCCGGCCTTGTGGGCAATCTCTGAAGCCTTGCGGAAGGCGTCCTTGGCCGCCGGCGGATCCCAGAGATAGCCCTCGAGATAGATGATGTTGGCGTTCTCGACGGCTTTCGCATCGACATCGGCAACGGAGAGCCCCTGGCAGGCGCCGAGATAGGTGTTCATGGTGCGCTCGCCATCGGGCGTGACGATGATGAAGGAGCGCGCCGTGGCGGGGCCTTCCGTGGCGAAGGCCGTGTCGAAGGCGACGCCGAGCGAGGTCAGATCGTGGCGGTAGAGCCGGCCGAGTTCGTCGTCCTTGACCTTGCCGATGAACGCGCCCTTGCCCCCGAAGGAGGCGAGACCGGCGATGGTGTTAGCGGCCGAGCCGCCCGAGATCACCTTGCCCGGCCCCATCGCCCGGTAGAGCGCCTCGGCGCGGGGCTCGTCGATCAGCGCCATCGCGCCCTTTGTCAGGCCGTGCGCAGCGAGGAAGTCCTCTTCCGCCGAGGCGATGACGTCGACGATGGCGTTGCCGAGGGCGAGGACGTCGGTGCGCGAGCTGGTCATGGGCGGTCCGGACTTGCTGATGAAATAGAAATGGGCTGGGCGGCGTGTCGCATCAGCCTATCGCGGGGTCAAGCCGGCTTATCGGCGACGGCGCGCGCCGCCGCGGCCTCGTCCAGCACGGCGCAGAGGCGTTGCAGCGTGTCGGGCTCAAGTGCGCCGATTTCGCGGGCGAGGCGGTTGGCGAGCAGGGTCGCCTCGGGCTCCAGCCCTGCGGTGTCGACGACGACTCGCGGATGCGAAAGATCGGCCAGCCGAACCAGCTCGTCGGCCTCGTCCCAGATCACGCCGAGCACATGGATCACGCCCTGGATCAGCGTGAAGGTCGGCCGACCGCGCTTGCCGTGCTCCAGCGCCGAGAGATAGGCCGGCGTCACGCCGAGCACCTCGGCCATCTGCGCCAGCGTGACGCCGCGCTGGGCCCGCAAGTCCCGCACGCGCTGGCCGAACGGCGTCATCGACTCACAGCTCGCGGCTGCGGCGCAGGCGGATATAGAGCGCACCCGAACCGCCATGGCGCTGCTCGGCCTCCTCGAAGCCCACCACCAGCGGTCGAAGATCGGGCAGGCGCAGCCAGTGCGGCACGCTGCGCTTCAGCACGCCGCGCTCCTCGCCGAAGAGCGCATCGCCGGCCGCGCCCAGACCCGCCGCGCCCTTGCCGGTGACCACCAGAGCGAGCTTGCAGCCGCGCGCCTGCTCGCGCCGGAGGAAGGCGCGCAAAGCGTGGTGAGCTTCGTCCTGGCGCATGCCGTGCAGATCGATCACCGCCTCGACCGATTGCTGGCCGCGCCGGAGCTGGGAGCGCAGGCGGCGCTCCAGCGGAGCGAGCGGCGGGGCGGCGGGTTTCGAGAGCGTCGGCCGCGCCGGCGGAGGCAGGATCGCGACTGGCGCGGCCTGCTCGGCAGCCACCTGCGGCGAGGGCGCAGGCTCGTCGGGCGGGACCGGCGCGCGGCCCGGCAGCGGCTTGACCGAGCGCGCCACCTCGCGCCAGAGCGCGATATCGGCCGCCGTCAGCACCTTGCCCCTGCGCCGCAGGCTCACGGCCCGTCCCCGCGCGGCCAGAGCACGACGAAATCGACCGCGTGCCGGATCAGCCCGGCGCGGTGGCCGGCTCTCGCGCCCGAGCCCACGAACAGGTCCATCCGGGCCGGGCCGAGGATGGCGGAACCCGTATCCTGCGCGATCATCAGCCTCGCCAGCCGCTCCGTCCTGCCGTCATCTTGGCCGGGAATGGTCGCGTCGATCCAGACCGGCAGGCCATAGGGCCAGATCGCGCGGTCGATGGCGATCGAGCGCAATGGTGTCAGCGGCAGTCCCGCCCCGCCGATCGGCCCGGACTCCGGGGGGAGGTCGTCGCGCCTCGCAAAGAAGACGAAGGAGCGATTGAGGCGGATCAGATCGCGGGCGAAACCGGCATCGGCCTTCAGCCTCGCGATCAGCCTGTCCATCGTCATCTCGGCCGGCGGGATCGCCTCGCGCTGGGAGAGCACGCGGCCGAGCGAGGTGTAGGCGTGGCCGTTGCGGCCGGCATAGACCAGCCTTGTCACTCTGCCATCAGGCAGTCGGATGCGGCCCGAGCCCTGGACCTGCAGGACGAAGCGATCGACCGGATCGCGCATCCAGAGGATTTCAAGGTTCTGGCCGTCGAGCGCGCCGGTCTCGATCCCCGTGCGGTCGGGGAAAGGTTCGAGGCCGGCCGGCGTGCGCCGCGCGGAGGTCAGGCTCGCGTCGAGGCCGGGCCAGTCGTCGCCCGGCATGCGCGTGACGAGATCGGCAGGGCGGCCATAGAGCGGCGTCGGGAACGCCTCGGAGCGCGTCAGCGAGCCCTCGAACTCCGGCTCGAAATAGCCGGTCATGAAGCCCGTGGCGCCCTCGCCCGAACGGATGCGCCAGGCGGTGAAATGCGTCTCGAAGAAGCGCCGCGCCAGCGCCCGGTCGGCATGGCCGGTACGCTCGGGGCCCCCCGCGAGATCGCAGATGCGGGTCAGGCCCGCAGGGATAGCCGCGCCGCTGCGCAATGGCGGATCGGCGGCGCAGCCTTTGGCGAAGATGCGCAGCGCCGCGCGCTGGTCGTCGGCCTGCCAGCCGGGGATGGCCTCAAACAAAAGCCGCTCGGCGCGAGCGCCGGGCGGCAAAGGCGGTTGTTGAGCCGAACTGTCGGTCATGGCCGCGAGGCCGGACAGCAGCGCCAGCGCGGAGCCGACGCCACGGATCACGCAGCGGATTCGGTCGCAACCAGCAGCCAGTTCGGATCGCGGCTGCCGAGCTGGCGCGAGAAGGTCCAGATGTCGTTGACCTCCGACACCGCCTCGGCGCTGCCGTCGACCACGACGCCCTGAGCATCGCGAACGACGTTGATGAGCTGCGAATCGAAGGCGATCGTCACCTGAGCGGTCTTGCCCTTGACGTCCACGGCCGTCATCTGGGCCTTGTCGATCGAAACGAAATTGCTCTCGGCCTTCTCGCCGCGCTTCTCGCGCTCGCTGATCGCCATCTCGAAACCGTCATAGACCTCCTTGGCGAGCAGGCCCTTCAGCATCTTGCGGTCGCCGCGCGCAAAGGCGGTCACGATCGTCTCATAAGCCGCCTTGGCGCCGCCGAGAAACTCATGGGGATCGAAGGACGGCTCCTGTTTGACCACCGCCTCGATGCCCGCGATCACGGGCGAATCCGCCGGCGCGATGCCCTTCCAGCGCTCGGCCGCCGGAATGGCGGGGGCTGCGGGATCGGCGGCGGCGCCGGGCAGGCGGATGACGTTATCTCGGCGTCCGTCGGCGGGCGCGGACTGGTCGGGGCGGAGCGGCGGCGTTTCGCGGCGCGCGAACGGATCGACCGGCGGCTGCTCGCCGCCGGTCTTCTGGCCGAGCACCGAACGGAGCTTCCAGGCGACGAAGACGGCAAGCGCCAGGAAGAACAGGGTCTTAATGTCGAAATCTTGCATCGAAACCTGATCCGGAGCTCCAGAGAACCGTTTCGCCAACGGCTCCTCGCGAGAAAGGTTCCGCAAGGGCATTTGGCCGTGGCTTGGCCTCATATGGTGATCAAGGCTCGTAACATCCACCCCCCTGCTTGTGAAGCGGGCTTCTTGTGCCGCACGGGCGTCCATGATAGCCGACGCCCGCCTTGCACCGGAACGCGGTGCGCAGTTCCGGGAGCCTTCGTGCAGCCCGGGATTTCCCTAAGACAGCTTGCAGACCGATGGTGGCGCCGATGGCCAATGACATTCCGAACGGCAATGGAGCCGCCGCAGCCGACCTAGCGCCCAGCATGAGCGCGCTGATCCAGTACACCAAGGACTTCTCGTTCGAGAACCCCAAGGCGCCGCGCGCGCTCGGCCAACAGGATGCCCAGCAGGGCCCGCAGATGTCGCTGCAGGTCAACGTCTCCAGCAACGGCCTGGGCGAGAACGACTACGAGACCGTGCTGCGGCTCGAGGGCAAGGCCGAGCTCGGCGGCGAGACGCTGTTTGCCTTCGACCTGAGCTATGGCGGCGTGTTCAGGCTGCTCAACGTGCCCGAGGAGCATATCCACCCCGTTCTGGTGATCGACTGCGCCCGGCTGCTCTTTCCCTTCGCCCGGCAGATCATCGCCGAGGCCGTGCAGAATGGCGGCTTCCCGCCCTTCTATGTGCCGCCGATCGACTTCGCGCAGCTCTTCCAGCAGCGCCTGCAGGAGCTGCAGACCGGCGCGCCCAACGCCTGAAGCCACCGCCACGAAACGATCTTGAAAGGGGCCGCGAGGCCCCTTTTTTCGTGGCCGACGTTGACTTGCCACCCTTGCGGGCAAGCGGAGGAACATCCATGTCGGGCTCAGGTTGACGGCGGACGCCCCTGACGGGCGCCCGCCTTTTCGTTGAAAACAGGAGACACCATGGACTATCTGATGACGCTTGCCGTCGATCCCGCCGTCTGGGTGGCGCTCGGGGCACTGATCGCCATGGAGGTGGTTCTTGGCATCGACAACCTGATCTTCATCTCGATCCTGACGAACAAGCTGCCCGAGCATCAGCGCGAACGCGGCCGCCGCATCGGCATCGGCCTGGCGCTGGTGCTGCGGCTTGGCTTGCTCTCAACCGTCGCGATCATCGTCTCCCTGACCACGCCGGTGTTCTCCGTCTTCGGCAAAGCCTTCTCCTGGCGCGACCTGATCCTGATCGCCGGCGGCCTGTTCCTGGTCTGGAAGGCGACCAAGGAGATCCATCACAAGGTCGATCCGGACCATGGCCCCGACGTGTTCGACGGCGGCCGCGCCGCGACCGTGACCTTCGGCGCCGTGATCGTCCAGATCCTGCTGCTCGACCTCGTCTTCTCGATCGACTCGATCATCACCGCCGTCGGCATGACCGAACACATCCCGGTCATGGTCATCGCCGTCGTCTTCGCCGTGCTGGTGATGCTGCTGGCGGCCAATCCGCTGGCCCGCTTCATCGAGAAGAACCCGACCATCGTGATGCTGGCGCTGGGATTCCTGCTGATGATCGGCGGCACGCTGATCGCCGAGGGCTTTGGCGCGAACATTCCCAAGGGCTACATCTACGCCGCGATGGCGTTCTCTGCCGCGATCGAGGGGCTCAACATGATGACCCGGCGCAAGAAGGTCTGAGCTGTTCGCTCAGGCCTCCTCGGCCAGGCCGAGATAGCCGGCCCAGAGCGGCGCTTTGCCGAGCGTGCGCACGAAGGCTTCGTGCGCCGCGATCGCTCCGGGGTCGAGCCGTGGCGCGAGCGGTCGCAGGCGCTGCGGCCGCTCCAGCGCAACACCCGCGAGCCCGCCAGTGTTCTGTCCGCCGCCGATCGCGCCGAGGCCGAGCGATGTCTGCTTTCCGCCGATCAGCTCGATATAGACCTCGGCCAGGATCTCGGCGTCGAGCAGCGCGCCGTGTTTCGTCCGGCGGGTGTTGTCGATGCCGTAGCGGCTGCAGAGCGCATCCAGGCTGTTGCCCGCTCCGGGGTGCTTGCGCCGCGCCATCGCGAGCGTATCGACGACGCGGGACTGCTCGATCGGGCCGCGCCCGATCCGCTTCAGCTCCATGTTGAGGAAGCCGATATCGAAGGCCGCATTGTGGATCACGAGCCTGGCGTCGGCGATGAAGCTCTCGAAGGCGTCGGCGACGGCCGCAAAGAGCGGCTTGTCGGCGAGAAACGCGTCCGACAGGCCGTGGACCCTGAACGCGCCCTCCGACATCGGCCGCTGCGGGTTGAGATAGCAGTGGAAGCTGCGTCCGCTCGGGCAATGATTAACCAGCTCGACGCAGCCGATCTCGACGATGCGGTCGCCGGCATTGGCTTCGACGCCGGTGGTCTCGGTGTCGAGGACGATTTCACGCATGGTCGGCTTGTCCCCTGTCGGTCCGCCCGGGCCGCCCGGCGAGCAGCCTCAGGATAGAGCCGACCTGTCGGCGCGCCGCCATGAGGCCTTGGCCTGAGTCCACAAGGAAATGGGCGCGGCGTCGCTTTTCAGCGTCCGGCATCTGGCGGGCGAGGATCGCCGCGAACTTGTCCTCGGTCATGTCCGGCCGAGCCAGCACGCGGGCTTTCTGGGTCTCGGCCGGAGCCGTGACGACGAGGACGGCGTCGCAGCGGCCCTGCCCGCCCGTCTCCAGCAGCAGCGGCACGTCGAGCACCGCGACGCCTGCGCCCGCCTGCCGGCAGCGGGCGAGAAAAGCTTCTTCCTCTTCGCGCACCAGCGGGTGGATGATGGCCTCCAGCCGGGCGAGCGCGTCGGGCTTGCCGAGCACGGCGGCCGAGAGAAGGCTGCGATCGACGGCCCCCTCGCGCACCACGCCGGGAAATGCCTGCGCCATCGGCGCGACGGCGCGACCGCGATAAAGCCCATGCACGGCCGCGTCAGCGTCATGGACCGGCACGCCCCGCTCCCGGAACAGGCCCGAGGTGGTCGATTTACCCATGCCGATCGAGCCGGTCAGTCCGAGGATGAAGGTCATGCGCCTCGCGAGGGGTTTCGAATCCAGTTCCGGCGAATCAGTGGTCGAGGATATCGGCTTCGAGCCGGGCGCGCAGCGCGGGGGTGACCGAGGGCATGACACCAAACCAGCGCGAAAAGCCGGGCACGGCCTGATGCAGCAGCATGCCGAGCCCATCGACGGGGATGCCGCCACGCCTCTGCGCCTCCTCGAGCAGCGCCGTCTTCAACGGCACATAGACGATGTCGTCGACGATCGTGCCGGGACGCAAAGCCGCGAGATCGAGACCGAGCGCCGGCTGTCCGGCCATGCCGAGCGAGGTCGTGTTGACGATCAGCCCGGCCTCGGCGACGAGCGCCGGCAGCTCCGTCCAGCCTCGCGCCTCCAGCGGCGCGCCGAAGGCCTGCGCGAGATCGTCCGCCCGGCCATGGCTGCGGTTGACCACGTCGATGCGGGAAAGCCCGCGCAAGCGCAGCCCATGGCAGACGGCGCGGGCCGCACCACCCGCCCCGATGACCAGCGCGGCGGCGGTGCGCGCATCCCAGCCGGGAACGCAAGCATCGAGATGGCTGAGGAAGCCGGCAGCATCGGTGTTGTCGCCGCAGAGCCTGCCATCCTCGCGCCAGAGCGTGTTGACCGCGCCGATGGCGCGCGCCGCCTCGCCGACATGGTCGAGCAGGGGCATCACGGCCTCCTTGTGCGGCACCGTGACATTGCCGCCGGTATATTCGCCTGAGCGCAGCCGCGCAATGAAGGCCGGGAGATCGGCGGGCGCGACGTCGATCCGCTCATAGCTGCCCGACAGGCCATGCTCGGCGATCCAGCCGCCATGGATCAGGGGCGAGCGCGAATGCGCGACCGGGTGGCCGATAACGAAGCAGCGGGGAGAGGCGGGCATTCTGGAGGCAGACATGGACGGACGACCGGGTCTAGCGGGCGAGGCAGTTCAACGCGCGCAGCGCGGCGAGCAGCGGCAATAGCGGCAATCCGAGAATGGTGAAATGGTCGCCCTCGATCGTCTCGAAGAGCTGCGCGCCGAGGCCCTCAATCTGATAGCCGCCGACGCTCGTGGTCACGGCAGGTCCGGCCGCCTTCGCATAAATGGCGATGAAGTCCGGCGACAAGCCGCGCATGGTCAGCCGCGCCTCGGCGACGCCCTCGGTCAACATCTCGCCGTCCCGGACCACGGCAAAGGCCGAATGAAGCCTGTGGGTTCTGCCCGCGAGCGCCGCAAGCTGGGCTCGCGCGGCAATCTCGTCGGCGGGCTTGTGGAAGCGTCGTCCGTCGCAGCTCAGGGTCTGGTCCGCGCCGAGCACGATGCGGCCCGGCCGCCGCAGCGAGACGATGCTGGCCTTCTCCAGGGCAAGCGCCTGCGCGATCTCGCTCGACGTTGCGCCGGCCTCGACAAGCCCGGCTTCGAGCGCGCGCTCGTCGACATCGGGCTTCTCGGTCTCAACCGGCACGCCGGCAGCCAGCAGCATGTCGCGACGGGTCGCGCTGCCCGAGGCGAGCAAGAGCGGGTCGCTCGCGAGCCAGAGGCCGTCGGCGGCGCTCATGTCGCGATGAACTTCATCCGGTGGTCGCGCAGCAGATCGAGGATCGCGGCCGCCGTCTCCTCGATCGAGCGGCGGGTGACGTCGATCACCGGCCAACCCTTTCGCGCACAAAGGCGGCGCGACTGGGCGACCTCGTCGGCGACGGAATCGGGGTCGACATACGGCGTCTCGTCATCGGCCTTGAGCGAGAGCAAACGGTTTTGGCGGATCTGGAGAATGCGGTCGGCGCTGGCGACGAGGCCGACGATCAGCGGCTTCCTGACGCGCTCCAGCTCGGGCGGCAGCGGCACATTGGGCACCAGCGGCACATTGGCGGTCTTGATGCCGCGATTGGCGAGATAGATCGAAGTCGGCGTCTTCGAGGTCCGGCTGATGCCGACCAGGATGATGTCGGCGCTTTCGAGATCGCCGCCAAGCTGGCCGTCATCGTGCAGCAGCGTGTAGTTCATTGCATCGATGCGGCGGAAATACTCGGCGTTGAGCACGTGCTGCGCGCCGGGTTTCGGCGCAGACGCCTGGCCGAGATAGGACTGGAACAGCGACAGCACCGGCTGCAGCACAGACAGACAGGGGCAACCGAGCTCCTTGCAGAAATTCTCCAGCCGCTGCGACCATTCCGGCTCGACCAGCGTGTAGAGCACGACGCCGGGCGAGGCCTCGATCTCGGCCAGCACGCGAGCGAGCTGCGCCTCCGAGCGCACCAGCGGATAGACATGCTCGATCGCCGAGACGGTCTCGTACTGCGCGGCTGCCGCGCGGCTGACCGCGATCAGCGTCTCGCCGGTGGCGTCGGAGACCAGGTGAAGATGGAAATAGTTGCGGGCCACGGCGGCTCCCGGGTTCAGGCATGCCGGCAAGCTCTAGACCATCCCCTGCGCCGGAGGAAACCGGATTTGCAAACCCCGTCGTCGCAAGCCCTTGCGGTGATGGCGGTTCCGGCGCTGGCACGGCATCGTCGGGTCGGTTCCGGGACAGGTGTGGACAACTTCGCCTTTCGGGAGCCCCGGGGACCGGCCCTGTATAACCCGCCGAATTGCCCACATGCCGGAACGAGAGAGCCCATGCAGCAATGTTTCACGTGAATCATTTTGCGGGCCGACGAGCCCGGCCGGATTCCGATTGGTTAAGAAACCGTTAACCGCTCCGAGACGATCGTTGCGATCGCGACTCCTTGGGCTCCAAGCCTGTGGATGGCTTGTGGAGCATCTTGCGGCGCGCTATTTGCCCCCCTCCAAGAGTCAAAGAAGAAGATTCTCTAAGAGACTTAGTCTTTAAGAGAAGGGGAGGGATGGCCGGAAATGGACATGGCGAGACGCGACGAATCCATCTTCTTGCGTACGCTGTCCGGCGAGACGCTATCCGTTCCTCCGATCTGGATGATGCGTCAGGCCGGACGCTATCTGCCCGAATATCGCGAACTCAGGGCCAAGGCCGGCAGCTTTCTCGATCTTTGCTACAACCCGGAGATGGCCGCCGAGGTCACCTTGCAGCCGATCAGGCGCTTCGGCTTCGATGCGGCGATCCTGTTCTCCGATATTCTCGTCGTGCCGCATGCGCTTGGCCAAAAACTCTGGTTCGTCGAGGGCGAGGGTCCTCGCCTTGAGCCGGTCGCCAATCAGGCGAGGCTGTCCGAAATCCATGAGCAGGCCGACGAGGCCGTGCTAGCGCCAGTCAT
Organism: Allobosea sp.; assembly: GCA_046593015.1. Classification (GTDB taxonomy): domain Bacteria; phylum Pseudomonadota; class Alphaproteobacteria; order Rhizobiales; family Beijerinckiaceae; genus Allobosea. Next base: position 10,485 of record JBKJSB010000307.1, read on the forward strand.
CGAGACCGTCAGGCGGGTCAAGGCGGCTTTGCCCCGCGAGACGGCCTTCATCGGCTTCTGCGGGGCTCCCTGGACCGTGGCGACCTATATGGTGGCGGGCCGGGGTTCGCCCGGACAGGAGCCGGCCAAGGCGCTGTTCGCGCGCGACCCCGTGCTGTTCCAGGCGATCATCGACCGGATTGTCACGGCCTCGATCGACTATCTCAATGCCCAGATATCGGCTGGCGTCGATGTTGTGCAGATCTTCGATAGCTGGGCAGGGTCGCTCGGGCCCGACGACTTCAAGCGCTGGTGCGTCGCGCCGACGAAGCGGATCGTCGACGGCGTCCGCGCCGTGCACCCTTACGCCCGCATCATCGGATTTGCGCGCGGCGCCGGCGAACTCATTCCGTCCTATGTCGAGGCGACGGGCGTCGATGCGGCAGGCCTCGAATCCGAGATCGACCGTGGCTTTGCCCGCGACGCGATCCAGACGCTTGTGCCGGTGCAGGGCAATCTCGATCCGCTCGTGCTGCGTGCGGGCGGACCGGAGCTGGAGCAGGAGGTCGCCGCGATCAAGGCGGCGTTTGAGGGTAAGCCCTACATCTTCAATCTGGGTCATGGCATCCTGCCCGACACGCCGATCGCCCATGTCGAGCGGCTGCTTGCCGCCGTCCGCTCCTGAGCAGCCGTCATGTATGAATGGGCCAAGGCCGTCCATGTGATGGCGGTGATCGCGTGGATGGCGGCGCTGCTCTATCTGCCGCGACTGATGGTCTATCATGTCGATGCCCCGGTCGGCTCGCAGCAGTCCGAGACCTTCAAGATCATGGAGCGCCGGCTGCTGCGCGGCATCATGACGCCCTCGATGATCCTGGCGTGGGTGTTGGGGCTCTACCTTGCCTGGGCCGGATTCGGCTTCAAAGGCGGGTGGCTGCACGGCAAGATCGCGCTCGTGCTGGCGATGTCGGGCATGCATGGCTATCTCGTCGGCCGCGTGCGCGCTTTCGCCGAGGACCGCAACGAGAAATCCGGCCGCTTCTACCGCGTCATCAACGAGGTTCCGGCGGTGCTGATGGCAGGGATCGTCGTTCTCGTGGTCGTGAAGCCGTTCTGACGCACTCGCCTGCGTTTACGGCTTGAGCGCATCGGCGATTCACGCTATCAGCATTTCGCGCTTCTCCAGCGTCCTCCCTGTTGTCGATGGTTCTTGAGCCGACTGCCTTTGCAGACGCTCGCGCCGCGCAGCCTTCGCGCTGGTCCCTTTCAGGACCTGTCGATCTCCCTTCCAAGTCCCCTGTGCCTGCGCGTTTGCAGGCGCAACGACCATCCAGGTGCCCCATGCGGGAAATCAAACTCCACGAACTCAAGGTCAAATCCCCGACCGAACTCCTCGCCTTTTCCGAAGGGCTCGAGGTCGAGAACGCCAGCACGATGCGCAAGCAGGAGCTGATGTTCGCCATTCTGAAACAACTCGCCGCCCGCGAGACCGAGATCCTCGGCGAAGGCGTGGTAGAGGTCCTGCCCGACGGGTTCGGCTTCCTGCGCTCGTCGGATTCCAACTATCTGCCCGGTCCCGACGACATCTACGTCTCGCCGACCCAGATCCGGAAATTCGGCCTGCGCACCGGCGACACCGTCGAGGGACCGATCCGCGGCCCCAAGGACGGCGAACGCTATTTCGCGCTGCTCAAGGTCAGCACGATCAATTTCGAAGACCCCGAGAAGATCAAGCACAAGATCAATTTCGACAATCTGACGCCGCTATATCCGGACGAGCGCCTGCGCCTCGAGGTCGCGGACCCGACCAAGAAGGATTTCTCGGCTCGCGTCATCGACATCGTCTCGCCGATCGGCAAAGGCCAGCGCGCCTTGATCGTAGCGCCGCCGCGCACCGGCAAAACCGTGCTGCTGCAGAACATCGCGCACGCGATCACCGCCAATCATCCGGAATGCTACCTGATCGTTCTGTTGATCGACGAGCGGCCGGAAGAAGTCACTGACATGCAGCGCTCGGTGAAGGGCGAAGTCGTCTCTTCGACCTTCGACGAGCCGGCGACGCGCCACGTCCAGGTCGCCGAGATGGTGATCGAAAAAGCCAAGCGTCTGGTCGAG
>JBKJSB010000039.1:0-8141 GCA_046593015.1 Allobosea sp.
CGAGAGGATGGCGAGCGCGACCTTGGCGCCCACCCCCTGCACCATCTGCATCAGCCGGAACCAGTCGCGCTCGGTGTCGGAGAGGAAGCCGTAGAGGCGGATCGCGTCCTCGCGGACATGGGTCTCGATCGAGAGCGCGGCCGCCTCGCCGGGCTTGGGCAGCCGCTGCAGGGTGCGCGACGAGCACTGCACCACATAGCCGACGCCCTGCACGTCGAGGATGACGAAATCCTCGCCATAGGAATCGATCAGCCCCTTGAGCTTGCCGATCATCGCGCTGCGTGCCCCATCTGTACTGATCGTATCGCGTCAGGCGCTGGCGCGCATCTGCGCCGCCAGCGTCCTGATGCCGCGATGCTGGGCATGGCAGATCGCCACGGCAAGGGCATCCGCAGCATCGGCGCTCTTCGCCTCGGCCCTGGGCAACAGGACGCGGATCATCGCCTGGACCTGCCGCTTGTCGGCATGGCCGACGCCGACAACGGTCTTCTTGACGAGATTGGCGGCGTATTCGGCGACGCTCAGGCCCGCCAGCGCCGGAACCACCAGCGCAATGCCGCGCGCCTGCCCGAGCTTCAGCGCCGATTGCGGGTCGCGATTCACGAATGTCTCCTCGACGGCGGCCTCGTCGGGCGTCCAGTTGGAGATGACGGCGTCGAGCCCATCGTGCAATTGCCGCAGGCGCTGCGCCAGGGACAGAGCCTGATCGCTCTCGATGCAACCGCAGGCCAGGAACGACAATTTGCTTCCCTCGCTGAGGATGACGCCCCAGCCGGTCTTGCGGAGACCGGGGTCGATGCCGAGGATGCGAATCGGAGGGTTCATGTCGCGTGACGCTAGCTTGCGGACACGCTTTGTTCCATGCCTTCTCCTAACGATCGATGACCGGGGCGCATCGGTCGCATCACAGGATCAGGGGTTGTCGCCGGCCGCGTCTGCCTGTTGGTGCAATCGACGCCCGCCAACCTCTGCGACATGACCCAGCTTCTCAGCCTCGCCTTTCCCGGCATCCCTCTCTCCGGCATCGTCACGCTGATTGCAGCCACGCTGCTCGGCGGGCTCGTGCGCGGTTTCACTGGCTTCGGCTTCGCCATGGTGTTCATGCCGCTGGCGAGCCTGGTGATCGGCCCTGTCGCGGCGCTGGGGCTGATCTGGTTCATCGACGTGCTGTTCGCCGTGCCGATCGCAGCGCGCAACGCCAGACAGGCGGAATGGCGCGAGGTCGCCCCGCTGCTGGTGACCGCGACGCTCGCTCTTCCGGCCGGCGTCTGGCTGCTGATATGGCTCGACCGCGAAACGATGCGCTGGACGCTGGCGGCGCTGGTGCTGACAGCCGTGGCCCTGATGGCCTCGGGCTGGCGCTATCATGGCCGGCCGGGCATCCCGCTCTCGCTCGGCGTCGGCGTGCTCTCGGGCCTGTTCAACGGCATGGCGAGCATCGGCGGCATGCCGCTCGCGGTGTTCTGGCTCGGCGCGCAGCGCAACGACCGCCACCAGACCCGCGCCAATCTGCAGACTTTCTTTGGGCTCTCGACCGTGATCAGCGGCGTCACGCTCTGGCTGACAGGCATCCTGACGAAAGCCGCGATGCTGACGGCGCTGCCGCTGCTCGCGGTCTACGGACTGGGCATGTGGGCCGGGACGCATGCCTTCGGCCTCGCGTCGGAGACGACGTTCCGGCGCATCGCCTATCTTGTCATCTTCCTGAGCGCAGTGGTGAGCCTGCCGCTCTGGGACGGGATCGTCGGCCGCTGAGAAGCACCATGGCCGGCGCAGGCCCGGCCATGGTGCTCATCGCTATGCGTCAGGCCGCCTTCTGCGCGCCGAAGGTCGGGTCGAGTTCGCCCTTGGCGTAGCGCCTGGCCATCTCGGCGGTGGTCGCGACGCGCTTGATCTTGCTCGCCTGGCCGGCCGTGTTGAACTCCTGCAGGCGCAGCTTGCAGAGCGCGGTCATCGCTTCCATGGCCGGCTTGAGATATTTGCGCGGATCGAACTCGCCGGGATGCTCCGAGAGGATCTTCCGGATCTGGCCGGTCATCGCCATGCGGTTGTCGGTGTCGATGTTGATCTTGCGCACGCCATGCTTGATGCCGCGCTGGATCTCGGCGACCGGCACGCCCCAGGTCGGCTTCATCTGTCCGCCATACTGGTTGATGATGTCCTGCAGGTCCTGCGGCACGGAAGACGAGCCGTGCATCACGAGATGCGTGTTCGGAAGCTTGGCGTGGATCTCCTCGATGACATGCATCGCCAGGATCGCGCCGTCGGGCTTGCGGGTGAACTTGTAGGCGCCGTGCGAGGTGCCCATGGCGATGGCGAGCGCATCGACCCCGGTCTCGGCGACGAATTTGACCGCTTCGTCGGGATTGGTCAGCAACTGGTCGTGGCTGAGCTTGCCCTCGAAGCCATGGCCGTCCTCGGCCTCGCCCTCGCCGCTCTCCAGCGAGCCGAGCACGCCGAGTTCGCCCTCGACGGAGATGCCGCCAAGATGAGCCATCTCGGTGACCTGCTTCGTCACCGCGACATTGTAGTCCCAGTCGCCCGGCGTCTTGCCGTCGGCCTTCAGCGAGCCGTCCATCATCACCGAGGTGAAGCCGGCCTGGATCGCGGTCATGCAGGTCGCGGCCTCGTTGCCATGGTCGAGATGCACGCAGACGGGGATGTGCGGATAGATCTCCGTGACCGCGTCCATCATGTGCTTGAGCATGATGTCGTTGGCGTAGCTGCGCGCGCCGCGCGAAGCCTGGATGATGACGGGGGCGTCGGTTGAGTCGGCCGCCGCCATGATCGCCAGCGCCTGCTCCATGTTGTTGATGTTGAAGGCGGGCACGCCGTAGTCATGTTCGGCGGCGTGGTCGAGCAACTGGCGAAGCGTGATGCGGGCCACGATTGGCACTCCCCTTTGCAATGGATGTCGGGGAGGGATGTAGTGCGGAAGTGCCGTGCGCGCAAAGCGAAAGCGGCGGGTTGAGCTTAGGGATACCGCCGGTCCAGGCTGTCCATTCGTTTTTCGACGTCTGCAATCCGATGATCGAAGCCGCCAGCGGTCGAGCGCATCATGACCGGCATCCCCGCCGAATTGACGCGATCTTTTCGATGAAGCGCCTCGATCCGTTCGAGGCGCTCGTTCGCCTCGGTACGAAACGCCGCCATCTCAGCCTAAATCCTCTTCAGGATATCAAACATCGCGGTCTGGACGTTGTCGGCCATCAGCGCTTCGCCTCTCGAGCAGCGCGTCGACGCGATTCTCAAAGCGCAGCAGGCGATCGATCTCAGCCGTCATGGCTTCTTCGCCGACCCTGCGCATGAACACAGCATTATCCTCGCGCCGTCGGCGTGTCGCGAGCCTCAAAGCGTCGGGCGAAGGATCATGCGCCGCAATACGATTGCTCAGCCCCCGCCACGGCTTCGCGGTCTCTTTCCGGAGCGCCGAGTCAAGATCGTCTCGCCGTTCACTCATGACCGGAACACAGCATGAACGCGCTCTGCCGCAAGGGCACAGCGCAAGCGCTCAGCTCTTCCGCAACGCCTCGACCCCCGGCAGCGGCTTGCCCTCCATCCACTCCAGGAACGCCCCGCCCGCCGTCGAGACATAGGTCAGGTCGTCGGCTATCCCGGAATGGTTCATCGCCGCGACCGTGTCGCCGCCGCCGGCGACCGCGACCAGCTTGCCCGCCTTGACGCGTTCGGCGGCCGCTTTCGCCACCGTCACCGTAGCTGTGTCGAAGGGCGCCAGTTCGAACGCGCCGAACGGGCCGTTCCAGACCAGCGTCTTCACGGAATCAAGCTTGAGCACCACTTCGGCGACGCTCAAAGGACCCGCGTCCAGAATCATCTCGTCGGCCTCCACCTCGCCGACCGGGACGACGCGATGGCCCGGATTGGCCTTGAACTCCCGCGCCACCAGGGCATCGACCGGCAGCATGATCTCGCAGCCGGCTGCCTTGGCCTTCGCCTCGATCTCGCGGGCGATGGCGACGAGGTCGTGCTCGCAGAGCGACTTGCCGACATCGACGCCGCGTGCGGCGAGAAAGGTGTTGGCCATGCCGCCGCCGATCGCCAGCACATCGACCTTGCGCACGAGATTGCCGAGCAGGTCGAGCTTGGTCGAGACCTTGGCCCCGCCGACGATCGCCATCACTGGCTTCGCCGGATTGTCGAGACCGGCAGACAGCGCCTCCAGTTCGGCCTGCATGGTGCGCCCGGCATAGGCCGGCAGGACATGGGCGAGACCTTCGGTCGAGGCATGCGCGCGATGCGCCGCCGAGAAAGCGTCGTTGACGAAGAGATCGCCATTGGCGGCAAGCGCCGCGACGAACTCGGGGTCGTTCTTTTCGTCGCCAGCGTGGAAGCGGGTGTTCTCCAGCAGCAGCACGTCGCCGTTCTTGGCAGCCGAGACCGCCCTTGCGACATCCCCGCCGATGCAGTCCTCGACGAAGGTCACCGGCTGGCCCAGCGCATGCGCCAGCGCCGGCACCACCTGCTTCAGACTGTCCTTGGCGTCACGGCCCTTGGGCCGGCCGAAATGCGCAAGCAGCACGACCTTGCCGCCCTTGGCCGAAATCTCGCGGATGGTCGGCAGGATGCGGTCGATGCGGGTCGTGTCGGTGACCGCGCCGTTCTCCATCGGCACGTTGAGATCGACCCGGACAAGCGCACGCTTGCCCGCGAGATCGGCGTCGTCCAGCGTCTGGAAGCCCGTCACGGCAGCAGCTTCGGCATAATGCCCGGAACGCCGAACTTCAGCACCAGGACGGTGAGGACGACGGTCAGCACGGCGGTGATGATCGCTGTGGTGAACAGGGTCGCCCCGCGCGGCGTGGCATCGACGCGGTCGCGCAGCGCTGCGATCTCGCCGCGAATCGAAGCGAAGTCCATCGTGCCGGCGGCGGCGTCGACCTTGTGGGCGCTGCGCTCCAGCGAGGCCTCGGCGCGGGTCAGCACGGCCTCGTAGCGGGCGAACTTCTCCTCGATGCGCGCAGCCTTCTCCTCGATGCGGGAGAGCTGGTCGAGCTGGCGAGGCTCTTTGGCGACAGGGGTCTCGGCGGGCGCTACCGGCGTCGCGGTTCCCACGACATAGGGCGCACCAAAGCTCGGTGCGGGCGTGACGGTCGTCGGCTCGGAGACAGCGGCTGGGCCTGCGACAGTCGGCTCGATCTTGGCCATGGTCGTTCCGTTCGTTTCGAGAAGAAGGGGCCGGGCGACGCTAAAGAGCGCCGCCCATGCCGGAAAGCAGCGTCAGATCAGCTTCGCCATCGCAACCGCCGTATCGCTCATGCGGTTCGAGAAGCCCCACTCGTTGTCATACCACGAAACCACGCTGACGAACTTGTCGTCCATGACCTTGGTCTGGTCGAGCGCGAAGATCGAGGAAGCCGGGTCGTGGTTGAAATCGATCGAGACATTGGGCTGGTCGGTGACGGCCAGGATGCCCTTCAGCGCGCCGCGCTTGCTGGCCTTGACGATCGCCTCGTTGACCTTTTCGACCGTGGTCTTGCGCCTGGAGATGAACTTGAAGTCGACCATCGAGACGTTGGGAGTCGGCACGCGCACCGAGGAGCCATCAAGACGGCCCTTGAGCTCCGGGATGACGAGGCCGATCGCCTTGGCCGCTCCGGTCGAGGTCGGGATCATCGAGAGCGCGGCGGCGCGGCCGCGATAGAGGTCCTTGTGCATCGTGTCGAGCGTCGGCTGGTCGCCGGTATAGGCGTGGATCGTGGTCATGAAGCCCTTGTCGATGCCGACCGCGTCATGGAGCACGCGCACGACCGGCGCGAGGCAGTTGGTGGTGCAGGAGGCGTTCGAGACGACGACATGCTCGCTCGTCAGCGCGCCGTCATTGACGCCGAACACGACGGTGAGGTCCGCTCCGTCGCAGGGGGCCGAGACCAGAACGCGCTTGGCGCCGGCGGCGAGATGGGCGGCAGCCTTGTCGCGTGTGGTGAAGATGCCGGTGCATTCGAGCGCGATGTCGACGCCGAGCGCCTTGTGCGGCAGGTCCTTCGGGTCGCGGATCGCGGTGACCTTGATCGGGCCGCGGCCGACGTCGATCGTGTCGCCCGACACCGTCACCGTGCCGGGAAAACGGCCATGCACGCTGTCGAAGCGGAAGAGATGGGCGTTGGTCTCGACCGGGCCGAGATCGTTGATCGCGACGACCTCGATGTCCTTGCGCTTCGACTCGATGATCGCACGCAGGACATTGCGTCCGATACGGCCGAAACCGTTGATCGCCACCTTGACCGTCATCTCAAATCCTCTCCATCAGCCCGACGCACGGCGCTGCCGCGCCATTCACGGGGGCAAATCGGCCAGAATGGGGCGAAGCGCAAGTGCTTTGCGCGAATATGACCTGCTTTGCGGGAATATCAGCCGTTATGCCGCTTCATGGCGGCCTCGACGATCGCCTCCGCCGTGATGCCGAAATGCTTGTACACGTCCTTGTAGGGGCCGCTCGCCCCGAAGGAATGCATGCCGACGAAGCTGCCGTCGGAACCGATCACCGCGTCCCAGCCGAAGCGCACGCCGGCCTCGATCGCGATTTTGATCGAAGCCGTCCCGATGATGGCGTCTTTCGTCGCCTCGTCCTGTTCCAGCAGGAGTTCGAGCGACGGCACCGAGACGACGCGCGCCCGCACGCCCTGGTCCGCCAGCAGCTTGCGCGCTGCGACCGCAAGTTCGACCTCCGAACCCGTCGCGAAGAGCGAGACCTGCGCCTCGCCGCCTTCGGCCGCGAGCAGTTCGTAGCCGCCAGTGGCGCTGCGGTTCTTTACGGTCGCGTCGGTGCGCAGCTGCGGCAGGTTCTGGCGCGAGAGCGCCAGCACCGTCGGGCCGTCGAGACGCTCCAGCGCGAGCTGCCAGGCTTCGGCCGTCTCGATCGCGTCGGCCGGGCGGAAGACGCGCATCTTCGGCATCGAGCGCAGCGAGGCGAGATGCTCGACCGGCTGGTGCGTCGGCCCGTCCTCGCCGAGCCCGATCGAATCATGGGTCATGACATAGACGACGGCTAAGCCCATCAGCGCGGCGAGCCGCATCGAGGGCCGGGCATAGTCGGCGAAGACGAGGAAGGTGCCGCCGGCGGTGCGGAAGCCGCCATGCAAGGTTATGCCGTTCATCGCAGCCGCCATGCCGTGCTCGCGGATGCCGTAGCGGACATAGCGGCCCTTGGGGGTCTTGGGCGTAAAATCCTCGGCGGCCTTGGTGCGGGTGTTGTTCGATGGCGTGAGATCCGCCGAGCCCATCACCAGCTCCGGCATCACCGGCATGATGGCTTCGAGCGCCAGCTCGGAGGCCTTGCGGGTGGCGACCGCCTGCGGGGCCGCGATCAGCGCCTTCTTGTGGGCGAGGATCGCCTTGTCGAGTTTGGCCGGCACGCCGTGGATCTGGCGGCGGTCGAAATCGGCGCGCTTGCGTTCCGACAGCGCGCCGAAGCGCCCCTTCCATGCGTTATGCGCCCCGGCCCCGGCTGCGCCATGACCGCGCCAGGCCTTGAGCACGTCGGCTGCGACCTCGAACGGCCCGCCTGCGATACCGAGCTTCTGCTTGGCCGCAGTGAGTTCCTCCGCCCCCAGCGCCTCGCCATGGGCCTTCGAGGTGCCCTGCTTCTTGGGCGCGCCGAACCCGATGATCGTCTTGCAGGCGATCATGGTCGGCTTGCTGGATTTCTGCGCCCGGCGGATGGCGGCCTCGATCGCCTCGGGATCATGCCCGTCGACGCGCTCGGCCCGCCAGCCGCAGGCCTTGAAGCGCGCGACCTGATCGACCGAATCCGAGATCGAGAGCGGCCCGTCGATCGAGATGCCGTTATCGTCCCAGAGCACGATCAGCTTGTTCAGCTTCTGATGGCCCGCGAGCGCGATCGCCTCATGGCTGATGCCCTCCATCAGGTCGCCATCGGAGGCCAGCACATAGGTATGGTGGTTGACGATCTTCTTCCCGAACTCGCCCGCGAGCATGCGTTCGGCCATCGCCATGCCAACGGCGGTCGCCAGACCCTGGCCGAGCGGGCCGGTCGTGGTCTCGACGCCGGTGGTCATGAAGTTCTCGGGATGTCCGGGCGTCTTCGAATCGACCTGGCGGAATTTCTTCAGGTCTTCGAGCTCCAGACCACCGGTGCCGGTCAGATAGAGCAGGGCGTAGAG
>JBKJSB010000279.1:0-5106 GCA_046593015.1 Allobosea sp.
TCGCCGCATCGCGCCGATGCATGCCCTCTTCCTCCGCCTGCTTGGCGAACTCGACGATCAGGATCGCGTTCTTGGCGGCGAGGCCGACCAGCACGACGAGGCCGATATCGACCAGCACGTTTCGGTCGAGCCCCTGTTGCCAGACGCCGACCATGGCCGCGAGAATGCACATCGGCACGATCAGGATGACCGAGAGCGGCAACAGCCAGCTCTCATAGAGCGCCGCCAGCAGCAGGAAGACGAAGACGACGGCGAGCCCGAAGGCGATCGTCGCGGTGTTGCCCGCGAGCTTCTCCTGCAGCGCGATCTCGGTCCACTCGAAGCCGAACCCGGCCGGAAGGCGCTCCTGCGTCAGCTTCTCGATGGCTGCGATGCCCTGGCCGGTCGAATAGCCGCGCGCCATGGAGAGCTGCACTTCTGCTGCCGGGTAGAGGTTGTAGCGCGGCACGCGATAGGCGCCGGTCGTATCCGAGAAGGACGCGACCGAGCCGATCGGCACCATTTCGCCCTCGGCATTGCGCGTCTTCAGGCTGGCGACGTCGCGGATGTCGAGCCGGAACGGGTTGTCGGCCTGCGCCGTCACCCGGTAGGTCCGGCCGAGGATGTTGAAGTCGTTGATATAGGCCGAGCCCATATAGACCGAGAGCGTCTCGAAGATACGGGTCACGGGCACGCCGAGCATCTCGGCCTTGGTCCGGTCGATATCGGCGAAGACCTGCGGCGTCTTGGTCGAGAACAGGGTAAAGGGCTGCTGGATGCCGGGGATCTGCGCCGCCGAGCCCGCGACGATCCAGGTCGCGCCCTCCAGCGCCGCGAGCCCGCGCCCGCCGCGATCCTGCACATAGCCCTTCAGCCCGCCGCCCGTGCCGATGCCGGGAACGGCCGGCGGCTCGATCACCAGCGCGAAGGCCTCGCTGATGGCGAACATCTGCTGGCGCAGATCGGCGATGATGCCCTGATTGGTCAGGCCTTCCTTGGCGCGTTCCTTGAAGTCCTTGGTCCGGACGAAGACGACGCCGCCATTGGGCGCGATTGTGAAGGTCGCGCCGTCGAGACCGGCGAAGGCGACGGCGTCGGCGACGCCGGGCCGCGAGAGCAGCACGTCGGTCGCCTTGCGGATCACCGCGTCGGTGCGGTCGAGCGAGGCGCCCGGCGGCAACTGGAAGGCGACGATGTAGTAGCCGCGGTCGAGTTGCGGGATCAGGCCGGTCGGCGTCGCGCCGATGCGGTGGACCGCCAGGGCGATCAGACCGCCATAGATGATCAGCATGATGACGCTGAAACGGATCAGCCGCGAGGTCACCGCGCCATAGCTGCGCGAGAGCCAGTCGAAACCCTTGTTGAAGTATTTGAAGAACCAGCGCAGCGGCGCACCCAAGGCCGCGAAGAAGCCCTTGGGCGGCTCGTGGCTGTGGGGCTTGAGCAGGATCGCCGACATCGCCGGCGACAGCGTCAGCGAGACGAAGGCCGAGATCGCGGTGGAGGCCGCGATCGTCACCGCGAACTGCTGGTAGAACGCGCCCTGCAGGCCGGTGATGAAGGCGGTCGGGATGAAGACGGCGCACAGCACCAGCGCGATTGCGACCAGAGCGCCGCCGACCTCGTCCATCGTCTTGTGGGCGGCTTCCTTGGGCGACATGCCCTGCGCCAGATAGCGCTCGACGTTCTCGACGACCACGATCGCGTCGTCGACGACGATGCCGATGGCGAGCACGAGCGCCAGCAGCGAGATCGTGTTGAAGGAGATGCCGACCGCGCTCATCACCAGGAAGGTGCCGACCAGCGAGACCGGGATCGCCACGATCGGGATGATCGCCGCCCGCCATGTCTGCAGGAACAGGATCACCACAAGCACGACCAGCGCCACCGCCTCGAGCAGCGTCGTCACCACGGCGTTCACGGATTCGCCGATGAATTCGGTCGGATTGTAGACGATGCGGTACTCGATGCCGCTCGGGAAATCCTTCTTCAGGGTCTCCATCGTGCCGATGATCGAGGCGGCCGTAGACAGCGCGTTGGAGCCCGGCCGCTGGAACACGCCGATCGCGACCGCGTCCTTGTTGTTGAGATAGGCGTTGGTCGTGTAGTCCTGCGAGCCGAGTTCGACGCGCGCGATGTCGCGCAGCCTGATCGTGCCGCCATTGGCATCCGAGCGCACGACGATCTTGTAGAACTCCTCGACATCGCTGAGGCGGCCGAGCGTGTTGACCGAGAGCTGGAACGCCGCCTCCGACTTCGCCGGCGGCTGGTTGATGGCGCCGGCGGCGACCTGGACGTTGGCGGCTCGCAGAGCGGCGACCACGTCGCCGGCCGAGAGGCCGCGCGCGGCGACCCTGGCCGGGTCGAGCCAGATCCGCATCGAGAAATCGCGTGCGCCGAAGACCTGCACGTTGCCGACGCCGTCGATGCGGGTCAGCACGTCCTTCACATAGAGCGTCGCGTAGTTGGAGACGTATTGGGCGTCGCGCGTGCCGTCTGGCGACAGCATGTTGACGACCATCATCAGGTCCGGCGAGGCCTTGCGGGTCTGGATGCCGAAGGCGCGGACCTCCTGCGGCAGTCGCGCTTCGGCGGCGGCGACCCGGTTCTGCACCAGCACCTGCGCCTGGTCGACATCGGTGCCGGCCTTGAACACGACGTTGATCGTGACGCGCCCGTCGCCGGTCGATTGCGAGGTGATGTAGAGCATGTCGTCGACACCGTTCACCTCCTGCTCGATCGGCGTGGCGACGGTGGCGGCGACGACCTCGGCCGAGGCGCCGGGATAGGTCGCGGTGATCGAGACGGTCGGCGGCGCGATCTCGGGATATTCGGCGATGGGCAGGCTGCGCTGGGCGATGGCGCCGGCGATCGTCAGCAGCACCGAAAGCACGGTGGCGAAGATCGGCCGGTCGATGAAGAAATGCGCGAAACGGAACATAGGGGTCGATCCTGGCCTGAAGGCAGGGCGGCCGGCGCGAGGGCCGGCTCGGGAAAGGCTTGCGGGTGCGGCGGCGGCTCTATCTGGCCGCCGCGACCTTGATCTCGCCCGGCTGCGGCGTCACCGTCGCGCCCGGACGCACCATCGGGTTGGCCAGGCCGCCGATGATGACCTTGTCCTGCGCGGTCAGCCCGCTCGTGATGACGCGCAGTCCCTCGCTGATCGCGCCAAGCGTGACGGGCTTGGGCGCAACCTTGTTGTCGGGGCCGACCGTCATCACGATCTTGTTGGCCTGGTCGGACACGATCACGGTGTCGGGCACCAGCAGGGCGTCGGACTCCCCGGCGAAGAGGCGCAGGCGACCGAACGTGCCCGGCGTCAGGAACTGGTCTGCGTTGTCGAATACGGCGCGGCCCCGGATTGTGCCGGAACGCGCATTCAGCGCGTTGTCGACGAAGTCCATCCGTCCCTGGCGCTTCCATTCACGCTCGTCGGCGAGGCGCACCTGCGCCGGATTGTTGCCGTCACGGGAGGAGGCGCGCAGCTTCTCCGCTGCAAGTCGCGAAAAGCGCAGATAATCGGCTTCGGACGCATCAAAGACGAAATAGATCGGGTCGCTGGCGACGATGGTGGTCAGAAGCGTCGCGCCTGACTGGCCGCCGGCGATGAGGTTGCCGGGATCGACGCGACGGTTCGAGATGCGGCCCGCCAGGGGGCTGCGAACCTGCGTCCACTCCAGATTGAGTTCGGCCGTCTTGAGATTGGCCTCGGCCCCCTGCTGCGAGCCGATGGCGCTGTTGAGGTTGGCGCGGCGCTGGTCGATGTCGCGGGCGGTGATGGTGCGGTTCTGCGTCAGCGCCTCGGCGCGCTCGACCTCGCTCTGCGTCAGCTCGACCTGCGCCTTCGCGCGGGCGACCTCGGCGCGCGCCGCATCGACCGAGAGCTGGTAGGGCCGCGGGTCGATGGTGAACAGCAGGTCGCCCTTCTTGATGAGCTGGCCGTCGCGGAAATGCAGCGAATCCAGGAAGCCGGAGACGCGCGCGCGCACCTCGACCTGCTCGCTGGCCTCAAAGCGGCCGGTGAACTCGTCCCAGTTGGTGACGCGCTTGGCCAGCGGCGCGGAGACCTGCACCGGCGGGGCGGGCGGGGCGCCCTGCGCGAGCACCGCGCCCGATGTCAGGATGAACGCGCTCGCCATTGCGGCGCGGGCCAGACCTTTTGCAAGGCGGTTGGGCATGTCGGAACTCCCGATGAGGGGGCCAGCACAACCATGTCGGGTTTCCGGCCTGTGACGCTAGAAGGGATCGACAGTGACGATTGTCAAGATCCATCACTCAACACAATGACGCAACGGTGGCAATCTAGCATGATTGCGGCCATCGGGTGACAGCAGAGCAACAGCCGCTTGCCGCATGCGCAGCGAAATCGTAACCGGTAATCCAGCTTTGCATCCGGAAGAACTCGATGAACGCGCATGTCCGTCCCGCCGACCCGAAGAAGCTGCTCAAGGGCGCGACCGGCGATTGGGAGGTCGTGATCGGCCTGGAAATCCACGCCCAGGTCACCTCCAACGCCAAGCTGTTCTCAGGCGCCGCGACCGCTTTCGGCGCGGAGCCCAACGCTCATGTCAGTCTCGTCGATGCCGCCATGCCCGGCATGCTGCCGGTGATCAACGCCGAATGCGTCCGCCAGGCCGTGCGCACGGGGCTCGGCCTCAAGGCGAAGATCAACAACCGCTCGGTCTTCGACCGGAAGAACTATTTCTATCCCGACCTGCCGCAGGGCTACCAGATCAGCCAGTACAAGAGCCCGATCGTGGGCGAGGGCGAGATCGTCGTCGATCTGTCGCCGACCGAGCAGATCACGGTCGGCGTCGAGCGGCTGCATCTGGAGCAGGACGCCGGCAAGTCGATCCACGACCAGCACCCGACCATGTCCTTCGTCGATCTCAACCGCTCGGGCGTGGCGCTGATGGAGATCGTCTCCAAGCCGGATTTGCGCTCGGCCGACGAGGCGCGCGCCTATGTCACCAAGCTGCGCACCATCCTGCGCTATCTCGGCACCTGCGACGGCGACATGGAGAAGGGCAATCTGCGCGCCGACGTCAACGTCTCCGTGCGCAAACCCGGCGCGGAGCTGGGCACGCGCTGCGAGATCAAGAACGTCAACTCGATCCGCTTCATCGG
>JBKJSB010000119.1:0-17393 GCA_046593015.1 Allobosea sp.
CAGAGCCGGGCCGCGCCTGCGCCCATCCGCGCGCCGGCCAAGAAGGTCGCCAACTCCCGCGCCGGCGACGCCGGATGGGAAGAGTTCTGATCCGAGAATCCACGCCGCCCTCAGGGCGGCGTGGATCATTTCGTCGAAACGTCATCGAATGCGCCCGACGGCGTTGACAGCCCCGTCCGGCCCCCGTAAACGAACCGCCGTTGCCCAGGTGGCGGAATTGGTAGACGCACCAGCTTCAGGTGCTGGCGCTCGCAAGGGCGTGGAGGTTCGAGTCCTCTCCTGGGCACCACTCTTTTTCCTCAGCAGGACAAAGAGATACGGTTTTGTAAGGGCTTATCGGGTATCCGCTTTCACACAGCGGTTTCACACATGGCCCTTGCGATGCCCCGTCCCTTCGCTACCAAGTCGGGATCCTACTACCTCAACGTTCGGGTTCCGAACGAGCTCCGGGAGGTCGCGCGCGGCCGTCCCGTGACCCTGCCGATCGACGGCGAATCGGTCACCGTCACCATCTCAGACAAGGTCTATGTCTCGCTGCGCACCAAGAGCGCGCGCGAGGCCAAGGACCGCTTCCAGGCGGCCCTGAACCGGCTGGCCGCCTATTGGGATTCTCTCAGGACGGAGCCTCTGGCGCTCACGCCGATCCAAGTCAAAGCCCTGGCCGGCGAGACCTATCGCAACGCGGTCGAACGGCTCGATACGGATTTTGATTTCATTGATCGCACCGAGGCCTTTGCCCAGGAGTATGCAGCTGCGACGCAAATCTTGATCGACAGGGGCTGTACCCCCAAAATGGCGGAGCGGCTGGCATCGATAGACATGGGCGACCCTCGGGCGCTTGACACCTACGCGCTGCGTCACGGCGATGGCGTCATGAATCGCGACGAGTTTGCAAATGCCGTCTTTGGCGCTGTAGCACGCCAACTGGCGGCGGATAACCAGATGCAGCTGGACGACAGAACGCTCGGACGGGTCGCCAAAGAACTTGTAGACGTCGGCAAGGCCTTCGGCGAACTGGCCGTGCGACGCCTGTCCAGCGCCGACCGTTCCGATGAGATCGGCGAGAACCTGCCTAAATGGACCCCTCCCTCCCCGCCCGGCACGCCGAGCGCCAAAGGTGACCGTGAACCCGAATCCGTCGCCGACCTCTACAAGCGCTGGTGCGCCTACCAGACCAACAAGAAGGCCGCGAGCACGCTTCGCCGCTATGGCCCGTCCCTGGAATCGCTGGATCGGTTCTGGACGGGCAAGGACTGGCGGCTCATAGGAGGCGACGAGATCTTCGCCTGGGCCAACCACCGCCGGGACGTCGACGGCATCGCGCCGCGCACCATCAACCGCAACGACCTTGTCGCCGTTTCGTCTGTCTTCGCTTGGGCGACAACCCGCCAGGGCGGACGCAAGCGCGACGAGAGCCCGGCCGTGGGGATCAGGCTCGACGTTGATCGGCAGACCACGACGCGGGAAAAGTTCTTCAAGGACGAGGAGGTCTCCGCGATCTTGCTAGCGGCGCGCAACGCCAAGCCGAGCCGGCGCTACCCGCGCGCCTCTGCCTCGCGGCGCTGGGCGCCCTGGATCTGCGCATACACCGGCGCGAGGATCCAGGAGGTCTGCTGGCTCAGCCGCAAGGACATCAAGCAGGAAGGCGGTATCTGGGTCATCCACTTCCCGCAGACGAAGACCAACGTCGCCCGGACGGTGCCCATGCACACTGCGCTCATAGACGAAGGCCTTCTCGGATTCTGGGAGAAGGCTCCTTCGGGGTTCCTCTTCGTGGGCGACGTTCCCCAGAAGGAAGGCGCAACGCGAAGCCCGCAGGAGCAGCGCGCCAGCGAGTTGGCCGAGTGGGTCCAGGAGCAGGTGGAACTGGAAGATGGCGTCAGCCCTAACCATGGCTGGCGCCATACGTTCGTGACGAGGGCCGAGGAGGCCAACATCTCGAAGCGCTTCAGCAACGCCATCACTGGCCACAACCACGGCAAGGACGTTTCGGACGGGTATTTCCGTGGCCGCATGTCGGCTTTGAAGGTCCGGATGGACAAGTACCCGCGCTACGAAATCGTCACACCCGGATGAGCTGGAAACCAGTCGCCGCGGTCTTGGCGCACGTACCCTAACCGCCTAGGCCCCGGTGCTAAGGGCGGTCACGACGTCCTAATGTCATGCATATTAATGTCGAACGGCCGATTGGCGAACTCGGTCGACCCGCGTCCGTGATTTCGACTGTTTGGTTCCGGTCGTGGCCCATTGCGGACCTATGGAAAGTCTGCTTCTCGGCAGGCGATGGCGCTAGGGGGGCGGGTACGGCCCTGGCCCATTGCAGGCTTTCGGAAAGTCTACCTCATGCCATTCGCCGATAAATACGATCGTCCTAACCGCGTGGAGAGGGCCAGGCGTTGACGGCGCTCACGACCGCTTGACGCCGATACGGCTCAGGCCTGCGCCGACCATGTCGGACACGCTGCCGGTGATGCGGGCAGCCAGGCTGGCCGGAGTCGACTCCGGATCGGCAAGTTCGTTCTCGGCCAGCACGCTGTCGTCGTCTTCGATATCGCCGGCCTCGAAGCTGACGAGGCTGCGCCCTTTTCCGCGCAGGGCCTCGATCGCGCCCAGCAGCGACCCGGCTTGGTCCAGGGCAGCGGCCAGCCTGTCTTCGGCGACCCCGAGATGTTCGCACAAGAGGTCGCGGCGGATCGCGGCGATCGTTTCGCGCAGTCCGTCATGCTTGGCCGTCTCATCCGCCTCGACTGCGAGATCGCATTCGGTATCAAAACCCATCGAGCGGTTGTTGATGTTCGACGATCCAACGCGCAGCAGGCGGTCGTCGATGATCATGATCTTGGCATGCACATAGATCGCCTCGCTGGCCTCCGTGACTGGATAATAGACGCCGAGCCGCCCGTGGCTGTCGGCCCGCCACAGCAGATGCAGCAATTTACGCCGCGCGCCGTCCATGGCCTTCTGCTCGAGCCAGCCATCGGCCGACTGCGGCAGCACGATCACGATTTCCGGCCCAACGCTTTCACCTAGCCTCGCCGCCAAGGCCTCAGTGATCGTGCGCGAGGCGAGATATTGGCTCTCCAGATAGATCGTTCGCACGGCCGCGCCGATCGCCCTGAGATAGAGCGCCTCGATCTCGCGGACCTCCTCGCCCTCGTCCGTCTTGGGCAAAGTCCGAGCGATAGCGACCTCGACATCGGTCAGCGTCGGCGCGAGACCGTCTGGCCAGACCTCCCGCCCCCCCGGCGGCGCCGGAAGGTCCTCATCGGTCGCCCTGCGCCAGCGCTCGCGGGCGAGTTCGCCCAGCGCTCGCGCAACCGCACCCTCGACCATGATCGTGGCGTCATGCCACGGGCCATAGAGCTTGCCGCCCGGTTTCGCCCGACGCGGATCGACGTCACGATGCGCGCGCGTGTCCCAGCGATCGACGGTCATGTCGATGCCGCCGCAGACGGCCAGCGCGTCGTCGATGACGACGATCTTCTGGTGATGCGCCGCACCGACCGGGTGGGCGCCGTCGAGCTTGAGTGTGAGCCGGTCGCTCGTCATCCAGTTGAGGATGAAGACCGGCGTCATGCCGCGGCCCAACGCCTGGATCATGCCGAGATCCCATTTCAGCAGATGGAGATGCAGCTGCGGGCGATGCTTCGGCAGCCAGGATATGAACTCTCCAAGCCGGTTGGGTCCCTCAAGCGTTTGCCCGTCCGGCTCGAAGACGATCCTCGTATCGAAATCCCACCCGATCAGCATGATCGAGTGCCGCGCCTTCAGCATCGCGGCCTTCACCAGTCGAAAGTAGTCGGCGGCATCGACGATCAGGGCGAGCCGGCTCGCAGGCTCGATCCGCCAGCAGGTCTCGCCGGGCTTCAGGATACGGTCGTCGTCGGGCATCCCGGATCAATCCTCAAGGCTCTATAGCGGTCTTCGATCGGCCCGTGCGCCAAGACCCGGCGGGCCGGCGCACAATGCCCGGGCAGGGCCGGCCGCGCCATCCCGACCCGCGCAAGCGACCTTGTCATTTCGCGCGGTCCGGTCCGGCGCTTGCATTTCAGCCCCAGGCGAACCAGTTTCCGCCGTCCCGACCACCGGATAAGTCCCGTCTGTTTCCCGGCAACGGGCCAATGTCGGTAAGTGGCGCATCTTGCGTGAGCCATGCGGATTCTGCTGCAACTGTGGGCCGTGGATCGCCGGCTGGCTTCGTAGCCAGCCGGCGATCGAACTTCACATCATCCGCTTGATTTCGCCGTAAGCCCCCTTCGTCTTCAGCGTGATCGTCACGTCTTGCTTGCCGCGGTTGCGCCAGAACCAGCCATGCGAGCCGTCGAATTCGGCGGTGAGGACACCCTGCTCGCCGGCCGAGCCACGCCCGGCCTTGTAGCTCTTCTCCTTGGCGCCCGCGCCGGGCGTGCCGTGCATGTCGTAGTTCACGACGCCGTCCTTGGCGGTCCAGGCGAAGTCGACTTTCGCACCGGCCTTCATGGTCAGCTTGTATTCGACGCCCTCGGTGGGTTTCAGCGTGAACACGGTCTCGTCGCTGCGCGAAGGCGCTGCCTGGGCGAGCTGGACCCGCTCACCAGCCTGGGCCGGCGAGATGAACAGGCCGGCGAGGATCGTACCGAGCAGTGAGGAACGCTGGTCCTGTGCAGGTGCTGCCGGCGCGGGCTGGGCCGGCAGCGTCTGGCTGTCCTTGATCCGGTCCGCTTCAGCCTCTGCGGCGAGCTGGGTCTTGATCTCACCCATCTCGGTCAGCTTCAGCATGCGGCCAATGCCGGTCGGGTCGATCGCATATTCGGCCGGCAGGACGATGGTGACGAGGATCGCGACGGCGGAGACGGCGGCGATGGCAGTGGAGCGCAGGAGCTGAGCGGTAGTCGGCAGCTCGGCGCGGGTCGGGATGTCGTTATTATACATGAGTTGAGGTCCTTGGATTTCAGGAAACGAAGTAGCCGGTGAGCTGGTAGCCGACGAGGACGAAGCCTGCGGTGAGCATCCAAACATTGGCGGTGTAGGCGTGGCGCCAGAAGCCGGCCGTGCGGCGCCAAAAGCCCATGGCAATCAGGATCATGCCGAGCGCGGTGAGCTGGCCGAGCTCGACGCCGACATTGAAGGCGAGCAGGTTGGGGATCAGCCCGTCCGGCGAGATCTCGTATTCCAGGATCTTGGTCGAGAGACCAAAGCCGTGGAACAGGCCGAAGATCAGCGTTGCCGCCTTGGTATTGGGCTGGTAGCCGAGCCAGCGCTGGAAGGCGCCCATGTTGTCGAGCGCCTTGTAGGCGACCGAAAGGCCGATGATGGCGTCGATGAGGTAGCTATTGATTCCGACGTTGAAATGCACGCCGAGCAGCATCGTCGTCGAATGGCCCAGCGCGAACAGGCTGACATAGATCGCGATGTGCTTGGCCCGGTAGAGGAAGAAGATCACCCCGAACAGGAACAGGATGTGGTCGTAGCCAGTGACCATGTGCTTCGCACCGAGATAGATGAACGGGAGCAGATGCACCCCCGTGATCTCCTTGATGTAGCCCTTGTCGCCCTCGGCGACGGCGTGAGCGAGCGCCACGTCCAGGCCCTGTAGAAGCAGCACGAAGGCGAGTGCGAGCGGACGGAGCAGGCGCGAGGCTGCATGCCGCAGCAGGCGCAGCCCTTCAGTGGAAGGTGGTTTCATGAGAGATCCGATGACGCATCGTTGAAGGCTGCCGCAAGCGCGGCGGCGGTTTCAGGCGACGTCGGACCGAGGCGGGCGTTCCAGCCCATTGGGCCGCCCCGAGGCGGAGCGCTGGTGCTCGTGCCGGATCGCAGTCCGCACGAAGCGCGGCGTGCCGAGCTGGACCAGCACGACGATCGTCGCCGTCTCGTGGACATGATCGGCGGTGTTGTGGCCGTGGACATGGCCCGGCAGGCGCTCATCCGGCTCGCCCTCGTCATGGGAATGCCCATGCGCCGCGATCTCGGCAGCTAGTTCCGCGTGCCGAACGGCTTCGGCCTGAGCGACGGCGTGGGCGTTGTGCCCTGCCGAGACGTGCGCCGCCGTCAACGTCATGCCGATCGCCATCGCGAAGGCGATGACGAGGCAGGACAGGGCCTTGATGCGGCGGCGCAGCATGATGAACAGATAGGAACCAAGATCTTAGCGGAAGTTTGACGAGGCAGGTTCAGTCGAGAGCTTCACATAACCCCCCTGGGGGGTTATGTGAAGGCATGAGCGATCACATCCATGCCAGCCATCCCGCAATCGCCAAACGGCTCAAGCGCGCCGGCGGCCATCTCGCCAAGGTCGTGGCGATGATCGAGGGCGGCAGCCCCTGCCTCGACATCGCGACGCAGCTTCAGGCGGTCGAGAGCGCCATCGTCCAGGCCAAGCGGACCCTGATCCAGGACCATCTCGATCATTGTCTTGATCACGTCGTCGGCGACGTGCCGCCCGAGCGACGCCAGCCCATCGATGACTTCAAGGCGATCGCGAAGTTCCTCTGAAGGAGCTGCCCATGCTCGCCGTCCTCGCCAACCGGACCTATGGCCGGCTTTTCCTCGCGCAGATCATCGCACTGCTCGGCACGGGTCTGCTGACGGTCGCGCTCGGCCTGCTCGCCTTCAACCTCGCCGGCGGCAGGGCAGGCACGGTGCTAGGCACCGCGCTCGCAATCAAGATGATCGCCTACGTCACCGTCGCGCCGGTCGTCGGTGCCTTTGCCGCGCAGCTTCCGCGCAAGGCCTTCCTGATCGCGATGGATCTAGTCCGGGCGGCGATCGCGCTGCTGCTCCCGTTCGTCAGCGAGATCTGGCAGATCTACGTCCTGATTTTCCTGCTGCAGTCGGCCTCGGCGGCTTTCACCCCAACCTTCCAGGCGACCATCCCCGACGTGCTACCCGACGAGGCCGACTACACCAAGGCGCTCTCGCTCTCACGGCTGGCCTACGATCTGGAGAGCCTGGTCAGCCCGCTGCTGGCAGCGGCGCTGCTGACCCTGATCAGCTATCACTGGCTGTTCTCCGGCACGGTTGTGGGCTTCCTTGTTTCGGCCGCGCTCGTGCTCTCGGTGACGCTGCCGGTCTCGCCGGCTGTCGCGCGGTCGGGCGGCATCTACGACAGGACCACGCGCGGCATGCGGATCTATCTCGCGACGCCGCGGCTGCGCGGCCTGCTTGCGCTCAACATGGCGGCGGCTGCCGGCGGCGCGATGGTGATCGTCAACACGGTCGTCTTCGTGAAAGGCCGGCTGGGACTCGGAGACGGCGAGGTCGCGCTCGCACTGGCCTGCTTCGGTGGCGGCTCGATGGTCGCCGCGCTCGCCTTGCCGCGCCTGCTGGAACGGCTGCCGGACCGGCGGGTCATGTTCGCGGCCGCGAGCTTTCTCGGCGGCGTTCTAGCGGCCGCGGCCACCGTCCTGTCTGGGAGCGTGGCAAGCCCTGTCTCGACCTTATGGCCGAGCCTAATGGCGATCTGGATGCTGCTCGGCCTGGGCTATTCCGCCGTTCAGACGCCATCGGGGCGGCTGCTGCGTCGCTCGGCCCGTGCGGAGGATCGCCCTGCCGTGTTCGCCGCGCAGTTTGCCCTGTCGCATGTCTGCTGGCTGGTGACCTATCCGCTGGCAGGGTGGCTCGGCGCTGCCGTGCCGGTCTCGATCACCTTCGGCCTGTTCGCCCTCCTGACCTTCGCCTCCGTACTGGTCGCAGCGCAACTCTGGCCGTCCGAAGACATCGGCGACCTCGTCCACCGCCATGACGATCTGCCAGCCGACCATCCCCATCTCGCCGGCATCGCGCAGCGCTCCCACGCCCATCCCTTCGTGATCGACGATCTCCACCGACATTGGCCCGCGCGCGCCGGTTGAAGAGGCTAGCCTACCCCCGGGGCGTCCGGTTTGTGGCGGATCGCCAATGTCAGCTCTTGGCGCATTCCACCGGTGGCCTGGCGGCTACACGTTCGCGACCCACTCGACCAATTCGGCATCCGCGAACAAACACGGCTCGGCCGAGCTGACCCGCGAGGTGAAGGTTGCCCCATACCGAATGGCGGCTTGCATGTGCAGCGGATCAGCCGTCGTCGCCCGCTTGTTGACGAGGGCCTGCATGGCCAGCTTGGCGTCCCTGTCGCGGGTGCCCCGCCGCGCCGGCCAGACGGCGATCTGGCCACACGACAGGTAAGCGGCGATCAGGGCGCCTTCCGCTGCAAGCCGGGACTGGTGAGCCATCGGGCGAAGCAGCATCGCGTTCTTGAGCAAGCGGTCGGCGGCGCTGAAGTAGTCGCGCGCCTTTTCAAGGATTGCCTCCATGTCGAGCCCCTCGCGTGCGAAGGCCGCGAGGACATGCAGCTGCTCGTGCGTGTAGATCTGACGGTTCGCCAGCTGGCCACGGCATGGGCCAGCGCGTTCGTCGCCACGGCACCGGCCGTTTCCGTGGACAGCGGCTCGATCCCGAAGGCCGTACGTGCCAGCGGCTCAAGCGTCGGATCATCGACCTCGTGGACGGCCCGGATCAGGGCGAAGCCGTGCTCGCGGCGCGCGTGATGGTCGGCGGCGGTGCGCGCCGGCAGCAGGGCCAGGGCCAGCGTGGCGTCCTCGGAGAGCATGGCGAAGGCCTGGTGCGTCGAGACGTGCTCGCGCACCAGGAACGGCGCCGAGGCTTCCGCCAGCCGAATGAACCGCTCGAGCTCCTGAGACCGCTGAGCGCAGCGGGCGGCGATGGCGACGAGCGACGGGGGGCTGCGGACGAAGGCGATGTAGTCGCTGTCGCTGGGACGATCGAGCTGCATGGCGGCGAGCTCGGAGATGACGGGACGGACCGTCTTATCGAACGGAACATGGTGGAGAGAGAGCAGGTCGGAATGGGGGCTGGCGGTCATTGGTCTGTCGTTCGTTTTGAGATGAGGGATGTTGCCCTGATGGGCATTTGGATGTGGTCGCCGAACCGTCTCGCAGACGGCCCGGCGGTGCTGGGCGGTCAGCCTCGCCAGAGCGACCCACTGTTGTTGGAGGGCGCCTTCGGCCGCGTCACCGGTCCGTTGGCGCGTTTTGGGCGGGAGGTCACGGCGGCGCAGATCCTGGCGAAACCGCCTCGCCATGTTGGCGTGGGCCCGCGCCGCGTCGATCAATTCGTCGACGTTCGGCGCAGCGTCCAGGTAGGCGCGCAGCGCCGCCTGCTCCTCAAGTTCGTGAAGGGTGGCCCGGCCCTGCTCTCCTTCGGTAAGCCTGGAGATGTATTCGAGGATATCGGCAGTGACCTTTCCGGCATCGATGGAGTCGAGCTCGAAGGCGATCTTGATCACGTCGCGCAGCTCGTTCGTCTCTGGGTCTTCGAGACGGCGCAGCATCGCATGGCCTTCTTCACGCTGCGCGTTCCTGTCGGCGCCGGTCACGGCCGGCGTAAGCGCGACGGCGATAGAGGCGACCGAGCTGAGCCGGACGACGGCATGGAGCTGGCCGATGTGCCGGGAGAAGGCAGCCGGGTCCTTGCCGTCCACAAAGCTGACGAAGCGTTCCTGCTGCTCCCAATGGTGAGCCGATAGCTCAACGTGCAGGCTGTGAAGGTCTTGCCCGCACCGGTGGCGAGCTGGACAAGGGCTCGAGGCCGGTTCTGCGCCATCGAGACCTCGAGGGCCGACACCGCGTCGATCTGGCATTCGCGGAGGCCGTCGGTGATGACGGGCGGCATCTGGCTCAGACGACCGCGCAGCGTGACAGCCTCGCCGAGCCAGCGCTCCAGCGTCTCGGGACGATGAAAGGCGAAGAGCCTGCGAGACGTCGGGTTCGGATCGGCGTGGTCGCGGAACAGGGTTTCACTGCCTGACGCCACATATTCGAACCGAACCTGGCCTGCCTCGCGTACGAGATTCCGAGGGAGATCGGCGATGTAGCGCGCGGCCTGGTCGGAGGAGCCCGAGAGGGTCACGCCCGCCGACTTCGCCTCGATGACGCCGCAGAGGCGCCGGCCGACGAAGAGCGCGTAGTCTACGGGACCGGACGCCGTCTGTAATTCGCGAATCGCGACACCAAGATCGGCGCCGAGGTTCATGTCCGCTCGGGGCTGAACCACCCAACCGCACAGGGCGAGCCGCCGGTCGATCGCCGGCCGCGCCACATCCTCTGGGTGGAACGCAGACTCGTTCATTGGGGCAATCTACGCGTGTGGCTGCCTGTTTGAGAAGATCGCGCTACGACGCAGACGGCATCGTCATGTCGTAATGGGATGCGAAAACGACTCTGCTTAGAGGTTTGGGCCTTCGGCGGCCGCGCTTCAAGCGGAGAACCCCAAGGCTTGTGAGACCTCACAGCTGATTAGCAACCCGTCCGACAGCCAGCCTCGAGCAGTTTTTTGCGATGAATCAATCCGTTCGCATGTTGCAGAGCGGAATGATCGATGCGACAGAGCCGTTAGGGTGTTCGGTCTCGATTGTCGAGCGGGCAGGATTTGCGTGGGTCGGGCCGCCAGCGCAGGATCTTGGCGCCTATGTCACGCCCACTTTCCGGACTTCGCCAGTTTTTGAGCAATGAGGCCGCAGGCGGCATCATTCTGATGGCCGTGGTGGTCCTTGAGGTTTTCACAAGCGTTGAGTCGAAGATCGACGGGTCTGCTTTCCCATGAATCTGTGGTTAATACCGCTGGTCCCGTTTTTCGCGGCGATCTTGCCTCCTCTGATGATCCGCTCTGGCCGGAATGTCTGCGCTGTGGTGACGGGCCTCGCGACGTTGCTCTCCCTAGCGCTGCTGCTCGCGCATGCGCCGGCCGTCTATCGTGGCGAGATCGTCCAGACGCAACTGGATTGGCTGCCCCAGATCGGTCTGTCGTTCTCGTTCTTCATCGACGGTCTCGGCCTGTTCTTCGCCACGATGATCCTTGGCATCGGCCTGCTGGTGATCGTGTACGCGCGATTCTATCTCAGCCGCAGCGACCCGATGGGGCGCTTCTACGCCTATCTGCTGCTGTTCCAGGGGGCGATGGTCGGCGTCGTCCTGTCCGACAACATCCTGCTTTTGCTGGTGTTCTGGGAACTGACCAGCCTCACCTCGTTTCTGCTGATCGGCTATTGGCGGCATCTCCCCGAGGCCCGGCAGGGCGCGCGGATGGCGCTGGTCGTCACCGGCGGCGGCGGATTGCTCCTGATCGCCGGCATGTTGATGCTGGGCCAGATCGCCGGCTCCTACGACCTGTCGGTGATCCTGCAGCGGGGTGACCTGATCAAGGCGTCGCCGCTCTACCTGCCAATGCTGCTGCTCGTGCTCGGTGGAGCCTTCACCAAATCGGCGCAGTTCCCGTTCCACTTCTGGCTGCCGCACGCCATGGCGGCACCGACGCCGGTGTCGGCCTATCTGCACTCCGCCACCATGGTGAAGGCCGGTGTCTTCCTGCTGGCGCGTCTGTGGCCCGTTCTCGCCGGCACCGACGGCTGGTTCCTGATTGTGGCGCCCGTGGGACTCGTCACCATGCTGGTCGCCGCCTGGATCGCGATCTTCAAGGACGATCTGAAAGGGCTGTTGGCCTTCTCCACCGTCAGCCATCTCGGCCTGATGACGATGCTCCTAGGCTTCGGGACGCCGATGGCGGCGGTGGCCGCCGTGTTCCACATCCTCAATCACGCCACCTTCAAGGCCGCGCTTTTCATGGGGGCCGGCATCATCGACCACGAGACCGGCACGCGCGACATCCGCCGGCTCGGCGGGCTCATGACGCTGATGCCGATCACCGCGACGCTGGTGCTGATCGCCTCGGCCTCGATGGCGGGCATCCCCCTGTTTAACGGCTTCCTGTCCAAGGAGATGATGCTCGAAGAGGCGCTTCGGACCTCCTATGCCGGCATTCCCTGGCTGTTTCCCGTGATGGTCGGGCTGGCGACTTTGTTTTCCGTCGCCTACTCGGCACGGCTTGCGGTGCGCGTCTTCTTAGGCCCGCAGCGGCACGATTACCCCGCCCATCCGCATGACCCGCCTGTGGGCATGTGGGGCCCGGTCGCGGTCCTCGTCATGCTGGTCGTGGCGATCGGGCTTCTTCCAGCGCTCATTGCCGGACCGATCGTCGAACGCACCGCGCTGGCGGTCATCGGCGGGCCGCTGCCGTCCTATTACCTGGCGATCTGGCATGGCGTCACGCCGGCTTTGCTGGTCAGCATGGGAGCGACCGCGGCCGGCGCGGCCCTGTTTTTGGCCTATGGCCGCATCGACGCCATCCGCCTGGGCTTCCCGCGTCCCGACGCCAAAACCCTGTTCGATCGCCTGATCGCGCGGATGTTGGCGGGCGCGAGTTGGAGCATCGCGCGCTCCCACACCGGCTCGCTGCAGCTCTATTTCGTCATCATCCTCGCCGCCGTGCTCGTGCTGGCAGCTGGCGGCTTCTGGACCGCCTCGCATGGCGCCGGCGCGCGCGGCACATTGCCGATGTCGCTGCCGGCCGTCGTCGCCTGGCTCGCGCTGGTCGTGGCCAGCCTGGTGGCGGCGCTGCGCCATCATGACCGCGTCTTTGCGCTGGTTCTGACCAGCGTGGTTGGTCTGGTGGTCTCGCTCGTCTTCCTGCAGTTTTCGGCGCCCGATCTCGCGCTGACGCAGATCTCGGTCGACGTGGTGACGACGGTGCTCTTGCTCCTGGCGCTCAATCTCCTGCCGAAAACCACGCCGAAGCAGAGCAGTGCTGCATTGCGCTGGCGCGATGCGGGAATCGCGACGGTCGCCGGCCTGGGGGTCGCGGGGCTAGTCTATGCCGTGATGACGCGGGGCTTCGAGACCATCTCGGCCTATCATCTTGCGCAGTCCAAGCCCGGCGGCGGCGGCACCAATGTCGTCAACGTCATCCTCGTCGATTTCCGCGGCTTCGATACGTTCGGCGAGATCATCGTGCTCGGCATCGCCGCACTGGCGATCTTCGCGCTGCTGGATCACCCCTTCGGCCGGGCTGCGGCGCGTCGGCTGGCCAGCATCCGCTTCGCGGAAGAGGCTCGCGACGCCCATCCGCTGATGCTGGTGGTAGCGACGCGGGCGCTGCTGCCGCTGGCGCTGACGGTCGGCGTCTACATCTTCCTGCGGGGGCACAACCTGCCGGGCGGCGGCTTCATCGCCGGTCTCGTCGTGGCCATGGCGCTGATCATGCAGTACATGGCGAGCGGCTATGTCTGGGCCAATGCCCGCGGCCGCATCGACTCGCAGGCCATGATCGGGGCGGGCATCGTCATCGCCGGCCTGACCGGGATCGGCTCCTTCGTGTTCGGACGGCCGTTCCTGACGAGCTCCTTCGACTATTTCTCGCTGCCGCTGGTCGGGACGTTCGAGCTTGCGACGGCGATGGCCTTCGATCTCGGCGTCTTCCTCGCCGTGGTCGGCGCCGTGCTTTTGTCGCTGTCGCAAATCTCGCGTGTGCAGCAGCGCGCCGAGCGCTCGCCCGACACCGATAATCCGATGGATATCGTGCTCGACGCCGAAACCGCCGTCGTGAAGGAAGTTTGAGGTGGAGCTGCTTGTCGCCAGCGCAACGGGCGTGATGACGGCGGTGGGGGTCTATCTCCTGCTGCGCGCACGGACCTTCCCGGTCATTCTCGGGCTGACTTTTCTCACCTATGCCGTGAACCTCTTCCTGTTCGCGATGGGCCGGCTGACGATCAACCAGCCGCCGGTCATCACCACGCTGGCGCAGGGCTATGCCGATCCGCTGCCGCAGGCGCTTGTCCTGACCGCGATCGTGATCTCCTTCGGCATGACGGCGCTGATCGTCGTGCTCGCCTTGCGCGGCTTTCTGGAATCGGGAGGCGACGAGGTCGATCTCGCTTCGTCCGGCGAGGGCGACGTGGCCCGGGTCCGGACCGACGATGACAAGGCTCGGATGCCATCATGAACAACTGGATCGTCATTCCCACGGTTCTGCCGGCGATGACGGCGGCGCTGCTGATCCTGGCGCTGCCGCATCATCTCAAGCACCAGCGGATCGTCTCCGTCGGGTCAACGGTGCTAATGCTGGCCCTGGCTATCGGCCTGCTGGTGCTGGCCGGAGACGGCGCGCCGCAGGCCTATTTCCTCGGCAACTGGCCTGCCCCGTTCGGTATCGTCCTCGTGCTGGATCGGCTCTCGGCGATCATGCTGCTTCTCAGCGCGGCGCTGGCGCTGGCGGTGGCGATCTATGCCTGTGCCGGCTGGGACCAGCGCGGACGACACTTTCATGCCCTGCTGCAGTTCCAGCTGCTGGGCGTCAACGGCGCCTTCCTGACCGGCGACCTGTTCAACCTGTTCGTCTTCTTCGAGGTCATGCTGATCGCCTCCTATGGGCTGATGCTGCATGGCGGCGGCGCGCCACGCCTGAAGGCGGGCTTCCACTATGTCGCGATCAACCTGATCGCCTCGACGCTGTTCCTGTTCGGCGTCGGGTTGATCTATGCGATCACGGGAACACTCAACATGGCCGATCTCGCGGGCAAGGTCGCGGCCGTCTCCGCCGGCGACCAGGCTCTGCTGAAGACCGGGGCGATGCTGCTGTTTGCGGTGTTCGCGACCAAGGCGGCGCTGGTGCCTCTGCACTGGTGGCTGCCGAGCGCCTATGCGGCGACCTCGGCGCCGGCCGCGGCCATGTTCATGATCATGACCAAGGTCGGCGCCTATGCGATCATCCGTGTCTACGGGCTGATCTTCGGAGCGGATGCGGGGCCGCTGGGCGCCATCGTCGCGCCGATCGTCATCCCGGCCGCGCTCGTCACTCTGATCGTGGGCGCCATCGGCGTCCTCGCCAGCCGCAATCTGCGCGACCTCGTCTGCTTCTCCGTCGTCGCATCGATGGGCAATCTGCTGATCGCGGTGGGGCTGTTCGACGGGCCCGGCACGACGGCGGCGCTCTCCTACCTCATCCACAGCACCTTGACGGGCGCAGCCCTGTTCCTGCTCGTCGACGTGATCGCCCAGCGGCGCGGCCGGCAGCTGGACCGGCTCGAGCCCGCGCCGGCGATCGCCAACGAGATCCTGCTGGGCGCCCTGTTCTTTCTGGGAGCGATCGCCATGGTCGGGATGCCGCCCCTGTCGGGCTTCATCGGTAAGCTGCTGATCCTCGACGCGACGCGCGAGGCGCCCCACGCGCCGCTGATCTGGGGCGTCGTGCTCGGCGCAAGCCTGCTGATGATGATCGGCTATGCGCGTGCCGGTTCGATGATCTTCTGGAACACCCTCGAGGCGGCTCCCATGGCCGGCAGGGGCCCGGTCGAGAAGGCGTCCGACGGCCCATCCGGGATCGCCCTTGGGCCGATCGTCGTCATCGCCATGCTGCTGTCGGCCACGGCGGCGCTGTCGCTGGGCGCCGGTCCGTTCACCCGTGCCTTCGAGGCGACCTCGGCACAGCTGCTCGACAAGGCCGGTTATGTCCGTGCGGTGCTGTCGCCCGCCGCCGGTCTCAGCACGGGAGGGAATTAGACAATGGCCCTGCGCGTGTTTCCCCATCCGCTGCTGTCGGTCTGGATCCTCGTGGTCTGGGTCCTGCTCGCCAATGAGGTCACCTTTGGCCATCTGGTCCTGGGAGTTATCCTGGGCATCCTGATTCCGCTGGCCACCAGCGCGTATTGGCCGGGGCGCCCGCGCGTGGGTGCGCCGCTGATGATGATCGAGTTCATGCTGGTGGTGCTCTGGGACATCGTCGTCTCCAACATTCAGGTCGCGTCGCTGATCCTGTTCCGTCGTGGCGACAGCTTGCAATCGCGTTTCATCACCGTGCCGCTCGACCTCAACTCGCCAGAGGCGATCACCGTCCTGGCGGGGACCATCACGATGACGCCCGGCACGGTCTCTGCCGACGTCAGCGCCGACGGGCGCGCCCTGCTCGTGCATTGTCTGGAGACGGACGGGGCGGAGGCGACCGTCGCCCAGATCAAGCAGCGCTACGAACGCAGGCTGAAGAGGATATTCGAATGATCGGGGTCGCCTGTCAGATCGCTATGGCCGCTACCAGCCTCGCCATCCTCCTGAATCTCTACCGCCTGGCGGTCGGGCCCGACGTGACAGATCGCGTCCTCGCGCTCGATACGATGGTCATCAACGCGATCGGGCTGATCGTCCTGCTAGGCATCTTCTACGGCACGACGATCTATTTCGAGGCTGCGATGCTGATCGCCATGGTTGGTTTCGTGACGACCGTAGCGTTCTGCAAGTACCTACTCCGTGGTAATGTGATCGAATAGGACGCCCAGCATGCACTGGATTGGCGAAGCGGCCGTCACGGCCCTGATCCTCATCGGAGCCTTCTTCCTGCTGGTCGGCTCCTTCGGTCTGGCCAAGCTGCCCGACATGATGCGGCGCTTACACGGGCCCTCCAAATCGACGACGCTTGGCATCGGCTCGCTGCTGATCGCCTCGATGCTTTATTTCGCGATCGTCGGCGGCCACATCTCGTTCCACGAGTTGCTGATCACGATCTTCCTGTTTCTCACCGCGCCCGTGACCGCGCATATGCTGGCCAAGGCCCACATCCTGCGGTCTAAAATGGACCGGGGCAGCCTGCCGCCGACCGACCGGCCCAGCGGCTGGGCGACGCTCGACATCGACAGGTGAGAGTATGACAAAGAGACGGGTCGGCCGTCCCGTCGTCCGCTTCCGGAAAGGGATGCCGTCAGATCGCGTAGCGCAGGATCGCCGCAAGCGAGGCCTCGCCTGGAATATCGGCCTTGCGAACACCGAGGACCTTGGCGCCCGACGACAGCGCCCGACCGGCGATTTCGTCGATCACGCCATAGGTGTCCGCACCAGGTCCGTCCGCGAATGTGATTCCACCGGTCGTCACGTCGATGGTTCCGTGAACGATCTCGTCGATGTCGATCAGGAGTGTGTCGATGGCTCCGAAGGTGGCAGCGCGAGCGGTTTGAGCGATGTCGCTGATCGCACGCCCCTGCTGTCGACGCTGATCGTAAAGCGTCGCGAAAGCTACGATTTCGCCGGCATAGACCTCGTCGAGGATAGGTCGAGCCGCGTCGGCGAGCGCCGCCGGAGTCAGCTCGCCAGGGCTTGTTGTGATAGAATGCTCGACCAGGCTGTGGATCGGCGCCGAAGCGCGACCCCACCGAAAATGGCGCTAAACCATTCAACTAAAGAGGTTCTCTTCAATGAGAGAGGTCACGATCGGCGCCGATCATGAACCCTCTCCGGTGGGCAATTTTCCATTCAAGTCAGCGGGTTAAAGGCAGAATTCGAGGGGTCAGTCTTGGGCGCTTGTTCACATTGAGGAGGACTTGGCCGAACTGGAGGCCATGGAGGCCCAGAAGCGAGGCGAGGAAAAATGAGCCGGCGCCTCACCCTGCCCGAGCTCGTCTTACAACAGTTGGGAGTGGAGCGCCCCCAAGATCTCGACTTGGAGGCCATCGCCTGGGAACTCGGTGCGCGTGTAAAATACCGTGATAATGGCGGCGTCGCCTCGGCCTACGATCCTGGCCTCGCAGGAATGCAGTTCCC
>JBKJSB010000132.1:0-6289 GCA_046593015.1 Allobosea sp.
CCGAACTGGTCGGCGCGCTGGCCGGCATCGGCTTCGTCCTCAACATGGCCCAGCAGGACATCTATCCCGGCATGATCCTGGTCGGGATGGTGACCGTCGGCGTGCTCGGCTGGGCGACGACCTATGCGCTGAGCCTGGCGGAGCGCCGCGCGCTCGCCTGGAACGTGGCGGGGAGGGATTGAGCCGATGCAGCCGACCCCCCTGCGCATGAGCGAGAAATGGGCCTGGGGCGCGCTGGGCCTTTTCGGTTTCATCGGACTCTGGGCGGCGTTGTCGGCCTTCGGCATCGTGCCGCGCCAGTTCCTGCCGTCTCCGCTCGACGTGCTGACGCGCTTTGTCCATCTGCTGACCAACCCCTTCGCCGGGGCGACGCTGCCCCAGCATCTGGCCTCCAGCTTCCAGCGCTACGCCTATGGCGTGCTGCTCGCCGCCTTCATCGGCGTGCCGCTCGGCCTGCTGATGGGCTGGTTCCGCTGGCTCGACGACGTCATCACGCCGCTCTTCGATGGCCTGCGCTTCATCGCGCCGATCGCATGGGTGCCGTTCGCGGCGCTGTGGTTCGGGGTCGGCATCGGCGGGCCGATCCTGATCATTTTTGCGGGCGCCTTTCCGCCCTGCCTGATCAACGCCTATCGCGGCGCGCGTTTCGTCGAGCCGCGCCTGATCGAGGCCGCGCGAATGCTCGGCACCGGGCATCTGCGGATGATCCTGGAAATCCTGCTGCCGGCTGCGACGCCCTCGATCGTGTCGGGTCTGCGCGTCTCGGCGGGCCTGGGCTGGCAGTCGCTGGTCGGGGCGGAGCTGATCGTCGCGGCGGCCGGGGTCGGATTCATGATGGTCCAGGCGCAGGCCAATGTCGCGACGCCGACCGTGATAGCCGGCATGGTCGCGATCGGCCTCGTCGGCATGGCCATCGACGTGATGCTGCGGCAGGGCGAAGCCTGGCTTCGCCGCCGCCGCGGCCTTCAGGCGTAAGGAGCCAAGACGATGGGATCGATCCGTTTCGACAAGGTCGACAAGGTCTTCGGTCCGGTGTCGGGCGGCGTGAAGGCGCTCGACGACATCAATCTGGAGATCGCTGACAAGGAGTTCGTCGCGATCGTCGGCCCGTCCGGCTGCGGGAAGACCACCTGCCTGCGCATGGTCGCCGGCTTCGAGCCGCCCAGCGCCGGCATCGTCAGCGTCAACGGCAAGCCGGTGACCGAGCCGGGCCCCGATCGCGCCGTGGTCTTCCAGCAATTCGCGCTGTTTCCGTGGAAGTCGGTGCGCGAGAACATCGAACTGGGCCTGCGCAACAAGAACCTGCCGAAAGGCGAGCGCGACGGGCTGGTCGCCGGTGCGCTCAAGCTGATGAACCTCGAGAGCCATGCGGACGCCTTTCCACATCAGCTCTCGGGCGGCATGCAGCAGCGCGTCGCGATCGCCCGCGCCTATGTGCTCGATCCCGAAGTGCTGCTGATGGACGAGCCTTTCGGGGCGCTCGACGCGCAGACCCGCGTCGTGATGCAGGAGGAACTCGTCCGGCTGGCGCGGGTCAATCCGCGCACCGTGCTCTTCATCACCCATGCGGTGGAGGAGGCGGTCTATCTCGCCGACCGCGTCGCGATCATGACCCGGCGCCCGGGGCGCATCAAGGAGGTGCTCGACATCCGGTCGGTCCGCCAAGCCGAGAACTGGGACCGACACGAACGCATCGAGGACGTCATGGACCTCGAATCCTTCGTGCATCTGCGCACCCAGATCTGGAAGTCCCTGCGCGAGGAAAAGAGCGGCCATGCGGTCTGAGCTCGCCTTGATGCCGCGCCTGCAGCGCGACCTGACCGAGCCGGAGCCGATCCCCGAGGCCGCGATCGCGCGCGCTTGCGAGTTGATGCGCTCGGGCCGGCTGTTCCGCTATGGCGAGATGGGAGCCGACCAGAACGACGTCGCTCTGCTGGAGCAGGAATTCGCCGCCTTTACCGGGCGGCGCTACTGCGTGGCGGTCAATTCCGGCGGCGCGGCCCTGTGCCTGGCGTTGAAGGTGCTCGATGTGCAGCCGGGCGAACCGGTGCTGGTCAACGGCTTCACACTCGCGCCCGTGCCCGGCGCAATCCTGCATGCCGGGGCCCGGCCCGTTCTGGTCGAGATCGGCGCGGATTACGTCATTGATTGCGAGGATTTGCGCGCCAAGGCCCGCGCTTCGGGCGCGCGCCTCCTGCTGCTGTCGCATATGCGCGGCCATATCGCCGATATGGATGCGGTGATGGCCGCCTGCGAAGAACTCGGACTGGTGCTCATCGAGGATTGCGCCCATGCGCTCTGCGCCACGTGGGGCGGCCGCGCCATCGGAACCTTTGGCGCGGCGGCGGCCTTCAGCGCGCAGACCTACAAGCATCTGAACGCGGGAGAAGGCGGCTTTCTCGTCCTCGACGATGCCGACCGCGCCGCACGCGCCATCCTCCATTCCGGCAGCTACATGCTGCACGGTCAACATCTCAGCGCGCCGGCTCCCGAAGTCATCGCAGCCTGGGAGGAGGAAACGCCGAACTTCAGCATGCGCATGACGGCGCTCTCCGCCGCGCTGCTGCGGCCGCAGCTGCAGGATCTGCCGCGCCGCGCCGCGCGCTGGAACGCGGTTCACGACCGGATCGGCAGCGCCATCGCACGATCGCAGCATGTCCGCATGCCACCGCGCTCGCCCAAGGAGCGCTATTCGGCGACATCCGTTCAGTTTTCGCTGCTCGGCTTCGCGGATGGCGAGATCGCCGCCGTGCTCGATCTTTGCGCCGCCCGAGGCCTGCCGATCAAATGGTTCGGTGCCGGCCGGCAGCGCGGCTTCACCAGCGCACCGCGCCATTGGCGCTATGCCGGCGAGCAGGGGCCGATGCAGCAGACCCACGCCATTCTGGCAGGGCTCTGCGACATCCGCACCCCGCTGTCGCTGACCGACGAAGATTGCGACCTCGCCGCCGATATCTTGCGC
This sequence comes from Allobosea sp., assembly GCA_046593015.1. GTDB lineage: Bacteria > Pseudomonadota > Alphaproteobacteria > Rhizobiales > Beijerinckiaceae > Allobosea. The sequence goes on from JBKJSB010000132.1 coordinate 2,963, forward strand.
GAGGCCATCGAGACCATCGTCTCCGCGCGGGCGGGGACAGGGGAAACCGGGCGAGCCGCGACAGGCTGAGACCGGGCTAACGACAACAGGGAGAGACGAAGATGAAACGCATTATTGCCGGACTGGGCATCGCCGCCACGCTCGCCTGCGCCTCGATTTCGCCGGCGCAGGCCCAGACAGCCATCGGGGTCAGCTACCAGCCTTCGCTCTACTGGGCGCTGCCGTTCCACTTCGCCACCGTCAAGGGTTGGTGGAAGGATGTCGGCCTGACGCCTAATTTCTCGACCTTCCCGGCCGGCGCGCCGCAGATCGCCGCCTCAGCGGCGAAATCCTGGGATGTCGGCGGCACAGGCTCCGTTCCGGCGGTGCTCGGCGCGGTGCGCTTCAATATTCTGACGATCGGCATCACCAACGACGAGTCCAAGACCAATGCGATGATGGTCCGTGGCGACAAGTTCGACGCGATCAAGGCCGATCCGAAGCTGCTGAAAGGCCAGAAGCTGCTGCTGACCACCAATTCCACGGTGGATTTTGCCGCGCGCAAATGCCTGGCCAAGTTCGGGCTGGCACAGAGCGACATGCAGTTCGTCAATCTCGGCCAGGCACAGATCATCACCGCGATCACCTCCAACAATGGCGATGTCGCCGGCGTATGGGCACCCAACACCTACACGCTCGAGGAGCGCGCCAACGCCAAATATCTCTGCTCCGGGGCCGATGCTAACGCGATCGTGCCCGGCGCACTGATCGTCCGCGGCGACTTCGCCAAGGAGAAGCCCGACGACGTCGCAAAATTCCTCGCCGTCTTCCTGCGCGGCTGGTCATGGGCCAAGGCCAACCCGGCCGAGGCGCGTACGCTGGCGCTCGATTTCTACAAGCAGGGCGGGCTCGAGGTGACGCCCAAGGCGATGGATGAGGAGTTCGCGCTGCGTCCGACCTTCGGCCTCGACGAGCAGTTGAAGCTGATGGCGCGGGCGTCGGGCGCCTCGACGGTCGACGGCTGGTTCTCCGAGATCGGCAAGTTCATCACAGAGGTCGGAACCATCCCGTCCAATCCGGATGCCAAGAGCTACCTCACCGACGACTTCCTCAAGCGCGTCGCGGCCGATCCCAAGCTCAAGGGCTTCGCGACCGAGTTCGACAAGAAGTGATCTGACACCGCGACAAGACGAGCAGCGGCGGTCTACGGGCCGCCGCCACATCCACTCCTTTTCGACCGCAAGCGGACAGCGCCATGGCCATCACGCATCTAAAGACCGCTACCAAAACGCCCGAAACAGAAACCGATGCGGCGCGCGAGGTGGTCACCGCCATGCTGGCCGCGATCGAGACCGGCGGCGAGCAGGCCGTGCGCGACTACTCCCTGAAGCTCGACAAATGGGATGGCGAGATCGTTCTGGACAAGGCGGCGATGACCGCGCGCGTCCGCGACATCCCCCAGAGCGTCAAGGACGACATCAGCTTCGCGGCGGGGCAGGTGAGGCGCTTTGCCGAGGCGCAGCGCGATTCGTGCCGGGATTTCTCGATCGAGATCTCGCCGGGCCTGCATCTCGGGCAGAAGCTCGTGCCGGTGAACACCGCCGGCTGCTATGTGCCGACCGGCCGATACGCCCATATCGCCTCGGCCTACATGTCGGTCGCCACCGCCAAGGCCGCCGGCGTGAAAACCGTCGTCGCCTGCTCGGCGCCCTTTCGCGGCAAGGGCATCCATCCCCATGTGCTCTATGCGCTGTCGGTGGCGGGAGCCGACATCGTCATGTGCCTGGGCGGCGTGCAGGCCATCGCCGCCATGACGTTCGGCCTGTTCACCGGCCGCCCCGCCGACATCATCGTCGGACCCGGCAACAAATTCGTCGCCGAGGCCAAACGCATGCTGTTCGGCAAGGTCGGCATCGACGTGTTCGCCGGCCCCTCGGAAGTCGCCGTCATAGCCGACGACGGCGCCGATCCGCTGATCGTCGCGACCGATCTCGTCGGACAGGCCGAGCATGGTCACGAAAGCCCAGCCTGGCTGATCACCTCGTCGCGCCGCATCGCCGATGAGGTCGCCCGGCTGATGCCGGAACTGATTGCGACCCTGCCGCCGACGGCGCGCGATGCGGCCGGAGCCGCCTGGCGCGACTATGGCGAGATCGTGCTGTGCGACACCCGCGAGGAGATGGTCGAGGTCTCGGACCGTTACGCCTGCGAGCATCTGGAGGTCCATTGCGGCGAGCTCGACTGGTGGCACGCACATCTGAGCAATTACGGCTCGCTCTTCCTCGGCGAGGAAACCAATGTCGCCTTCGGCGACAAGGTCTCCGGCCCCAATCACATCCTCCCGACCAAATTCGCGGCCCGCTACTCGGCCGGGCTCTCGGTCCATAAATTCCTCAAGCCCCTGACCTGGCAGCGTATGGACCGCGAGGCCTGCCAGCGCATCGCGCCGGTCTCCGCCCGCATCTCCCGTCTAGAGGGCATGGAGGCCCATGCCCGCACCAGCGACGCGCGCATGGCGAAGTATGCGCCCGGCACGAATGTCGATCTCGGCGCTCCGGTCGAGGTCTGAGCAATGTTCAGGCTGACCTCGCTCTTCGACCTCACCGGCAGGACGGCGCTGGTCACGGGCGGCAACAGCGGCATCGGCCTCGCCATGGCCCGGGCGCTCGGGCTCGCAGGCGCGACCGTCGTCATCGTCGCGCGGCGCAAGGAAGCCCTGCGCGAGGCGGCCGAAGGGCTGACGGCAGAGGGAATCGAGACTGACATCATCCCCGCAGACCTTGCCTCGCCGGAGGCCGGCACGCACCTGTCCGCTGCTTGCGGGCTGCTCGGCCGCTCCATCGACATCCTCGTCAATGTCGCGGGGCTGAACCTGCGCCAGCCCTTCATGCAGGTGACGGCCGAAGGCTTCGACCTGCATATGGCGGTGCATTTGCGCGCGCCATTCCTGCTGACGCAGGCCTTTGCGCCGGCCATGGCGCAGCGCGGCTATGGCCGCATCGTCAACATCGCCTCGCTGCAGAGCTACCGGGCCTTTTCCGATTGCGCGCCCTATGGCGCGGCCAAGGGCGGCGTCTTGCAGTTGACCCGGGCGATCGCCGAGGAGTGGTCGCGCCATGGCGTGACCTGCAACGCCATCGCGCCCGGCTTCTTCCCGACGCCGCTGACGGCGGCCGTCTTCGCCGATCCGGCGCGCGCCGCCAAAAATGCTGCGCAGACCGCGATCGGCCGCAATGGCGAACTCGACGATCTCGCCGGCGCCACGGTCTTCCTTGCGTCTCCCGCCTCGGCCTATGTCACCGGTCAGACCCTGACGGTCGATGGCGGCTTCACCGCGAAATGAGGGCA
>JBKJSB010000276.1:0-28387 GCA_046593015.1 Allobosea sp.
CCTAACGAGACCGAACGGGTCTTCGTCCAGCCTCCCACCCGTTGCTGCCGGGCGCTATCAGTGCGTTGCGGCAAGAGCATCGCGCGAAAAAGTGGGAACCGGTTTTTCGCAGAAGCGGTGCTCTCACTTTTAGTGATCTTGGGCCGCGAAACGGGCGTTGACCCCCGCGCGGCGAACCGCCAAACCAGACCGATGAGCGACGACACTCTTTCAGGCCCATTGCTGGACGAGCCGGGTTTTGCCGGCTTCGACACCGTGCCGTCGCCTGCGCCGTCTGTGGCGCCCGCCGCCTATCGCGTCTTGGCGCGCAAGTACCGTCCCGCCCATTTCGGCGACCTGATCGGCCAGGACGCGATGGTGCGCACGCTGACCAACGCGTTTGCCGCCAACCGCATCCCGCAGGCCTGGATGCTGACGGGCGTGCGCGGCGTCGGCAAGACGACGACGGCCCGCATCCTGGCCCGCGCCCTCAACTACCAGACGCAGGACGGCAAGGGCGCGCCAACGACCGAGCTCGCGGGCTTCGGAATCCATTGCAAGGACATCGTCGAGGGCCGCCATATCGATGTGATGGAGATCGACGCCGCCTCCAATAACGGCGTCGATAATGTCCGCCAGATCAACGACGCGGTGCGCTATGCGCCGGTCTCGGCGCGCTACAAGGTCTACATCATCGACGAAGTCCACATGATGTCGACGCCGGCCTTCAACGCGCTGCTCAAGACGCTGGAAGAGCCGCCGCCGCACGCGAAGTTCATCTTCGCCACGACCGAGATCGGCAAGGTGCCGATCACCGTTCTGTCGCGCTGCCAGCGTTTCGACCTGCGCCGCGTCGACTCGACGCTTCTCGTGGGTCATCTCGCCGGCATCTGCGCCCGCGAGGGCGTCGAGGCCGAGGAGGAGGCGCTGGCGGCCATCGCGCGCGCCGCCGAAGGCTCGGTGCGCGACTCGCTCTCCATTCTCGACCAGGCGATCGCCCATGCGGCCGGCGCGATCACGCTCGACGATGTCCGTTCCATGCTGGGGCTGGCCGATCGCGCCCGGATCATCGACCTGTTCGAGATGGTGATGAAGGGCGACATCGCGGCGGGCTTGAGCGAATTGCGCGCGCAATACGATGCCGGCGCCGACCCTGTCGTGGTGCTGACAGACCTTGCCGAATTCACCCATCTGGTGACGCGGCTGAAGCTGGTGCCGGACGCCGCGAAGGATAACGGCCTCGCCCAGGCCGAGCGCGTGCGCGGCGGCGATTTCGCGCAGCGGCTGTCGATCCGGATTCTGGCGCGCGCCTGGCAGATGCTGCTGCGCGGCATCGGCGAGGTGAAACAGGCCGACCGGCCGATCATGGCCGCCGAGATGGCGCTGGTGCGCCTGACCCACGCGGCCGACCTGCCGACGCCAGATGAAGCCTTGAAAATGATGCGTGACGGCTCGGGCGCGATGCCAGCCGGCAGCGCATCGCCGTCCTCCGGACCCCGCCCGCCCATGGGCGGCGGCAATACGGCTCTGGCGGCGCGGCCCGTGCTCGCCAGCGCCAATGCGATGCCGATGACCGCGCCTGTGAAGCAGGCCGTCGCACAGCGGCAGGTCATGCTCGCCTCGCTCGAGGATGTCGTGGCGCTGGCCTCGCAGCATCGCGACATCACGCTGAAGCTGGCGCTCGAACGCGATGTCAGGCCCGTGCGCTTCGAGCAGGGTCGTATCGAATTTGCTCTTGCCGAGGGCAGTTCGCGGACGCTGGCGACCGACCTCTCGCGTAAATTACGCGAATGGACGGGCCAGACCTGGATGGTCGCGCTCGTCAATGCGGAGGGCGGCGCGACCCTGCGCGAGCAGGAGGAAGCCGCGCGCGGGCGCCGCGAAAGCGACGCCGCATCCCACCCCACCGTGCGGGCCGTGCTGGAGCGCTTTCCCGGCGCGCGCATCGTCGATGTGCGCGACCCCCGCGTGGCCGAGCCCGAGGCCGCGCCGGATGCCATCCCCGTGACCGACTATCTGCCCGACGCCGAGCCGCTTTTCGACGACAGCGAGCCCGACTACGACGGCGTCGATTTCTAAAGACAAGGGAGCCGAACCATGCGCGACATGATGGGCCTGATGAAGCAGGCGCAGGACATGCAGCAGAAGATGGCTGCGATGCAGGCCGAGCTCGATACGATCGAGGTCGAGGGCGCGGCCGGCGGCGGCATGGTCAGCGTGACGATGACGGCCAAGGGCGCGCTCAAGGCGGTGAAGATTGACCCGTCGCTGATGATCCCCGACGAACGCGAGATCGTCGAGGACCTGATCGTCGCCGCCTGCGCGGACGCGCGCACCCGCGCCGAGCGCGTGATGCAGGAGCGCATGGCCGAGATCACCAAGGGCCTGCCGATTCCGCCCGGCATGAAGTTGTTTTGAACGTCTCTCACACCCTCACCGTCATCCCGGGCAAGCGAAGCGGAGCTCCGGGATCCATCATAGGGCCCGACAGTGCTCTAGGATGGATCCCGGGTCTGCGCTTCGCTTGCCCGGGATGACGGTGAGGGTCTAGCCGCGCGATAGCGAAGGGCCATTCCATGACCCGCGCCATCGCCGGCCCCGAGATCGAGCGGCTGATCCAGCTTCTGGCGAAACTGCCCGGACTCGGGCCCCGTTCGGCGCGGCGCGCCGCACTTCACCTCGTCAAGAAGCGCGAGCAGTTGCTCGGCCCGCTGGCCGAAGCCATGGCGATCGCCCGCGAGCGCATCGTCGTCTGTTCGGCCTGCGGCAATATCGACACCAGCGATCCCTGCTCGCTTTGCCGCGACATGCGCCGCGACGAGGCGCAGCTCGTCGTCGTCGCCGAGATCGGCGATCTCTGGGCGCTGGAGCGCTCCGGCGCCGTCTCGGGGCGCTACCATGTGCTGGGCGGCGTCCTCTCGGCGCTGGACGGGGTCCGTCCCGAGCATCTTTCGCTCGATTCGCTGGTCGCGCGGGCCAGCGCGCCTGCGATGCGCGAGATCGTGCTGGCGCTCAGCGCCACGGTCGACGGCCAGACCACGGCCCATGTCGTCACCGAGATGCTCGCGCATTTGCCGCTCAAGGTGACGCGGCTGGCCCATGGCGTGCCGGTCGGCGGCGAACTCGACTATCTCGACGACGGCACGCTGGCCGCCGCCATCCGCCAGCGCACGGGGTTCTAGAAACGGGAACGGCCGCGCCCTGCCGGGCGCGGCCTCCGATATCCGTGTGTCGTGGTCTCAGAACTTGTAGGCGACGCTGGCGCGGACCGTGTGCATGGTCGGGTTCTGCTCGGCGGTCAGGCCGAGGAAGGCCGAGCGCGCGACATAGTCGAACTTGCCGTAATCGGTGTAGCGGTAGTCGAGGCCGAGGATGATGTTGTTGGTCATGGCGTAGTTCACGCCGCCGCCGGCGGTCCAGCCGGTGCGGTCGAAGCTGCCGCCCTCGCCGGCGCGCGCCACCGGGTTGTAGTAGCTGTAGTCGAACTCCGCGAAGCTGACGCCGCCGGTGCCGTAGATCATGAAGCGGTCGAAGGCCCAGCCGATGCGCCCGCGCACCGAGCCCTGCCAGTCGCGGCGGACGCGGACGACGCCGCCGGGATCGAAGGCGTTGCGTCCGCCGGGATCATTGAAGCCGCCGCGGCCGTTGGTGCCTTCGATGTCGGCTTCCGCGCCGATGACCAGCGAGGCCATCTGGTAGTTGAAGCCGGCATGGAGACCGCCGACGGCCGAATCGGTGCTGTAGGTGAACTCGACGCCGACCGGGACGCGGCCCGCGGTGAAGAGTTCCTTGGTCTTGTCGCTGCCCCAGCTATAGCCAGCCTGGGCGCCGACATAGAAGCCGGTCCAGTTGTAGAGGCTCGGCAGGGCCGGAGCGCGGGGAAGATATTTCGCGGAGGGCAGATCGGCCGCGCCGGCGGCGCTGCTGCCAAGGATCAGGAGGCTCGCCAGAGCGGCTTTGAGATGTGAGGTCATCGCGGTCTCTACTCTTAGACGAAATCGGAGGCTCGCCTGTCCGCAGCGCCTCGCGGCGTTCCGGTCGCAGGCCATCCGAGCCCTCCCGCGCGCCCGTCAAACGCGTCGGTCTAACCGCCATATGAAAGTGTTAAGGTTAATAAATCGTCTAACGTCGCGCATGCTGTGCCGGGCCCGGAACATTTCCGATGATGGCGTGTTTGCGGCAGGCTGACCTGACCGCGACGCAAACGGGCTAGGCGCGGCGTTAAGGGATTCTCGGCATATGGCGTTCCTGAAGCGGATCACGGGCATGGCCGGCGCGGCCGTGGCGCTGGGCTATGCCTATGACGCGGTCTCCCGCCGCCTGTCGCGCAGCCGGCGCGAGCAAGAGCGCGGACGCACCGCCGGTGCGCCCTGGCAGATGACCTGGCTCGGCTGGAAGGACGTGCTGCTGCGCTTCGCCGACAACATCATGGACAACCGGCTGATGTCGCTGGCCGGCGCGGTCGCGTTCTTCACGCTGTTGTCGCTGGTGCCTGCGCTCTCGCTCTTCGTCACGATTTACCGCTATTTCACCGACCCGCTGACGATCGCCGTCCAGCTCGACAGTCTGACGCTGTTCTTCCCCGATGCGGCGCGGGATTTGATCCGCGAGCAGGCGGTCAGGCTCGCGACGCAGGACATGTCGACGCTCTCGATGACGTTCCTGATCAGTTTCCTGGTTGCGACATGGAGCGCCAACGCTGCGGTCAAGGCGATCTTCGATGCGCTCAACATCATCTATCGCGAACGCGAGAAGCGCAGCTTCCTGAAGCTCAACGCGATCTCCCTGATGATGACGATCAGCGGTGTGGTGCTGCTGACCACCGCGCTCATCATCATCGCCAGTGTCCCGGTCATCACCGCGCTGTTTCCCGCCGCCTTCGAGCTTGAGCGGCTGCTGCGGCTGGTGCGCTGGCCGAGCTTCTTCGTGGTCGCGACGCTCTCGATCGCCTGTCTCTACTGGATCGGCCCGAGCCGACACCCGGCGCGCTTCATCTGGGTGATGCCCGGCGCGATCGCGGCCGCGATCTTCTGGGCCGCGGCGTCCTGGGCGTTCTCGTTTTATGTCGGGACGCTCGGCAACTACACGGCGACCTATGGCTCGCTCGCCACGGTCGTCGTGTTCATGACCTGGCTCTGGCTCTCGGCGATGATCGTGCTCGCCGGTGCGGAGCTCAACGCCGATCTGGAGCACCAGACTGCGCGCGACACGACGCTCGGCGAGCCCAAGCCGATGGGACTGCGTGGCGCGACCATGGCCGACACCATCGGCCCCCCGGTTGCGGACAAGGACTGATGCTCGATCCGGAGATCACCCGCCAGAACGACCTGCGCAGCGGGCGCAGCCCCTGGCTCGCAGGTCCGCCGCGCCCCACGGGCGAGAGCGTCGATGCCGATCTGCGCTGCGATGTCGTCATCATCGGCGGCGGCATCACCGGCGCGCTGATGGCGGAGCACCTGACCGGGCTTGGACGCGAGGTCGCGCTGGTCGACCGCGAGCGCGAGGGTTTCGGCAGCACGGCGGCATCGACCGCCATGCTGCAATGGGAGATCGACAAGCCGCTGGCGAAGCTGACGGAGTTCTACGGCTTCGAGAAAGCAGCCGATGTCTATCGCCGCAGCTTCCGCGCGGTGGAGGGCCTGCGCGGGCTGGCTGACGAACTTGGAATCGGCGCCGGTTTCCTGCCGCGCGACAGCGTCTATCTCGCCGCAGGCGACGTCGATCTGGCGCAACTTCGGGCGGAATCCGCCCTGCGCGACAAGGCCGGCCTGCCCGGAACGGTGCTCGACCATGCGGGCCTTTTGGGCCATCTCGGGCTCGACCGCGAGGGCGCGATCGTCTCGCCCGGCTCGGCCGAGGCCGATCCGCTCAGCCTGTGCCACAATCTACTGTCGGTCTCGATGAAACGTGGCGCGAAGCTGGTCCGCGACGAGGCGGTCGCCTTCTCGGGCGAGGGCAAGGCGGCGCTGATCCAGCTCGCGGGAGGGCGCACGATCGAGGCCGGCCATGCCGTGCTGGCGACGGGCTATGTCATGCCCGATTGCGTGCAGACCGCGCTGCACCGAGTCGCCTCCTCATGGGCGATCGCGACCTTGCCGCAGGCCCCGCAAGCGCTCTGGCCGGGACCGGCCCTAATCTGGGAAGCCTCGGACGACTACGTCTACTGCCGCACCACGCGCGACGGCCGCATCGTCATCGGCGGCGAGGACGAGGAGGACGACGATCCCGAGCGCCGGGAGGCCCTTCAGCCGGAGAAGGCGCAGGCACTGCTGAAAAAGCTCGGCGCACTTTTGCCGCGCGCGGACCTCACGCTCGGGCATAGGTGGTCGGGAGCCTTCGGCCAGACCAGCGACGGGCTGCCGCTGATCGGCCGGGTGCCGGGCCATCCGCGACTGCTCGCGGCCTATGGCTATGGCGGCAACGGCATCACCTTCAGCTTCCTCGCCTCGCGCCTGCTCGGGGCGCTGATCCACGGCGAGGAACGCGACTGGTTTTCCCATTTCGCCATCGACAGGCCCGATCCGACGCGGCCCTGACCCTCGCGATTGCAGCGCTGCAATTTCGAACTTGCCGGCAGCGGGGGGCGACATCGGACGACGGACCCGCCATCTCTTCAGGCAAGCGGCCGCCGGGCCGCGCCCTCTTTCGGAGGCTGCCATGCTCGCGGTCCAGACTAACTCGCCCATCGCGCTCGATGCCCATGACGCGCCGTTTCATATCGGCGCGGTAACGCTGCGGGTGAACGATCTCGCAGGGCTGACGACGTTCTATCGCGATGCGATCGGCCTTGGCATCATCGCGCGGGAAGCCGGAACCGCCACGCTCGGCGTCGATGGCGTCGCGCTGGTCAGGCTGGTCGAGGACGGAGCGCGTCCGACCTCTCCGGCCGGGCTGTTCCACCTCGCCCTCCTGCTGCCCTCACGCGCCGCGCTCGCCGACTGGGTCGGCCATGCGGCGCGGACGCGCATCGCGCTCGAAGGCGCGTCCGACCATCTCGTGAGCGAAGCGCTGTATCTCTCCGACCCCGAAGGCAACGGCATCGAGATCTATCGTGACCGGCCTCGCGCCGACTGGCCGCGCCGCGACGGCGCGATCAAAATGGCGACGGACCGGCTCGATCTCGACGCGCTGCTGCGCGAGGCGAAAAGCGGGGACTATGCCGGCATGCCGACGGGAACGCGCATGGGCCACATCCATCTGCGCGTCGGCGACACGGGAGAGGCCGACGCGTTCTACCAGGGCAAGCTCGGCTTCGACGTGATGGTGCGCTATCCCGGCGCGAGTTTTCTCTCCAGCGGCGGCTACCACCACCACATCGCCGGCAATATCTGGAAAAGCCGCGGGGCGGGGCCGCGTCAGCCGGGAGAGGTCGGGTTGGAGAGCTTCGAGCTGGCAGCGCGTGATGCGGCTGAGTTCGCGGCGATGCGCGGGCGGATCATCGCGGCCGGCGGCGAGGTTGGGCCGGACGGGCCGACGATTGCCGACCCTTGGGGCAACCGGCTCGTGCTGAAAGCCTGATCTCAGCGGGTCAGGAGATGGGTGCGGGTCTCGTCGTCGGAGGTTCGACCAAAGCCGAGCCCGTCCCAGAACCCGGCGGCGCGCGCATCGGCGGCCCGGAGCGAAAGACGCGGCGCGAGCGCCAGCCCCTGCTGGATCAGCGCGACGGCGAGCACGCGCCCGACGCCGCTGCGTCGATCGCCCGGCCTGACATAGACATGACGCAACCGCAGGAGATCGGGCGCAGGATCGTAAGGGTCCGCCGTCAGACCGCCGATGGCTGCCAGCCTGCCTTCAGCAAAAGCGGCGAAGAGAACCGGCAGATCGCCGCCCGCATAGTCACCATTCGCAAACTCCGTCGAGAGGCGGTCAAGGAAGGCATAGCCCTCGCTCGCGGCCTCCCGAAGCAGGGAGTGAAAGTCATCCGGCAGGCTCTCGACGAGCCGGACGATCTGGACGGCCGTGCCGCTCAAAGCCCCTCGAACAGCGCGCTCGAAATGTAGCGCTCGGCGAAGGAGGGGATGATCACCACGATCGTCTTGCCGGCGTTTTCCGGCCGCGCGCCGACTTCGAGCGCCGCCGCGACGGCTGCTCCCGACGAGATGCCGGCCGGGATGCCTTCGGATTTCGCCAGCGCGCGCGAGGTCTCGAAGGAGGTCTGGTTGCCGACGGTGACGACCTCGTCGATGACCGAGCGGTCGAGGATGCCGGGCACGAAGCCCGCGCCGATGCCCTGGATCTTGTGCGGACCGGGCGCGCCTCCCGACAGCACCGGCGAATCCTCCGGCTCAACCGCGATGATCTTCACGCCCGGCTTCCTGGCCTTCAAAACCTGTCCGACACCCGTGATGGTGCCGCCGGTGCCGACGCCGGAGATGAAGATATCGACCTTGCCATCCGTATCGTTCCAGATTTCCTCGGCCGTGGTCCGGCGGTGGATCTCGGGATTGGACGGGTTTTCGAATTGCTGCGGAATGATCGAGCCCGGAATCTCGGCCTTGAGCTCCTCGGCCCTGGCGACAGCGCCGCGCATGCCGCCGGGACCGGGCGTCAGCACGAGCTCTGCGCCCAGCAGGGCCAGCATCTTGCGGCGCTCCAGCGACATCGTCTCCGGCATCACCAGGATCAGGCGATAGCCGCGCGCGGCCGCCACGAAGGCCAGCGCGATGCCGGTGTTGCCCGAGGTCGGCTCGATCAGCGTGCCGCCGGCTTTGAGCGCGCCGGACGCCTCAAGCGCGTCGATCATATTGACGCCGATGCGGTCCTTGACGCTGGAGATCGGGTTGAAGAATTCAAGCTTGGCCAGGATCGTCGCCTTGACGCCGCGCTCGGCCGGCAAGCGGTTCAGCCTGACCAGAGGCGTGTCGCCGATCGTCTCGGTGATCGAATCATAGACGCGGCCGCGGCCGGGCGTCTTGGCTGGGGCGGGGTGGAGCTTGCGGACGGCCTCGGACATCGGAATCCTCCTGTGGGATGAGTTTCTGATTTAAGGCGAAGCTAGCGCAATTCACAGATGCTGTCGATAAAACTAATAATATACAGTTCTATATCGTGAAATCATTGGTCTTGCTGTCGCCATCGACCGACCTTGTCTCTTCCGCCTGCCGGCAGAGTTCGGCGACCGTGACGCCGTCGAGGACCGCGAGAAAGGCCTGCGAAGCCTGCTCGACCTGCGGGGCAATGACGTTTTCGACCAGAAGCGAACGTGGCAGCGGTCCGAGCGCCTCATCGGCCTCAGTGAGCATGGCGGCGCGGGCGATCTCACCGGCCGTGATCCGCCGGCGCTCGCGGGCGAGTTCGTAGCCGCCGCGCGGACCGCGCACGCCCTTGAGGATGCCGAACCGGACCAGCGCCTGCAGCAGCGTCTCGAGATGGCGCGGCGGGAGATCGTGGCGCGCCGCCAGATGCTTGGCCGCGACCGGCGAGGGGCGGGCATGCAGGGCGATGTCGACCACCGCGGCGATCGCGAGCTGGCTGCGGCGGGAGAGCAGGATCACGACGCTTGCTCTTTTGTGAAAGCTGCGCCGCCACTGACGCCTGTCGAGCCGAAGGCGCCAGCTCCGCGCCCCGTCTCGCTCAGGGTTTTAGCCTCGATGAGAGTTGCCTGGGCCACCGACGCGACCACCATCTGTGCGATGCGGTCACCACGCCGGATGGTGAAGGGCTCGGTGCCGAGATTGATCAGGATCGCTGTGACCTCGCCGCGATAGTCGCTATCGACCGTGCCCGGGGAATTCAGGACTGTAACGCCATGCCTGAACGCCAACCCGGAACGCGGGCGTACCTGAGCTTCGAATCCGACAGGCAATTCCAAGGCGATGCCAGTCGGCACGGCGGCGCGCGCGCCCGGAGCAATGACCAGCGTATCATCCTCGGCGAGGGCGGCACGCAAGTCGAGCCCGGCGGCACCGGCGCTCTCATAGGCTGGCAGAGGCAGGCCGCCGCCATGCCCGACACGGAGAATGGGGATTGCCACCATCGTCTAGGCTCTTGCCTTCGATGCGTCGATGATCTCGGAGACACGCGCGATCAGCCGGCCGGCGACCTCCTGCTTGGCCAGGGTCGGCCAGCTTTCGACACCCTCGCGCGTCACCAGATGCACGGTGTTGGCGTCCCCGCCCATCACGCCGGTGCCGCCGACATCGTTGGCGACGATCAGGTCGCAGCCCTTGCGGCCGAGTTTGGCCTGGGCATGAGCGACGACATTCTCGGTTTCGGCTGCGAAGCCAACGACGAGAGCCGGCCGGCCGGTCTTCAGCGCGGCGACCGTGGCGAGGATGTCGGGGTTCTCGACGAGGGCGAGCGAAGGCAGCGCGCCGCCATCCTTCTTCATCTTTTCAGGCGCGGCGTCCGCGACGCGCCAGTCGGCGACAGCGGCGGCGAAGATCGCGATATCGGCCGGAAGCGCGCCGGTCACGGCCTCCAGCATGTCGCGGGCGGATTCGACATGGATCGCGGTCACGCCGGCCGGGTCGGGAAGGGTGACCGGCCCGCTGACCAGCGTCACCCGCGCCCCGGCGGCGGCGGCGGCGGCGGCGATGGCGTGGCCCTGTTTGCCCGAGGAGCGGTTGGCGATGTAGCGCACCGGGTCGATCGGCTCATGCGTCGGACCCGAGGTGATCAGCACATGCTTGCCCGCAAGCGGCTTTGCGCCGGCCGCCCCGCCGGGCAGCCGCCCGAGAAAGCCGATGGCGCGCGGGGCGGCCGGCGACGACAGCGCCTGCTCGATCGCGGCGAGAATTTCCATGGGCTCGGCCATGCGGCCCGGCCCGCTCTCGCCACGCTCGGCCATCGCGCCGCTATTGGGCCCGACGACGAGCACGCCGTCCCGTTCAAGCTGCGCCATGTTGCGGCGGGTGGCGGGATGCTCCCACATCCTCGGGTTCATCGCGGGCGCGATCAGCACGCGCTTGTCGGTGGCGAGCAGCGCGGTGGTGGCGAGATCGCCGGCCATCCCCGTCGCCATCTTCGCGATCAAGTCGGCGGTGGCCGGCGCGACGACCAGCAAATCGGACGAACGCGACAGGGCGATATGGCCAATATCCGCCTCGTCGGTCAGCGAGAACAGGTCGGTGAAGCAGCGCTCGCCCGCCAGCGCCGAGACCGAGAGCGGCGTCACGAACTGCTCGCCGGCCTTGGTCAGGATCACGCGGGAGGAAATGTCGCGATCCTTCAGCCGCCGGATCAGCTCCAGGCATTTATAGGCGGCGATGCCGCCGCCGATGATCAGCAGGATGGAGCGGGAGGCGGACAAGGTGCGGCGGCTCCGGAACGAGGGCGTCGTTACCTAGCATCGCGGAGGCTGGCCTGTCATCGGGCAGCCCGGCCGCGAAGTCGGCGTGTCAGCGCTCGAGGAAGAACCGGATCATCTCGCGGGATGCATCCGGCCCCGATGCGTCGGTGAAGCTGCCCTTGTCGTCGCCGCCCGACCAGGCGTGGCCGCCACCCTGGACGACCCAATACTCGGCGATCGTAGGGCCTGCGTCAGGGGTGAGCAGCGTGCGGGTGACACGCCTGCCGTTGACCATGGTCTCGGTCGTCAGCTCCTGTGCCGCAGAACCTTGAGACCGCGCCCGGCCAAACAGTGACTTGCCATTCGAGGGGTGAACCGTTGCGTCGGCCGCGCCGTGGATGATGATTCTCCGGCAGCTCGTCTCGCGGTTCGGCGAGGCAGACCTGGCGTTGCCCTTCATGGCGGCGAAGGCCGAGACGACATCGCTCGCCGAGCCATGCGGGAGACCGGAATGGATGCCGGCTGCGCAGAACACGTCGGGATAGGTCGAGGCCAGCACGTCCGCCATGGCGCCGCCCGCCGACAGCCCGGCGACGAAGACGCGCTTGCGGTCGATCCCGAATTCGGCGGCGACGTCCTGAGCCAGCCCCGCCAGGACCGCAGGCTCGCCCACACCGCGACCCTGATGACGCGGATCGAACCAGTTCCAGCAGCCCTGCGCATTGGCCGAGCGCGGCTGGTGCGGATAGGCGACGATCAGGCCGATGTCGTCGGCCAGCGCGTTCATCCGGGTTCCCCGGGCAAAGTCGTCTGGATCCTGCGTGCAGCCATGCAGCATCACGACCAGAGACAGGGTGCGCTCGGCGTAGTCGGCCGGCACATAGAGCTTGTAGCTCGACGACCCCGCCGCATTGCGAAAGCTGCGGAAGCGGAAGCGACCATCGGAGTCGTCTGGCGCAGGCGGCCGCTCCGCCTCGCGCTGGCTGGACGCGAATTGCGCCTTGCCGGCGCGCAGCGCGTGCAGGACCTCGCCAAGGCGTCGCGGCAGCGGCGTCCTCAATCCGGCCTCCCCCGGCTTGCCGCCCACCGGCTGTTCTGGCGCGGATGCTGACTGGCCGCCGAGCGCGCGCTGGATGGCGGCGGTCGCGCCCGCCACATCGCTTGTCCGCAAACGGGTCATGGCTTCGCCGATCGCGGCGCGGAGATGCGTGTTCATGATTGAAATCCTTTGTCTCACGCCAGCCGGTCGGCCAGCGCGGCCTTGATTTCGGGCGCGGCATGGAGCGCGCCGAGCACCGTGATGGAGGCGATCGTCTCGCGGGCCAGCTCCGGAGATACGTCCGCGTCGATGATGGCGAGGCCGAGAACCCGGATCTCCAGACGCTCGCCGGCGGCCCTGACCGCCTCGAGATCACGCCTCGTGAAGGTCCTCAGACCCAGTTCGAGTGCGAGCCGGGTCGTGGCCTGAGCTGCAACATCGGCATGTGTCGAAAGCTGGTTGCGGATGGCGGTGCGGATGAAGTCCGAGCGGTTCGAGTAGAAGCCGTCCCTGACAAGGAGATCGACACGTCCGAGATCGACGAAGCCGAGATTGACGGTGAGCTTTTCGCTATCAGGCGTTTTCATCTGACATCCATATGCCATCCGTATGGATGTCATATGGATGTCAAAGAGCGGTATTCAAGTCGCGCGGGCGAAATTGCCCGACACCCCTGCGCGCCGCCCCATTGCGCCGTCCCGCCGGCTCTGGTCATTTCCGACGCCATTCTTCGGAGGACGATCCCATGCTCACCCGCAATCTCGGCCGCTCCGGCCTGCGCGTTTCGCTCGTCGGGCTCGGCTGCAACAATTTCGGCGGCGTTATCGATCTCGACGCGACCCGCAAGGTCGTCGACGCGGCAATCGCGCATGGCATCACCCTGTTCGACACCGCCGACATCTATGGCGAGCGCGGCGGCTCGGAGACCGCGCTCGGCGAGGTGCTCGGCGCGCGCCGCAAGCAGATCGTGCTGGCTTCCAAATTCGGCATGGAGATGGATTCGGAGGGCGTGAAGACGGGCGGCTCGCGCCACTACATCATGCAGGCCGTCGAGGATTCGCTGCGCCGCCTCAAGACCGACTGGCTCGATCTCTATCAGCTCCACCGGCCCGACCCGCTGACGCCGATCGACGAGACCCTGCGCGCGATGGACGATCTCGTGACCCAGGGCAAAGTCCGCTATATCGGCTGCTCGAACGTCGTCGCCTGGCAGGTGGCGGATGCGGCCTGGACGGCGCGCGATCTCGGCATCCCGGGCTTCGTCTCGGCTCAGGACGAGTACAGCCTCTTGGTGCGCGGGGCGGAGAAGGATCTGATCCCCGCAGCCCGGCATTACGGCATGGGCCTGCTGCCCTATTTCCCGCTCGCCAACGGCGCGCTGACCGGCAAATACCGCCGGAACGCGCCGATGCCGGAGGGGGCGCGCCTGACCAAGCTGCCCGAGCGCGCCGGGAAGATTTTTTCCGACGGCAACTGGGTCAAGATAGAGGCGCTGACGGCTTTTGCGCAAGCGCGCGGCAAGACGCTGGTCGAACTCGCCTTTTCGTGGCTCGCGGCGCAGCCCGTCGTCTCCAGCGTAATCGCGGGCGCGACGAAGCCGGAGCAGATCGCGGCCAACGTCAAGGCGGCGGAATGGGCGCTCACGGCGCAGGATCTGGCCGAGATCGACGCGATCACGGCCTGATCGCTCAGTTCGCCTCGGGCTTGCGGTACTGCTCGGCCTCGACGCCAAACTCCGAAGCCAGCCGCCCAAGCGCGACCTGGGCGTGATAGAGCCCGATCAGCCCCGAGCCGGTTTTCAGTCCGAGTACAAGCCCGCGCGGCAGCGATGCTCCGAGCAAAGCGAGCGATTTCGCCAGAACGCGCAGCCGCCCTGCCAAGCCGGGGCATCTGCGGCGCTCGATCACGGCCGAGATCGCGCCGTTGCGGCGGGCGCGGGCCGAAATCCAGTCGGATTGCGTGCGCCGCGCCGGCATGGTTTCGCGCTGGAGCGCCTCCTGAACCCACCAGAAACGGAAGCCAGCCGCCTTGGCGCGGGTGAAGAAGTCACTGTCGCCGCCGCCGGTGAAATCGAAGCGCTCGTCGAGGAAGGGGAAGCCGAGGCGCTCCAGCACCTCGCGCCGGATCAGGTAATTGGCGCTGGAATAGAGGATCGGCGCCGGGCCGGACGTGTCGTAATGCGAGCGGAAGACCGGGTGGGCGGCGAGCCAACTCCGCGACGCGTCCTCGAAGCGCGGAATGACCGCGCCGCCGAAGAGCTCGGCCGGAGCGGTCTTTGCCGCCGTGAGGAACGCATCGAGCCAGCCGGGCTCGGCCTGCTCGTCATCGTCGATGCCCAACAGGTTTTGAAGCGCCGGCAGCCGCGTCAACGCGCAGCGCCAGGCGGCATTGTAGGCCTTGCAGTTGCCCTGCCTCGGCTCGACGATGACGAGGCCCTTGAACAGGCCGGCGTCGAGCAGGGTGCTCGCGCGGGCCGCGCCTTCGCGCGCCACGCCCTCGTTTTCGACGACGATGACCGCAAAGTCGTGTCCGCCTTGCTGGGCGGCCAGCGAACGCAGCGTTTCCTCCAGCATGTCGGGCCGCCTGAAGGTCGGGACGCAAACGACATATTCGACGCCGGCAAGCGCGTCCGGCGACGACTGCGCCACGATGACGAAGGTCTCCGGCCCGTCCATGCCCCTCACGGCCGGCGCGAGGGCAACGGCCACGGGATCGTCCGTTGGGATCTGTGAGGTCGGCGCCATGATGGGGAGCCTAAGCCGGGCCGCTTAAGGTTCGGTGAGCGCGACGGCCGAATCGGGCGCTTGCACGGAGACGAGGCCTTCAGCATGGCGCGCGGCCGCTCTTGACCGGCGCGCGCAAACGCGGCCTTCCTCGCCGAACCACCCTGCAATCGGACAGCCCTGTGCGCCTCGCCTTCCTCACCGCCCTGATCCCGGTCGAAAAGCCCGATACCGGCTTCGAAATCGCCAACGCCGCCATCCTCTCGGCGCTGCGGGCGGCCGGGCACGAGGTGAGGGCGTTCGGTTTCCTGCGGCCGGGCGAAACGCCGGCCGATCCAGCGGGCAGCGTGGTGATCGACCATGTCGCGATCGAGAACGCGGAGGTCGGCAGGCGCGCCAAGCTGCGATGGCTGGCCAAGGCGCTTGCCTCCGGCCTGCCGGTCGCCTGCGCCAAGCTCCGGCTTGCCGGCGAAGGCAGGCTGGTCGATGCGGTGCGGGCGCAGGGGCCGTTCGACGCGCTAATCCTGAATTCGGTGATGCTGCCGGGCGCGTTTCCGGAGCTGCTGGAGCTTGGACCTTGCGTGCTCGTCGAGCACAACATCGAGCATGTCTCGGCACGCCAGAGCGCAGCCCATGCCGGCAATCCGGTCGTGGCCTGGCTCTATGCACGCGAGGCGAGGCTGCTGGAGACGATCGAGCGCCGGCTCTGGGAGAAGGCGCGCTTCGTCTGGACGCTGGCCGAGGAGGACAAGGCCGCGCTCGGGCCCGCTTGCGAGCACAAGGCCGCCGTGCTGCCGCTGGTCTCGGGCGCGGCTCGTCCCATATCGGGGTCCCAGCCCGAACCTGTCCATGACATCGGCCTGATCGGCACCTGGAGCTGGGCCCCGAACTTCATCGGCCTCGACTGGTTCCTGCGCGAGGTGTGTCCGCTGCTGCCGGGCGATGTCACGGTCGCGGTCGCCGGTCGGCTGCCGCCCGGCCTCGAGGCGCCGTCGCCACAGGTCCGGCTGCTGGGCCGCGTGCCCGATGCCGACGATTTTTTGCGCTCCTGCCGACTCGTCGCCCTGTCGAGCCGGGCCGGGACCGGCGTGCAGCTCAAGACGGTGCAGGCGATGCAGCTCGGCCTGCCGGCGGTGAGCACGGCCCTGTCCTGCCGCGGCTTCACCGAGATTCCCGACAATTTCACGCTCGCCGACACGCCGCAGGCCTTTGCCGACGCCCTCACGCGACGGCTCGCGGAAATCCGGGCCGGCGATACGCAACGCCGCGACGGGGCGGCCTTTCTGGCACGCCAGCAGGCGGCGCTGGCGGCGGGACTGGCGCGAGGGCTTGAGGCCGCGACCGCCTGACCTATTCCGGCGGCTTCACGCCAGCCTTGCGCCCCATCAGCCCGAAGATCGGGCCGGCGCTCACCATCACCAGAAAGACCCGGATGATGTGGTGGGCGGCCACGAAGGCGACCTCGGTGTGCAAGGCCAGCGCGATCAGGCTCATTTCGGCGAGGCCGCCGGGCGAATAGGCCAGGATCAACGGGACGTGACGGTGGACCGAGACCTGCGCCACGACCCAGGCGAAGACCAGCGTCAGCGCCAGCAGGATGATGGTCGAGCCGACCGAGAGCATCAGTACGCGCAGAATCACGGCCGGGGCTGTGCCGATGAAACGGCAGCCGATGGTGACGCCCAGCACGAGCTGCGCCGCGTTGACGATCTCGAAGGGCGGGACCGAATCGCTCCAGCCGAGCAGATGCACGATGGCGCTGACGACCATCGGGCCGAGCAGATATTTCGCCGGAAGCCTGAGCCAGTGCCCAACCACGACGCCGGCGACGCCGCAGCCGATCAAGGCGAGCCCGGCGACAAGCGGCGTCTGCGCCAGAGATGGACCGGCCGCGCTCGTGGTCCCGAGCGAGACGCCCTCGATCCACTGCTCGATGAAGGGCAGCGTCATCACCACGAGCAGGATGCGGGCGGAATGGATCAGCGCGATGATGCGCGCGTCGCCGCCCTTCTCCTCGCCGACCGTGACCATCTCGACCAGCCCGCCCGGCATGCCGGCGAAGAAGGCCGTGACCGGGTCGAACCCCGCGACACGGCGGAAATAGGTGACGCAGCAGAGCGCGCAGGCCGCCATGAACAGGACGAGGCCGAGAAGGGTCGGGATCCAGTTCGGCAATTGCTGGAGGATGTCGGGCTTGAAGCCGGCCCCCAGCATAATGCCGATCACCGCCGTCATCGGCGGTCGGATCACCGGCGGGGCGGCGACGGGCAACCGCAGCAGCGCAGCCGCCGTGCAGACCACCATCGAGCCCAGCATCCAGGGCAGCGGCAGGCGCGCCTGCAGGAAGAGCCAGCCGCCGAGCGCGCCGAGCAGCAGCGCGAAGGCGAAACGGCGATAAGGAAAGCTGCGGGGCGAGAGCGAGCGCAGGCCGTCAACGAAATCGCTCAGAAGCTCCCTCATGGCGTCGCTGGGTCTCCGTGCCGGGCGCGCAACGGCGTGCAACCGCTCGGCGGCTCCTACACGCCCTTCGATCCAGCCGACAGGCCGAAGTGCGAATGGCGTCCCTGTGCGAGGGTCGTGACGGCGCATGCAGGGCCGCCATGCCCCACGGCCCATGGCCAGCCCGCCGGGCATCGCCGATGCTGCCGGCAGGGATTTCAGACTGGTCCGATGCGCGCTGCGCCGGCCGATGGTTGGGGCGATGAGCGAAGACCGGGACACCGGGCGGCAGGGCCGCGCGGCCAGTGAGGACGAACCTGACCAGGAGGACGGCTTCCGCGCGCCGGCAGGCGAGCCGCTGGAGACGCCGCTGATCGTGCCGGCCGCGCCGCCGGGCTGGATCGCCGCGCGCCGCCTGCGCGCCGCCATCTGGTGGCGCGGGGCCAGCCCCAATCTGCGCGGTTCGGTCTACATGATGGCGGCGCTGCTGGTCTATGCGGTGATGGTCGGCGCGATCAAGCATGTCGCCGCCGCGATCCCGCTGGTGCAGATCCTGCTCGTCCGGCAGGTGGTGATGAGCCTGATCATCGCCGCGTTCGCGGGCGTCGCGCTGCCGGTCCTGATCCGGACGGCGCGACCCGGACTGCAAATCGTTCGCGGCATCGTCACCCTGATCGCGATGCTGCTGGGCTTCACCGCGATGATCCGCATCCCGCTGGCGCAGGCCACCGCGATCGGCTTCAGCCAGGTGCTGTTCGTTACGATCGCGGCCGTTCTGGTTCTGAAGGAGCAGGTCGATGCCAGGCGCTGGGCCGCCACCATCATCGGCTTCGCCGGCGTGCTGATCATGCTCGACCCTTCGACTGACGGGCTCGACGGGAACGCCATGATGGCGGTGGGCGGGGCCCTGTTCAGCGCCGGCATCACCGTCAGCGTGCGGATGATGGCGGCGACAGAGCGCACCGAAACGATCCTGCTCTGGCAGGGCTTCATCCTGATCGTGGCGCTCGCGCTGCCGGCCTGGCTCTGGTGGGTTTGGCCGACGCCGGAGCAATGGTTCTGGCTTGCGGTGCTCAGCCTGTTCGGCACGGCCGGGCAATGGCTGATCACGCGGGCCTATCAGGTCGGCGAGGCAGCCGCGCTCGCCCCGCTCGATTTCAGCCGGCTGATCCTGGCGAGCTTGACCGGCTTCGTTTTCTTCGCCGAGATTCCGGCGCTGACCACCTGGATCGGCGCAGCCATCGTCATCGCCGCCACGCTCTACACCATCCGCAAGAATGCGCGGGCCAGGCCCGCGTCGCCTGTTCCGCCAAACCCGTCCCCGCCCTGAAATCAGGATTTCGACCGCCATGAGCCATCACCTGATCGAGGCCGGCCTCTCCACCTGCCATTGGGGCTATTTCGAAGCGGCGCTGAAGCCGGTCCTGACCATCGAGAGCGGCGACAGCGTCACCATCCGCACCGTCACCGGCGGAGCCGAGCACCAGCCCAAAGGCGGCTTTCATGTGCTGCCCGAGATCCACGAGATTCACGCCAGGGCCGAACGCATGGTGCCCGGCCATATCCTGACCGGGCCCGTCGCGGTGAAGGGGGCCAGACCGGGTCAGGTGCTGGAGGTGCGGATCAGGGAGGTGAAGCTCCGGACCGACTGGGGCTACACCATGATCAAGCCGCTCGCCGGCACGCTGCCCGAGGAGTTCGACCGGCACGCGCTGATCCATATCGGGCTCGATGCGGGGCGCAATATCGGCACGCTGCCCTGGGGCATGGAGCTGCCGCTTGCGCCCTTCTTCGGCGTGATGGGCACCGCCCCGCCGCCGCATTGGGGCCGGCAGACCTCGCTGATCCCGCGCGCCTTCGGCGGCAATCTCGACAACAAGGAACTCGGCGCGGGCGCGACGCTTTACTTGCCCGTCTTTACCGAGGGCGGGCTGTTCTCCTGCGGAGACGGCCATGCCGCCCAGGGCGACGGCGAGGTCTGCGTCACGGCGATCGAGACCGCGCTGGAGGGCACCTTCGAGATTGTCCTGCGCGAGGACCTGTCTTTCACCACGCCGCGCGCCGAGACGCCGACCCATCACATCACCATGGCGATGCATCCCGACCTCGACATCTGCGCCAGGGACGCGTTGCGCGAGATGATCGGCCTGATCTGCGAGCGGACGGCCCTGACGCGGGAGCAGGCCTATATGCTGTGCTCGCTTGCAGCCGATCTGCGCATCACGCAGACCGTCAATGGTTCGAAGGGCGTGCATTGCATGCTGGCCAAGAGCGTGGTGGCATAGCTCTTCGGAGCGTCCCAACCACGCCGTCATCCCGGACAAGTCGCACAGCGACGCAGCTCCGGGATCCATCATAGGGCAGGACGGCGCTCTAGGATGGATCCCGGAGCTCCGCTGCGCTGCGTCCGGGATGACGGCGCGGGAGATGACGCGATTGCATCACCTCGTCCCGAGCGGCTATGAATCGGCGCACGCGATGCCTTGCGTGCGACTTGCCCCGAGGCCGCCATGCGCATCGAAAACGACCCGAAGCTCGACTTTCGCGATGTCCTGATCCGGCCCAAGCGCTCGACGCTGAGCAGCCGGGCGCAGGTCGACGTCAACCGGAGCTTCCGCTTCGCGCATACGGCCAGCGACTGGAGCGGCTTTCCGCTGATCGCGGCGAACATGGACGTGGTCGGCACGATGGCGATGGCCCGCGCGCTGCTGAAGCACGGCGCGATGGTGGCGCTGCACAAGCATTACGACGTCGACGAACTGATCGCCTTCTTCCGCGAGCCGGAGGCCGCCAACGCCTTCTATTCGCTGGGCACCACCGACGCCGACCACGACAAGCTCAAGGCGGTGCATGCGCAATCGCCGATCACGAAGATCTGCCTCGACGTGGCAAACGGCTACACAGAAAAATTCGTCGAGACGGTGAAGGCGACGCGCGATGCCTTTCCCGATGCCGCGATCATGGCGGGCAACGTCGTCACCGGCGACATGACCGAGGCGCTGATTCTGGCCGGGGCCGACATCGTCAAGGTCGGCATCGGGCCGGGCTCGGTCTGCACGACGCGCAAGATGACCGGCGTCGGCTATCCGCAGCTCTCGGCGATCATCGAATGCGCCGACGCCGCCCATGGCCTGAAAGGACTGGTCTGTGGCGATGGCGGCGTGACCGTTCCGGGCGATCTCGCCAAGGGCTATGGCGCCGGCGCCGATTTCATGATGCTGGGCGGCATGCTGGCGGGCCATGACGAATGCGAGGGCGACATCCGCTACGAGGAGCGCGACGGCGAAAGGATTGCGGTCGGCATGACCTTCTACGGCATGTCGTCGGACACCGCGATGAAGCGCTATGCCGGCGGCGTCGCGCGCTACCGCGCCTCGGAAGGCAAGACGGTCGAGGTGCCCTATCGCGGCCCGGTCGAGGGCACGATGCTGGAGCTGATGGGCGGCGTGCGCTCGGCGATGACCTATATCGGCGCGGTGCGGCTCAAGGAAATGCCAAAGCGCACAACCTTCATCATGGTCGGCAGCCAGCTCAATACCGTCTTCGGCGGCTGACGTTCGGAGACCCTCTCGCGCAGGTTGCGCCGCCGGGTTGTCGCGGATCGCGTCAACGGATGCGTCATCATGACTTTTGGTCGTGGGCTGCATCCGATTGCGGAGTTGCGATGTATTCGCCATGTATGCGGCGTGGGGATGCGGCAACACCTCAAGACAGAAGGTCCTGACGCCATGATGAGAGGAACCGAGCCTCTCCAGATCTGGGAGATCATATCATCTCCGGCCGGATATGCTGCACTGCAATACGCAGCCGAAAGCGGCCATCCCCCGATCGAGCCTTTGGTCGGGTTGATCGAGGAGTGGTGGGGACCCTGGCTCGACGACGATCGCGAAGCACATCTCCAGCGTGTCCACGGCATGGTCTCGCGGCTGATGGCGGCCAATGGCTGGGAGGAGGCTGGCTTGCAGCAGCTCAGCCGGGGGAAGCTGATCACCCAGGCGATGACGTTTCGTCGCGCGGGCGACGGGCCGCTGCAGTAGCGCCTCAGGCGAAGGCCTCGTCGTTCTGTAGCGCCAGCCCCTCGACGAAACCGAGCTGGCGATCGACGCAGGCCTCGCGCTCGTAACGGGCCAGAACCGTGGCGCGCGCCGCTCGGCGCAGGCCCGACAGCCCCGGGCCCCGCGCGAGCGCCGCGAGGATCGTCTCCGCCAGCGCATCCCTGTCGAAGAAGGGCGCGAGCAGCCCGTTGACGCCGTCGCTCAGCACCTCCTGCACCGGCGGCGTCGCCGAGCCAATCACGAGCGCGCCGCAGGCCATGGCCTCCAGAGCCGACCAGGACAGGACGAAGGGCACGCTCAGATAGACATGGGCGGCAGAGACCTGGAACAGCGCGACCAGCGCCTCGGGCGCGAGCCAGGGGATGTGGATGATGCGGTCGCCGAGCCCGGTTTCCGTCAGCATGATGTCGCGCCAGAGCCGGCCGTCGCCGCGCGGGCGGCCATAGCCCGGCCCGTCGCCGCCGACCGCGACGATGATGGTGTCCGGCCGCCGGCGCGCGACCTCGGCCGCCGCGCGCATGAACTGCGGATAGCCGCGATAGGGGTCCAGATCGCGCGCGACGAAAGTCACGACCGGATCGCCGGGACGCAAGGTTCGTCCGTCGGGCAGGACAAACCGCGCGTCCGGGTTGGGCCTGCAGACCTGCGTGTCGATGCCGTCATGACAGATTGCGATCTTGCCGCGATAGGCGGCCGGATATTGCCGCTGCTGCCAGCGTGTCGGCGCGTAGGCCGAATCGATTGCCTCCAGCGTCAGCAACTGGGCTGCGTTTCGCAGGCGGATGCGACGGCGCTCGGGCGGCGACGGCGGGGCCTGCGGGTCGAAATCGAGGTCGGCTCCGTCGGCATTGTGGAAATACTCGCAATAGCCGAGCACCGGCACGCGCGGCAGCACGTCCTTTGCGAAGAGCAGTCCGCCCCAGCCGGTATGGCCGACGATGATGTCGGGGCGGTCATGCCTGGGCAGGCCCGACAGCACAGCCGCCACCGCCTCGCCGGTGCGGGCATGATAGTCCGTCGCCTGCAGCAGCGGGCTCGCCGCAGCGGCTGCGCCCGGCGCATAGCTCAATTGCCTGAGGCCCGGCCGCGCTGGCGCCAGGCTCTCGGTGACGAGCGTGACCTCGTGCCCGTCGCCGAGCAGCCGCGCGATCAGGTGAGCGAATTGACCAGATCCTGAACGATGAACGAATAGGACGTGCATGAGGCGAGCAGCACTCCTCCATAGCGCAGCGAATCGTTCCACCACTGCTCCAGCCGGCGCAGCGTATCGTAAGTGGTCTGCAGATCGACCTCGAAGCCGGGCTCCTGGCTGCCGCCGAAAGGGCTGCCCTCGTCGAGAAGCTTGAGCCTCTCGCAGAGGAGTTGCCCCTTGGGCGACAGCGAGATGCGGGCGAGCCTGCGATCACGCGGCGAGGCGCCGCGATCGAGATAGCCGCTCTCGACCAGTTGCTTGAGGTTGTAGGAGGCGTTCGAGCCGACATAGTGCCCGCGATCGAGCAGGTCGCGCACCGCGATCTCGCCCGCCCCGATCGTCAGCAGCACCATGACCTGCGAGGGCGAAATGTCGTCGACCCCGAGCTTGGTCAACTCCAGACGCAGATAGTCGAGGAAGCGCCGGCTGACCCGCTCGACCAGCCGCGCAAGTTCGAGCTGGGCGACGCCGCCGCGCGATGCGTCCCGTTCCGCCTCCCCCCGCCGCCCGGCATCGGGATGATCGCCGTTCACCGCCCGCCCCATGAACCGGACGGTCTCCTGCGGTTTCGAATGCATGCCTTGCTCCGCCTGGTTTTTCAGTCCGCGCAGCCCACCCCCGATACGCCCCGATCCCCGAATAACCCAGACGCAAAGCACATGCCACCCCATATCGCGACAATTGGAATTTTCCCCAGAAGCATTTTAAGTATAATTTGGTTCAAAATTCGAAACGATGCATATTTTGGACTCAATTGATCGTATTCATATGAACTATTGACAACATAGACTGTCATACGATCACCATATTGCGTCGATCATTTGAAACCCGCTGGCTATGACATCGGGATTCTCACCACCGTCTGTCGTCCCCAAGGGCCGGATTATCCGTTTCCTCCACCCGCTGCCGGAGACCTGAATGAAGCCTGCCAATGCGGCCTCCGATGGGCTGATCCGGTCCATGCAGCGCGCCTTCGCGAGCGGGCTCGGCTATGCCGCGTTGCTGAGCCTTTGCGTCAATATCCTGCTGCTGACCGTGCCGCTGTTCATGCTGCAGGTGCAGGACCGCGTCATCGTCAGCCGCAGCTACGACACACTGACCATGCTGCTGGTTATCGCGGTCGGCGGGCTGGCGCTTTACGGCGTGATCGAGTTCATCCGCTCGCTGACCTTTCAGACCATGGCGAGCATCTTCGCGCGCAAGCTCAACCTGCCGGCGCTGCAAGCGGCGGTGACGGCGGCGCTGGAGCAGGGCTCGGCGCAGGCGACGCAGGCGATCCGCGACCTCAACGACATCCGCTACTTCATCGCCAGTTCGGCGATCGCGACGCCGCTGGAGGCGGCCTGGTCGCCGATCTTCCTCGCGGTGCTGTTCGCCTTTCATCCGGTCTACGGGCTTGTGGGCGTCGTCTCGCTGCTGATTCTGCTGGTTCTGGGCGTGCTCTCGGACGTGCTGACGCGGCGCGTGCTGAAGCAGGCCAACGAGGAGGGCGTCGCGGCGATCAACGATGTCGGGGCGAGCCTGCGCCATGCCGAGACGATCGAGGCCATGGGCATGTTGCCGGCGCTGGCCAGGCGCTGGCGGACCCAGCAGATGGCCATGATCGAGCATCTCGACCTCGGCACGCGGCGGGGCAAGCTGATCGCGGCGCTGACGCGGACCTCGCGCATGGTGATGCAGCTCGCGGTCTACGCCACCGGCGCGGTGCTGATCATCCGCAACGAGGTCTCGGTCGGCACGCTGATGGCCGCCAGCATCCTGCTCGGCCGGCTGCTCGCGCCGTTCGATTCGATGATCGCCGATTGGCGGCAATGGGTGCTGGCGGCCGGGGCCTGGAAACGGGTGCGCGAGCTTTTGAGCGCGCGCGCATCGCAGCGTGAAACCCTGCCGACGCCGCCGACGCAAGGGACGCTGGCGATCGACCGGCTGATCTATGCGCCGCAAGGCGCAGAGCAGACCGTGATCAAGGGCATCTCGTTCTTGCTCGAGCCGGGCGAGGCGCTCGGCGTCGTCGGCCCGTCGGGGGCCGGCAAATCGACGCTGGCGCGGCTGCTCGTCGGCGTGCTGCGGCCCAATGCCGGCGGCGTCTATCTCGACGGCCACAACGCCTATCTCTGGGAGCGCGGCTCGTTCGGGGCCATGGTCGGCTACCTGCCGCAGTCGGTCTCGCTGCTGAACGGCACCATTGCAGAAAACATCGCCCGGATGGCCACGCCCGATCCGCAGGCCTTGCTGCATGCGGCCCGGCTCGCCGGCGTGCATGAACTGATCGGCCGGCTGCCGCTCGGCTACGACACGCTTGTCAACGATGGCGACTTCAAGCTCTCCGGCGGGCAGCGCCAGCGCATCGGGCTGGCGCGCGCGCTCTACGGCTCGCCGCGGCTGATCGTGCTCGACGAGCCCAACGCCAATCTCGACGCCGAGGGCGAGCAGAGCCTGATCCGCGCCGTCAACGCCGCGCGCGCGGACGGCGCGATCATCGTCCTGATCGCGCACCGACCCTCGGTGATGCAGGTCGTCGACAAGATCCTGGTGCTGCGCGAAGGCCGTATCAGCCAGTTTGGGCCGCGCTCGGCCATCGCCGGCATGATCACCCCCGGCGGGTTGGTCGAGATCGAACCGGCCAGCACGCCCGCCGCCAGGTCCGCAGCTTTCCGCGAGGTGAGCGCATGAAGCTGCCCGTGCTCCGGCGCATGACCGCGCCAGCGATGCATCCCGCCGAGACCGGGGCCGACGAGGAGCGGCAACCCAGCCTGCGCAACCTCGTGCTGGCTGGCGTCAGCGCGATCGCGATAGGCTTTGGCGGCTTCGGGGCCTGGGCCGTTACGGCACGGCTCGACAATGCCGCGGTCGCGACCGGCACCGTCATCGTCGACAGCCGACGCAAGACGATCAGCCATCTCGAGGGCGGCATCCTGAAGACGCTGCTCAAGGCCGAGGGCGAGCGCGTCGCCCGCGACGAGCCGCTGCTGCGGCTGGAGGACGCCCGCCAGCGCGCCGAACTGCAGCATCTGCAGGGCAAGCGCGTCGGCCTGGAAGCGAAGCTCGCCCGGCTGAGGGCCGAGCAGACCGGCTCTACCGAAATCGATTTTCCCGACGACATCGACAATGCCCGCTCGCCGATCGCGCGCGAGGTCGTCATCGCCGAGCGGACCCTGTTTCGCGCCCGCTCCCAGGTCCATGACGGCAAGGTCCGCATCCAGCAGCGCGTCATCGAGCAGCACCAGGCCGAGGCCGAGGCGCTGCAGGCGCAGATCGACGCCACCCGCAACCAGCGCGCGCTGATCGACGAGGAGGTGCGGATGGTCGCCGAGCTCTACGAGAAGCGCTACGCCAAGCGCAGCCAGCTCGTCGATCTCCAGACCAAGCAAAGCGAGCTCACCGGCCGGGGCGGCGAGATCGCCGCGCGCAAGGCCAAGGCCGAGCAGGCGGTGGCCGGGGCCAATCTCGAAATCCTCTCGATCGGGCTGGAGCGCCAGAGCGAGATCGCGCGCGAACTGCAGGACGCGCAGCTCGGCCTGTCGGAGGTCGTCGAGCGCATCGTGCAGGCCGAGGACGTGCTGCGCCGGCTCGTCGTCGCCTCGCCGCAGGAGGGCATCGTCGCCAATATCAGGATGCGCACCGCAGGCAGCGTCATCGCGGCGGGCGAGGCCATCCTCGACATCGTGCCAGAGCGCGAACCCCTGATCGTCGAGGCCAAGGTCGATCCGCGCGACATCGATTCGGTGCGGGTCGGGGCCGAGACACGCATCAGGCTGACCGCCTTCAACGCCCGCACCTTGCCGCCGCTTCTGGCCAAGGTCAGTTATGTGGCAGCCGATCAGCTCGTCGATGAAAAAACCGGCATTCCCTATTTTCTGGTCCGCGCCGAGATCACGCCCGAGAGCCTGACCGAAAATAAAATCACGCTCCATGCCGGCATGGCCGCCGAGGTGCTGATCGTCAACGGCTCGCGCCGCGCCATCGACTACCTGCTCGCGCCCTTCGCCGAGAGCTTCAACCGCGCCTTCCGCGAAGACTGATTTCCTCAACCGCATCAGCGCCGTGAGCGGCGGTCGAGCGCATTCGATGCAAATGTGAAACAATATTCGTTCGCCAATCGCTTCAAATATCAAATCATAGTCGATATTGTTCCGAGATTTAATCAAGACATACAAAGTATAAATCTTGCTGCATCGCAAAAAAGTCACAATAAAACTCTTGCTGCGATGCACATATTGGCTAGTCTTTCCCTCGTCGAGCGATGAACCCCTTCGCGGGATTCATCGGAACGGCGCCGGATTCGGGACGCGGCACGGCGCGAAGCGCCGTCACCCGGGGGCGCCTTTGAGATCGCCGAGGAGGTGACGAATGGCCACGATCGAAGGAAGTGCATTCGACGATTTTCTGATTGGAAGCCGGTTCAGCGACGTGATTCTCGCCGGGGCCGGAGACGACATCGTCAAGGGCGGCGACCAGGTCGATTCGCTCTTCGGCGAAGAGGGCGACGACCTGATCTATGGCGATGGCGGCAATGATTTCGTCTCGGGCGGCGAGGGCGACGATGCGCTTTTCGGCGGCCTCGGGGACGATCTGATTTCCGGCGACGCCGGCAATGATTCGCTCTTCGGCGGCGAGGGCTTCGATGTCCTCAGCGGCGGGGCCGGCAACGACATCCTGCGCGGCAACGCCGACGACGACGTGCTCCAGGGCGGGGCCGGCAACGACATCCTCCAGGGCGGTACGGGCAACGACATCCTCCAGGGTGGCGCTGGCGCGGACCTGCTGCAGGGCGGCGACGGCGACGACGTCCTCCAGGGCGGCAATGGCGGCGACATCCTGCAGGGCGGAGCTGGCGACGACCTGCTCTTCGGCGGGGCCGGCGACGACATCCTGTCGGGCGGAAGCGGCAGTGACGTCTTCTTCTTCGAGGGCGGCGGCGGCAACGACGTCGTGCTCGATTTCGAGGCCGGCTCCGACCTGATGCAGATCGCCTCGGACATCAACGGCACGGGCGTCGCCTCGGCCGAGGACGTCGCGGCGCGCGCCACGACGGTCGGCGGCAACGCCGTGGTCGATCTCGGCAATGGCGACACGCTGACGCTGGTCGGCGTCACCGCCGAGGACATCCAGAGCGATCCCAACAGCTACTTCTCGGTCGCCTGACGAGTCTGACGACAGGAGCATGGAGCCACACGGCGCGCCCGCCGCCCGGCTCCATGCCCCCGCGACGCCGGCCACTCCCCGGCCGGCGTCGCACCTCCCCGACCCGATGCGCCGGACGCCCCCATGCTCACGCTCGCGCCGATCCAGACTGTCGATGAATCCAGCCAGCAACGAACGCTGTCGCGGCTCGGCGGCTCGGTCTTTCTGTTGTGCTGGACCTTTCCGGCTCCGCTCTCGGGCAAAGCTCCCGCGGGCAAGCCGGTGGTGGCGCTGGCTGCGGATGGCCGCCGCATGGCCTGCGCCTCCGTCACGCTCAGGCTCGCCGATGGCCGGATGCGCATTGCGGTGGCGTTTCGCGACAGCGGACAGGACGGACTCACCGCCACGCTGACGGGCCTCGACCCGGTTTCGAGAACGAGCGCCCGGATCGAGCCTGCCTTCAGCCACGACCTCGTCGACGCGGTCGAGATCGCGCGCGAGCTGACGCCGGCCTCGCGGCTTGCGCTGGCCAAGGCGCTGGTCGGACCGTGGCCGGCCTTGTTCAACCTGCTGGAATCGGCGCGCGATCTCGACCGCGTCGACGAG
>JBKJSB010000076.1:0-7792 GCA_046593015.1 Allobosea sp.
CCGTTCCTCCTCGCCGGCGTGGCGATCGTTCTGGAGAGCGGACCGGAAATGCTCGACCTGCTTCGCAGGCACGCCATCGGCGTCCGACGCGAAATGTTCGATGCCTTCGCAGCAGAAACGATCGCTCAATGGGTCATCGTGCGCGCGCAGTCAAAGAAGCAGCTTATTTGAGAATGAGCACCCACCCATTCTCATAATTAAATGCTCAACTCAGATCAAAATCGACCATTCTTACATTTAACTGCAAAACGACAGTCGCTTTCCCTTGCCGATTGCAACTTGTGGATCGCCATGTCCTCGCCGAGGTTTAGCCTGAATTCCCGTCTCCAATTTCCCCTTACGATTTCGACCTTTCGCGTGAGGAACTTCACATGGCGGCATCGGGTTCAGGTCGCGGCTTGGGCCGCGTGGCGATTGCGCGCGATGATGCTTGGGCGCAGGCGAAGCGCCAGGCCCGCGAGCTCGATCGGATCCTTGACGAGCCAGGTCCGCGGCATCTGTCGATCACGCGGGCTGCGGCGGAGCTCGGGCTCACGACCCGGCACGTCTATAATCTGCTCAAGCGCTATGCGACGGAGCGGCGGATCACTGTGCTGCTGCCGCGGCGGGACAGGCCGCGCGCCACGCGGCTGGCGGCGCCCGTCGAGGCGGTCATCGCAAAAGTTCTGCGCGAGCAGTGGCTGGTCAAGGAGGCGCCGGAGCTTCGTCCCGTCGTCACCGAGATCCGGGCACGGTGCTGTGAGGCCGGCGAGCGTCCGCCCTCCTATCGCGCGGTGCAGCGACGGATCCCGATGCTATTCGACGATCTCGCGATCGCCAGGGGCCGCTCCGCCAACCCGGCGCATGCGCGACGCTTGAAGGCGCGGCCGGGCCGAAGCTATGGTCAATTCGCAGAGCCAGTCGCGAAGCTATGTCGGGCTACAACCACTACTCGAGTTGCCCCTGCGGCTCCGTCCTGCCTGTTCCTACATCGAGATTATCTTTAGAAGATCGCTGGTAGAGCCAACAGCGTACTTCTTCAGCAAATTCGCGCGGTGGCTATGAACAGTCCGGTGACTGATATTCAAGTTTCGAGCAATCGCCTTACTGCTACAGCCCTGGTAAAGCAGCTTTGCGATCTCCCGCTCGCGGGCTGTCAGACGCCCTCCGATAGAAAGATTAGTATCAGGTTTTTCTGTTAGCTCGGCAAAAGTCCAGATTACCCGCTCATAAGGCTTGGTTTGGTCCAGTGTGATGCCATTGACGTGGCACCAAAAAATCTCGTTGCTGCCGCGTTTCATCAGCCAATTATCGGCATATTCGCCCTTGTCGGCCAAAATTGGCGCGATTTTTCGGCCTCGCAGTTCGAAATCGTCGACCGATGAATAAAACAGGCTGAACGACGATCCCTTAATGTTCTCGGCGGTGTCGCGCCAGAGGGTGCAGAACAGATCGTTGCAATCAGCCACGACCCGCTCATGCAGTACTGCGCATGCGATCGGTAGCCGCATGAAGAGTTCCTGATAGTTCATCCTGTCCTCGAAACCCCCGCCCGTACAAGGCGATTGCCTAGGTAAGCGCGCGGTCTGGACACCTGCGGACGCCGCGCCGTTAATCAGCCCACGATACGTAGTCACCTAGGTCATTGTCACGTGCCGCCGTAAATCGCGTCGCTCTCCCGGTTTATGCCAAGATCCCCGCGAAGGGGTATGGTGAGAGGTCGATGCGAGGCGCGGCGAACGCCGGAGGACCCAATGAGCTCGATGCACCTCACCAATCTGCGGCTGCTGGATGTTGGCGAGGGGAAGGTGAGGTCGGGCCTGACCGTCCGGATTCAGGACGACCGGATCGCCAGCGTAAGCGACCAGCTGCCGGTGGCCGGCGAAGGGGCGGTGGTCGATCTCGGTGGCCGCGTCTTGATGCCGGGTCTGATCGATTGCCATGTCCACGTTACGGCGGTCCAACTCAACCTGGCTCCGACCCGCCAGTTGCCCGTGTCTCTGGTGACGGCCGGCGCCTCGCGCATCATGCGCGACATGCTGCTGCGCGGCTTCACCACTGTGCGCGACGCTGGCGGCGCCGATCGTGGCTTGAAGCTCGCCGTCGAACAGGGACTGTTCGCAGGGCCGCGCCTGTTCATCTCCGGCCGGGCGATCAGCCAGACCGGTGGCCACGGCGATTTTCGTCCGCAGATCGACCAGCCCGACCCTGGAAACCTTGACCATCTGTTCGACGGAATCGGCCGTATCGCCGACGGCGTCCCGGAAGTGCGACGCGCGGCGCGCGACGAGATCCGCCTTGGCGCCAACCACATCAAAATCATGGCCTCGGGCGGTGTCGCGTCGATGGCCGACCCGATCGACTTCCTGCAATACTCCGATGAAGAACTCGATGCCTTCGTCGATGAGGCTAGGCGCGCTCGCACCTACGTGATGGCCCATACCTATACGGCCGATGCGATCGCGCGATGCGTACGGGCCGGCGTCCGCAGCATCGAACACGCCAATCTGATCGATGCCGAAACGGCGGCTCTGATGGCAGAGCGGGGGGCCTACATGGTCCCGACTTTGGTGACCTACGGAGCGCTGGCTCGCGAGGGCCGCGCACTAGGTTTTTCTAAGCTTGGTCTGCAGAAGCTTCAGCAGGTGCTTGACGTAGGCACGAGGTCGCTCGAGATCGCCAAAGCTGCCGGCGTCAAGATGGCGTATGGCACGGACCTGCTCGGAGAGCTTCATCGCTGCCAGTCGGACGAATTCCGAATTCGCGGCAGCGTCCTGAGCGCGGCTGATGTTATTCGCAGCGCCACGGAAACAGGCGCGGAGCTGATCGGGATGAGCGGGCAGCTTGGCGCAATCGTGCCCGGCGCCTATGCCGATCTGCTCGTCGTCGACGGCAACCCGCTCGAAGATCTGGGCCTGCTGCAGGAGGATGGCCGATTTTTGCCCGGCATTATCCAGGGCGGCCGCTTCGTGAAGGACGAATTGCGCAACTAACGCCGACCCCTCCCATTCCCCACTGGAGCTCGACTGATGAACACGATGTCCAAACGGCAACTCGGCCTCGTCGCCACCGGCCTCGCTGCGGCTCTCGTCCTCGGCGTCGTGCCGGCGCTCGGCCAGGAGCCCTATCGGATCGGTGCGCTCAACCCGGTCACCGGCGCAGGCAGCACTTACGGCTCAGGCATGCAGAAGAGCATCCTGGCCGCCGCCGCCGAGGTCAACGCGGCTGGCGGACCGGCCGGGCGTAAGCTGGAAGTCTTCGCCGACGATTCCCAAACTTCGCCTGAGCCGTCAGTTCTCGCCGCCAAGAAGCTAATTGAGGTCAACAAGGTAGGCGCCATTCTCGGGACCTGGTCATCGAGCATCTCGCTCGCAATCCAGCCGCTGACCAAAGCCTCCAACATCATCCTGATGCACACCTCCTCGGCGCCGGCGCTGTTCTCGCAGAACGAGCGCCTGCTGGGCTGGGGCTTCCAGTCCGGCAGCAAATACAACGGCCAAGCGATGGCCGCCGCCGTCGAGAAGGAAGGCTTCAAGCGACCGGTCATCATGGCGTTCAACAACGATGCCGCCACGGGCAATGTCGGGTTCTTCAAGTCCACCTGGGAGGGCAAGGGCGGCAAGGTCCTGGACTCGGTCGTCTACGAGCCGCGGCGCACGAGCTACCGCTCGGAACTCCAGAAGGCGTTGTCGCAGAAGCCGGACGTCATCGTCCTTTCCGGCTACCTGCCCGATACGACGATCATTCTGCGCGAGGCCTATGAGATCGGTGCGACAGCCAAATTTCTGATCCCCGGTTGGGCGGCTGGCCCGCAACTCGTCGCCGCGCTTGGGCCGGAGGTTTCCGAGGGCGTGCTGGTCTATGAATCGGTGCCCGACACGGAGGGTGCGGCCTTCAAGCGCTTCAGCGAGGCGTACAAGACAGCACTGGGTTCGACGGGCGAGGACAACGTTTTCGCGGCGCAGGCCTATGACATGGTGATCACGCTCGCCCTCGCGATCGAGAAGGCAGGGGCCGCGGCGGATAATATCGCCATCGCCAAGGCAGTTCGCGAGGTTGCCAACCCCGACGGCCAGAAGGTGACGAGCTTCGCGGATGGCCAGAAGGCTCTCAAGGCTGGGCAGAAGATCAACTACGAAGGCGCCTCGGGCCGACTGGATTTCGACCCGGACGGCAATGCGGTCGCCGACTTCGCCGTGTTCGCCATCGAAAAGGGCAAATACGCCAAACGCTACGTCCTTAAGTAAAATCGGGAGATCCGGGCGCCGTCGGCGTCCGGATCTCCTCCGGGAACCCCGATGTCCAATCTGGCCGAATACCTCAACCTGGCGATATCGGGCGCCGTGCAGGGCCTAATCATCGCGCTAGCCGCGCTCGCCGTGTCCCTGTCCTTTGCCGTCGCCCGTTTCCCGAATGCCGCCACCGGCGACATCATGACCCTCGGCGCCTATGTAGCGGTTATCGTCCAGGCTACGGCCGCGGGCTCGCTGCTGGTCGGCAGCCTCGTCGCCATGCTCGCGACGGTCTTGCTGAGCGTGCTGTGTTACGCGCTTGTGTTCAAGAAGCTGGAGCAGCGGCCGCTGGTGGCGTCGCTGATCGCGTCGATCGGTATCGCCTTCTTCCTGCGCAGCATGCTGACCTTGTTTCTCGGCTTCGACCAGAAGGTCTTCAAGGTCCCGATCATGCGGGCCATGAATTTCTCCGGCGTCCGCATCCTTCCGATTGATCTCTGGCTCGCCGGGCTGTCTCTCATCGTACTGGCGGGCGTGTTTGCGCTCCTGTTCCTGACGCCGCTCGGGCGGCGCATGCGTGCCGTCGCCGCCGACAGCGACCTCGCGCGGGCGAGCGGAATCCGTTCCGGCCGCGTGATGATAACTCTCTGGGCGATCGTGGGGCTATTGAGCGCGATCGCCGGCATCATGGTTGGCATCAAGACCGTTGTGACGCCCGAACTCGGGTGGGACCTTCTTCTGCCGGCGTTCGCCGCGGCTATCCTTGGCGGTATCGGTAGCCCGGTCGGCGCGGTCCTGGCGGCCGTCGGCCTCGGCATCGTCCAGGAGCTGTCGACGCCGCTCGTCGGCTTCACCTACAAGATCGCCCTGGCTTTCGTGGCGCTGATCGCCGTGCTCATCGTGCGGCCGCAGGGCCTGTTCGGCCAGGCAGAGAAAGTACGCTGAGATGCTGTCCTATCTGATCGCGATCGGCATCATGACGAGCATCTACGGGATGCTCGCGCTCGGCCTGAACCTTCATTACGGCTACACCGGCATGATCAATTTCGGTCATGTCGCCTTCTTCGCCGTCGGCGCCTACACCTCGGCGCTGCTCGGTCAGGCCGGCTATCCCATGGCGCTGGGCGCGATTGCCGGCGCGGTGCTGTCTGCGCTGATGGCTTATCCACTCGGACTGCTCTGCCTGCGCCTGCGGGCGGACTATCTAGCCATCGTGACGTTGAGCTTTTCCGAGATCGTGCGTGTCATCATCATCAGCGAGGAGTGGCTGACCAACGGCACCCGCGGCCTTGCGGGCATTCCGCGACCCTTCGCGGGGCTGGGCGCGGGGCAGGCCGATATCGCCTATCTCGCGCTTGTCGTCGGCGTCCTGCTGGCCTGCGTGCTGGTGATCCGCAGGCTCGCGGGCAGCCCCTTCGGCCGGCTGATCCGTGCGGTCCGCGACGACGAGGATGCGGTGCGCTCGGTCGGCAAGGACCCCGCCTCGCTGAAGGTCAAAGTGCTGATGCTAGGAGGCGGGCTGGCCGGTCTCGCCGGGTCCTTCTACGCGCATTACGTCACCTACATTTCGCCTGACCAGTTTCTGCCGATTATCACCTTCTATGTCTGGATCGCCATGATCATGGGCGGGGCGGGCACATTGTCGGGCGCCATCGTCGGCTCGGCCATCCTCCTGCTGTTTCTGGAGGGTTCGCGCTTCCTACGCGACATCGTGCCGATCGTGACCGAGGTCCAGATGGCCAGCCTGCGGCTCGCCGCCATCGGCCTCGCCCTCGTGCTGTTCATGCTTTACCGCCCGCAGGGCCTCATTGCCGATCGCAGCCGTACATGACGCTCGCCCTCGCCAACATTCGCAAGCAGCTCGGTGGCCTCCAGATCATCGACGACATGTCGTTCTCGGTCCCGCTCGGTAGCCTGTGCGGGATCATCGGCCCCAATGGAGCCGGCAAGAGCACGCTGTTTGCTCTGATCAGCGGCTTCCAGCCCAGCGACAGCGGCGTGATCGCCTTTGCCGGCAGTCCTCTGGACGGCCTGAGCGCCGAGTCACGCGCCCGTCTTGGCCTGGCGCGGACATTCCAGGTGCCCCGGCCCTTCGTCCATCTGACTGTCCGCGAGAACCTGGCCGTCGGCGCCCAAGACCAGGCGGGAGAGGGACTCGTGAGCGCGTTCTTCCGAGGTGGCCTGGTCAGGAGCCAAGAACGCCAGATCTTCGAGCGCGTCGACGGCGTGATCGACTTTTTGAAGCTCGGCCCCGTCGCGGGCCAGCCTGCCGGGCGGTTGTCCGGCGGACAGCGCAAGCTGCTCGAACTCGGTCGGGCGCTGATGATGGAACCGAAATTCATCCTCCTGGACGAGCCCTTCGCCGGCGTGAACCCGGTACTCATCGACGAGATTTCGGAGAAGATCGCCCAGGCCAATGCGCGCGGCATCGGCTTCCTCATCGTCGAGCACAACCTGTCGTCTCTGGCACGGCTGGTCGATCGGATGCTGGTCATGGACCGGGGGCGCCTGATCGCCGACGGCACGCCCGACGACGTGCTCGACGATCCGACGGTTCAGGAAGCCTATATGGGCGGCGTCGTGGCATGAGACTTCTGACAGTCGAGAACGTGTCGGCCGGCTATGGGGAGATCGACATTGTCACGCAGATGAACCTCGTGGTCGACAGTCGCGAGATCGTCACGATCGCCGGAACCAACGGCGCCGGTAAATCGACCCTCGTCAAAGCCGTGATGGGCCTCGCGCCGCGTTGCAGCGGTCGTATCGATTTCAATGGTACGGACCTGCTGAAGCTTGCGGCGGAGGACCGCGTCGCAGCGGGCATCAGCTACGTACCGCAGGTGGCTAACGTCTTCCGTCCGCTGACGGTGATGGAGAATCTCCAGGTCGTCGAAAATGTGGCGGACCGCTCGTTGCGGATTGCCGAGATGTTTGATCTGTTTCCCGCATTGGCCGACCGTCGCACGGCGACAGCAGGTTCTCTCTCGGGAGGGGAGCGCCAGCAGCTTGCCTTCGCCCGCGCGCTGATGCCGCGACCGAAAATGATCCTGCTCGACGAGCCGACGGCAGCGCTGTCCCCGGCTCTGGTCGAACAGGTCCTCGGCCTGATCCGTGGACTTCCGGCGCTCGACATCGCGGCGCTCGTCGTCGAGCAGCGGGCCCGTCAGAGCCTCGAGATTAGCGATCGCGGCTATATTCTCGACAGCGGCCGGATCGTGCTCTCGGGTTCGGCCAAGGCGCTGCTCGCCGACAAGAAGATGGCTCAGTATTATCTAGGCCGGGTATGAAGAGCGTGTCTTCTTCGGGAGAGGCGGCTCCGGTGGACTACCGTCTCGCACAGCTCGGCGATCTGCGGCTGCAAACCGGCGACGTTCTGACTGATGCGCGGATCGCCTACAAGGTTTTTGGCGAGATCAAGCCAGGGTCTCCGGCGATCGTTTACGTCACCTCGTTTGGGACCCAGCACGGTGATCTTGAATGGCTGGTGGGGACGGGCAGGGCGCTTGACCCCGCTCGCTGTCCGGTCGTGATGATGAACTTGTTTGGCAACGGGCTATCCTCGTCGCCGAGCAACCATGCAG
>JBKJSB010000112.1:0-10183 GCA_046593015.1 Allobosea sp.
TCGCGCGCGGCGAGATCGTCATCGTCACCGATGATGACGACCGCGAGAACGAGGGCGACCTGATCGTCGCAGCCTCGCTCTGCACGCCGGAGAAGATGGCCTTCATCATCCGCAACACCTGCGGCATCGTCTGCGCGCCGTTGACCTCGGCCGAGGCGCGGCGCTTGCGGCTCGATCCGATGGTGTCGAGCAACGACGCGCCGCTGGGCACGGCCTTCACCGTGACGGTCGACGTCAAGCACGGGCTGACCACCGGCATCTCGGCCGAGCAGCGCTGCAACACGGTGCGCGCGCTCGCCAACGGCAATATGGGCGCAACCGATTTCGTGCGGCCCGGCCACGTCTTCCCGCTGATCGCCAGGGATGGCGGCGTGCTGATGCGCTCGGGCCATACCGAGGCCGCGGTCGATCTGTGCAAGCTCGCGGAGCTGCCGCAGGTCGGCGTGATCTGCGAACTCGCCAACGATGACGGCACGGTGATGAAGGGGCCGCAGATCACGGCCTTCGCCCAGAGGCACGGCCTCAGGCAGATCACGGTCGCCGATCTGATCGCGTATCGCCAGCTTCGCGAAAAGCTGGTCGAGCGGGTCCATACCTTTCCGGTCAAGACGGCCTATGGCGAGATGACCGGCCATGTCTACGTCACGCCCTTCGAGGACACGCAGCATTTCGCCTTCGTCATGGGCAAGCTCGGCGATGGCGAGAAGGTGCCGGCCAGGTTGCACCGCGCCGATGTCGTCGGCGACGTGCTCGGCGGCGGCGCCGCGATCCAGTGCGCGCTGAAGCGCTTCCAGAAGGACGGCAAGGGCGTGCTGATCTATCTGCGCGACGGCTCGGCCGGGGTGCCGATCAAGAGCGTCGAGGACGGCTCCGACGCGCTGCGCTCGCAGCAATGGCGCGAGGTCGGACTCGGCGCACAGATCCTGCGCGATCTCGGCGTCGGCTCGATCGTCAACCTCGCCTCCTCACCGCGCTCCTTCGTGGGCCTCAGCGGCTTCGGAATCGAGATCGCGGGGACGGAGCCGCTGGAATAGCGCTCACCCCCGCATCAGCGCCATGACATGCGCCGCCGCCGATTTCGACAAGCCCTCCAGATCATAGCCGCCCTCCAGCACCGAGACGACGCGGCCCTTGCAATGCCGGTCGGCGAGCGCCATCAGCGTCTGCGTCGCCCAGGCGAAGTCGGTTTCCTTCAGGTTGAGGTTGGCCAACGGGTCGCGCCAATGCGCGTCGAAGCCGGCCGAGATCACGATCAGATCGGGCTGGAAGGCGTCGATCCGCGGCAGGAGCGCGCTCGCGAAGGCTTCGCGGAACTCGTCGGAGCCCTCGCCGGCGCGCAGCGGGGCGTTGACGATGGTGCCGTGCTGGCCGCGTTCGGAGGGAGCGCCCGTGCCGGGATAGAGCGGCATCTCATGGGTCGAGGCGTAGAGCACGCTGTCATCGTCCCAGAAGATCTCCTGCGTGCCGTTGCCGTGATGCACGTCCCAGTCGATCACGGCGACGCGCTCCGCGCCGTGAGCCTTCTGTGCGTGGCGGGCGGCGATCGCGGCGCTGTTGAAGAAGCAGAAGCCCATGGCTTTAACGCTCTCGGCGTGGTGGCCTGGCGGGCGCATGGCGCTGAAGGCGTTGGCTGCGCGCTTAGCCATCACCTCGTCGACCGCGTGGACCGCGCCGCCGACGCCGCGCAACGCGGCCTCGATCGTGCCGGCCGACATCAGCGTATCGGCGTCGATCTGGACGAGGCCGGATTTCGGCGAGGCCGCGATCAGGGCTTCAGCGAAGGCGCGGGGGTGGCAGAGCGCGACCTGATCGAGCGTGCCGAGCGGGGCGTCGATGCGACTCAAAGCAGCGAATCGCTCGTCTTCCAGCGCCTGTTCGACGGCGCGCAGGCGGTCGGCACGCTCGGGGTGGCCGGGTGGCGTCGCATGGGCGAGACTCGACGGATGGGTGATCAGGAGCGTCGTCACGACAGGCTTGCCTCATTCTTCGTCAAAAATGGATGTCGACACCGCGACCGCGTGGCGCGATTGCCACGGTGCCGCCGGTTCTGCGCGAATCGGCTGCCACAAAGGGAACCGGATTGCGCCATAAAGGTTTCGGGCCTAGGAAATCCGCCTGTCCTTCGTTTCGCAGAATGCTCGGCGCTCAAGACCTGGTTCGCGGACACGAAGCGTTAACCCCGGATTCATCATAAAGGGCGCCCCGATCCGGCGCTGGTGAAACAGATGAAGCAGTCCATCGTCCTCGCACTGGCGCTTTCGAGTCTGCTCGGCGCCTGCCAGTACAAGACCGTGCATGCTCCCTCGCTCTCGGCGCGCGATGCCGAATACATCGCGCTGGTGCCGACATTCCAGCACGAGATCACGCATCTGCCCTATGAGATCGCCGACCCGACCGGGCAGGCTCCCGGCACGATCTTCATCGATACCCGCGAGAAGTACCTCTACTACGTTCTGCCCAACAAGAAAGCGATCCGCTACGGCGTCGCCACCGGCGACGAGGCGTTCGGCTGGACCGGTGAGGCCATTATCCAGCGCAAGGCCGAGTGGCCACGCTGGACACCGCCGGCCGAGATGATCGCGCGCTGGCCGCATCTCGCCCCGCGCGCCGGCGGCATGGAAGGCGGCCCCGAGAACCCGCTAGGCGCGCGCGCGCTCTATCTCTACCAGAATGGCCGCGACACGCTCTATCGCATCCATGGCACCAACGAGCCCGAGACGATCGGCCGCTCTGCCTCGTCGGGCTGCATCCGGATGCGCAACATCGACGTGATCGACCTGTTCAACAGGGTGCCGAACGGCACGAAGGTCGTCGTCGTCTGAGCGAGCGACCGCTCTTTGGATCTTCCAGCGCGGCCGTCTGACGCAGCGGCCCGCTTTTTTGCGCTGACGACTCCTTCAAACACCGCGTCATCCCGGACAAGCGGCGTAGCCGCTCCGCTCCGGGATCCATCATAGGGCGACACGGTGCTCTACGATGGATCCCGGAGCTCCGCTTCGCTGCGTCCGGGATGACGGGAGTGTGATGATGACGGTCGTGCTCCGATAAAGGCGATCTGTTTACCCTAACTCGATCAGCACGATCTCCGGCGGGACGCCGAAGCGGACCGGGGCCTTGTCGCTGACGCCGAGTCCGGCCGAGACGATCAGGTTGCGGCCATTCTCGACGATATGACCATAAGCGTAGCGATTGCCATAACGCGACGGCACGATTGGCGACCAGCCGAATAACCGGATTTGGCCACCGTGGGTGTGACCCGATACGGTCAGAGCGATGCGCGCCGGTGTGCGGGCGAAGATGTCGGGTTCGTGCGCCATCAGGAGCAGTGGAGCGTCGTCCGTCACTTTGGCGAGCGTGCCTGCTAGATCGTCGATGCCGCGGTGCCTGCCGCGCGCGCCCGGGCCCTGCGACCAGCGTGGAAAGGCCCATTGATCTCCGAGCCCGGCAAGCCAAACGGATCCGGCCGCAGTATCGAGTTTCAGGGCCTCGTTTTCCAGCACCCTTATACCGACTGCTTCCAGTGCCGCTCCAACCAATGTCGGGCCGCGACGCTGACGCTGGGCGTGCTCGTCATGCCACCAATCGTGATTGCCGAGCACGCCGAAGACGCCGTTCGGAGCCTGCAGGAGGGCGAGTTCGGCCGCCCATTCGGCAGGCTGCGGATCGCCGGGGCGCCAGTCACGGCTGGCGACGAAATCGCCAAGCAGCAGCACGAGGTCTGGTTTCAGCAGGTTGGTATGATCGACAATCGCGCCGATGCGCGAGATCGGCATATGCGCGCCGCCGGCATGGATGTCGCTGAGAACGGCGATACGCAACCGCTTGCCTTCGGGCCAGCCATTGGGCCTCAGCCTGTAGCGGGTCACGTTCTGCCGTCTCGGCTCCCAAGCATAGGCGCCGCCCAAGCCGAAGCCGGACAAAAAAAGACCGGCGAGGGTCCGAAGGACGCCGCGCCGGTCAAGCATGGAGGGTCTCGAAGAAACTCAGACGATCATCACTCGTCGAAGTCGTGTCGCAGAACGCCTGGGGTCTCGGCCCGACGCTCGTGGTCTCTGTCAGGCAACGCGCGCGATGCGTATCTTGTTCCCGCAGCCACGGCGCGTAATCCGATCGGGCGGAAGCGCGGGGTCTGGGCGTCCGTCGCCGGGGCATTGTGGGAACTCGCGGGGGATTGCGTGGGGCGACGCGGGCTTTGGATGATCATGGCTCCTGATGTCCTGCGACTGCAAGGCGTCGGCGGTTCCTGGCCGCCGACGATCCAACCATCGCCGGCAAAGCCGCCGACGGCGCGGCCTAAATCAGGACACTTCAAGGCGTTTTGTGCGCGGATGTATCTGGCCGTCACAATCTGGAGGCCGCCTATCCCCATCCGTCGTCCTGGGCGAAGCGAAGCGGAGACCCGGGACCCATTCCGGAACGGTTCAGGAATTGGGTCCCGGATCGGCGCGGCTTCGCCGCTTGTCCGGGATGACGGCGAGGGTGTTGGAAAGAACGCTCGCAATGACGGTCAGGCCAGCAGGCCCTCGGCCTTGGCCCAGTCGAGGGTCTTGTTCAGCGCGCGCTCGTAGCGGGCGAACATCTCCTCGATCTCGCCCTCCTTGATGATCAGCGGCGGGCAGAAGGCGACGCGGTCGCCCATCGCACGCGTGATCAGGCCCTCGCCCTGCGCGAAGAACACCGACTTCGCGCCGACGCCCTTCTTGCCCTCGAAGGGGGCCTTGGTCAGCTTGTCCTTCACGAGTTCGATGCCGCCGATCAGGCCGACGCCGCGCGCCTCGCCGACGAGCGGGTGGTCGGCGAGCTTGTGCAGGCAGCGCAGGAAGGTCGGGGCCACGGTGCGGACATGCTCGACGATTTTGTCGCGCTGATAGATCTCCAGCGTCTTGACCGCGACTGCGCAACCGACGGGGTGCCCGGCATAGGTGTTGCCATGGCCGAAGACGCCGATCTTGCGGCTCTGGTCGACCAGCACCTCGTAGACGGCCTCGTTGATCATTACGGCGCTGAGCGGAAAATAGGCCGAGGTGA
This sequence comes from Allobosea sp., assembly GCA_046593015.1. GTDB lineage: Bacteria > Pseudomonadota > Alphaproteobacteria > Rhizobiales > Beijerinckiaceae > Allobosea. The sequence goes on from JBKJSB010000112.1 coordinate 5,029, forward strand.
TCGCCTTCGCCAGCGACAGCGTGTCGGCGGCGAGCCCATAGGTCGTGGTGCCGAACATGTTGCCGGTACGGCCGAAGCCGGTGATGACCTCATCGGCGATGAAGAGCACGTCGTATTTCGCGAGAACCGCGTTGATCTTCTCGAAATAGCCGTCCGGCGGCGTGATCGCGCCGCCGGCGCCCATCACCGGCTCGGCGATGAAGGCGGCGACGGTATCGGGCCCCTCGCGCAGGATCATCTCCTCGAGTTCGGCTGCGAGCCGCGACGAGAAATCCTGCTCGCTCTCGCCGGGCTCGGCGAAGCGGTAATGGTGCGGGCAGGAGGTGTGCAGGATGCCGGGCAGCGGCAGGTCGAAGTCGATGTGGTTGTTGGGCAGGCCGGTCAGCGAGGCGGAAGCGACGGTGACGCCGTGATAGCCCTTCAGCCGCGAGATGATCTTCTTCTTGTGGGGCCGGCCGAGCGCGTTGTTCATGTACCAGACCAGCTTGATCTGGGTGTCGTTGGCGTCGGAGCCCGACGCGCCGTAGAACACCTTCGAGATCGGGACCGGCGCGATCTCCTTGAGCTTCTCGGCCAGCTCGATCGCCGGGTCATGGCTGCGGCCGGAGAAGATGTGGGTGAAGGGCAGCTTCTTCATCTGCTCGTAGGCGGTCTCGACCAGCTCCTGGTTGGAGTAGCCGAGCGAGGTGCACCAGAGCCCCGCCATCGCCTCGATATAGCCCTTGCCGGCCGTGTCGTAGACCGTGATGCCTTCGCCGCGCTCCAGCACCAGCGGCCCGACCTCGCGATGGGTCGCCAGATTGGTATAAGGGTGGACCAGGGTCTCGATGTCGCGGACGGCGAGGTTGGACAGCATCGGTGAGGCTCCCGGTCTTGATGGATCGCTTATGCGACCATAGACCCAAGCCGGCGCAAGCGCTGAGCGATTTTCTCGCAGATCGCTGCAGACTCTGGCGCAATGCGGGCTTTTGCGCCGGCTGTCATTGCGGGCGTCGTCGCCTTGCCAGCACGCAGCGGGGTCGCCATGGTGGCGCCGATTTTTGGAGGCTTTCTTTGATCGATCCCGCCACGATGGTGAACCGGCCGGCCGCCGGCCGCGACTGCGGCACCTGTACGCTATGCTGCAAGGTCTATGAGGTGCCCGCCGTCGAGAGCGCGGCCGGGGTCTGGTGCCGGCATTGCCAGCCCGGGCGCGGCTGCGGCATCCACGAAACGAGGCCGCAGCATTGCCGCGCCTTCTTCTGCCTGTGGATGACGCAGGATTTTCTCGGGGCCGAGTGGAAGCCCGAGAAGAGCCGCTTCGTCCTGACGATGGACCCGACGACGCGCTGGCTCTTCGCGCAGGTCGATCCCGGCGCGGCGGGAGCCTGGCGCAAGGAGCCGTTCTACGGCCAGTTCAAGCGCTGGGCCGCGGCGAGCCGGCAGCCGGTGATCGTCTTCGTCAACAAGCTGGCGACGGCGGTGATGGCCGACAGCGAGGTCCAGCTCGGCACGGTCGCGGCCGATGAGCGGCTGGTGCTCAAGCAGGGCGTGGGCGGGCGGGCGACAATCGAGAAGATAAAGGTAGCAGCTTAGGCATGCTGATCTGTCACTCCAACGCTATCGTCGTCCCGGGCTTGACCCGGGACCCATTCCGGAACGGTTCTGGAATGGATCCCGGATCGGCGCGGCTGCGCCGCTTGTCCGGGATGACGGTCGCGTTTCTGTGAAAACGAAGCGCTTTAGCCAGTCACTATGGGCGGCGCGCGGTAGCCGCAGCCGGCCTGCTCCAGCATCGCGCCGACCGCGATCGCCATGCGGTCCTCGCCTGCACCCGCGATGATCTGGACGCCGAGCGGCAGGCCGGCCTTTGACAAGCGCACCGGGGCCGACAGCGCCGGCAGGTCCGCGCCGGTGGCCAGCGAAGCCCAGAGCAGGAAATCGAGATAGGGCCGCTGCCCGCCATTCACGCTCAGTCGCCGCCCGTGGATATCGGGGCCGTGGTCGTGCGGGATAGCGGCGATGGGGGCTGGCGGGCAGAGCAGCACGTCGTAACTCTGGAAGAAGCGGGCCCATTGCCGCTTCAGCGTCAGCCGGCGCTGGCCGATCTCCTGATAGAGGCTCGGCGTCATGCCCGCGCCGCGCGCCTGCAGCGCCTGATGCGAGAGATCGCCGCGCGCATAGTTTGCGCTGAGGGCCTGAATGCGGGCGCGCACCTTCGGCGGCAGGCCGTAGGCGACGACGGCGTGGTTGAGCAGCGCATAGACCTCGAAGGCCTCGGAAAAGCGCAGGCTCGGGCGGGCGGTCTCATCGACGATCGCGCCAGCGGCGGCGAGCCTGCGACCAGCCTCGCGCACGGCGTCCGCCACCTCGGCATCGACCGGCGCGAAGGCGTCGTCGGGCCAGAGCGCGACGCGCAAGTCCCGCGCATCCGTGCGACGGGGCGGCAGAAGGGGCGAGACGGAGATCGCCGTGTCGCGCGGGCCGGCGAGCACCGGCAAGATCAGATCGAGATCGGCCGCACTGCGCGTGATCGGGCCGGCGACCAGCAGGTCGACGTTGCGCGGCGTGCGGCGCTCTGGCGGCGGCGGTATCACGCCCCATGTCGAGACCAGCCCCCAGCTCGTCTTCAGGCCAAAGACGCCGCAGGCATGGGCCGGCCAGCGGATCGAGCCGCCAAGATCGGAGCCGAGCTCGAAGGCGGCCATCCCGGTCGCAACCGAAGCGCAGGCGCCGCCGGAGGAGCCGCCCGGCGAATGGGCGACGTTCCACGGGTTGTTGGTCACGCCATGGGCCGGATTGTAGCTCTGGAAATCGCCCGAAAAGACCGGGACATTGGTCTTGCCGATGATGACGACGCCGGCTGCCCTGAGCCGCGCCACGGCAGCCGCATCCTGCTCCGGCAGGCGTTCGCGATAGGCCGGCAGGCCGCCCGAGGAGGGCAGGCCGGCGACGTCGAAGGCGTCCTTGATCGTGACCGGCAGGCCTTCCAGCGGGCGGGCCGCGCCATTCGCCAGCCGCTCGTCGGAGGCTTTCGCCATGGCGCGGGCCGCGTCGCGGTCCTGCGCGACGACGGTGTTGAGCGATGGATTCAGCGCATCGATGCGGGCGAGGCTCGCCTCCAGCAGGTCGGATGCGCGGAAGCGGCGCGCCAGCAGGGCTTCGCGCAATCGCGTGGCCGGCGCGGTGAGGTCGATCGGCCCGGGCATCAGGCGGCGGCGCTTAGCCGGTCTCGACGGCGCGGGCGATCTCGCGCCAGGCGACGACCAGCCGGTCGAGTTCGGTGAGATCATCGCTGCGCAGCTTGCCCAGCGTCTGCGCGACGAAATCGCGCTGTGCGGCGATGCCGGCCTCGGCGAGGCGGCGTCCTTCCGGCGTCAGGTGCATCGCATAGGAGCGCCGGTCGCCGGCGATGGCGCGGCGCTCGACGAGACCGGCCTGCACCAGCCGATCGACCAGACCCGAGACATTGCCCTTGGTGACGTAGAGCCGTTCGGCAAGCTCGCTCTGGCTGATGCCCTCGCGCTCGGTCAGGGTCGAGAGCAGGTCGAATTGCGGGATCGAGAGGCCGAGCGCGCGGATGCGCTGCGTCATCTGGCCGAGCAGCCTCGCATGCAGGCGCATGAAGCGGAACCAGACGCGGTCGGGTTCGGCCGGCTCGGGACGGGGGGCTGGCTGTGCGGACACGCTGGGTTTCCGGGACACTGGATGGACTCTGACTAGCCGATCCGGCTGCCTTGCGCGAGCCCCCGGCCACGCGCTGTCACCAAGGTAACAGCGGCGCGCGGCGATGCGGCGGAGGATGGCGTCATCGCCAATCTGAACCCTTCGAGGAGATCGTCATGCTGGTCGCGGCCGAACTCGCCGATCTCTACAAGAAGAACTTCAGCGATCCTGCTCGCCATCGCGACGCCAAGGCCTGGATCGAGGCCTATCCGGACAATTTCGTGGTGGTGCTGGTGGCGACCGCGAGCGCCAGCCTCGAGGATGTCGCGACTGCGCCCGTCCGCCTCGGCGAAATGATCGCGCTCGACATGATGACGCTCGGCACGGGCGCGGCCGGGGGCACCAAGCTCGGCATTGCCGAGGACGTGGTGCGCGCGCTCAACGTCGTTCCGGTCGGCAGGATCGTCGCCGGCGTCGGCCAGGCCGGCGGCGTCCTGCGTCCCCTGCTCGGCAAGATAGTCCAGCGCATTGCGAACGTCGTTCATTGGCGGCGGATCGATGGTGGATTGTGTGCGCCGATCGCGCTCGCCCAAGCGATGCAGCGCACCGGCGTGCGGCTCGTCGTGCCACTCAAGGACATGGCCGCGAGCATCGGCCGTTCACTGGATGACATCGCCAAGGTCGGAGTATCGAGCGACGAAGTTCGCACGATGCTGCAGGGGCTCAAGGCCGAATTCAAGGAGGTGCCGGCCGGTTTCGTGCGCAACTGGCAGGCGCTGGAGAGACATATCGCCACGACCGAAGGCGTGGCCGCCGTCAGCCTGAAGGCGATCATCGACGGCGTTCCGAAAGGACACCGGATCCTCGTCGGAAAGACCGCGCAGGGCATCCGGATCTTTGACCGCTACGGCGTCTTCTCGTCGCTCGACGACCTCTCCCGACACTACCGGCTGGGCGGCGCGCGCGGAACGGTGTTCGAGCTCAACGAATTCAATCCAATCTACGTCATCCGCAACTGGGCGCTCGATCCGGCCCTCGTCAAGCACCTCAACGAGTTCGGCCCGCTCGGCGCGGTGGTCATCCGCGGCGCCATGCTGTTGACCATCAACCCCGCCGTCTCGATCGACAAGCTCCAGTCCGACCTCGACCGCTTCCTCGCCGATCGCGACGCCGGGCCTCTGCCGGCCAATCCCTCGCCCAATCCCCCGCCCGCATCCGACGTGATGGCGATGCACTATGTGCCGCAGACCGGCGCGATGCTCTCCAAGGTGTCGATGAGCTATTACGGTACCTTCCACATGTGGCCGCTGATCTGGGACGCGAACCGCGAACTGATCGGCGATAACCCCAACCGCGTGCCACGCGACATCTATCTGCGGATCATGAAGCGTCACGTCTATACGGCCGCGCAGGTGAACGAGTCGCGCAACCGCTCCCTCAACTGGAAGTCGTTCAGTTGATCGTCTAGCGCGGGCTCCTTGCGCCGGACGCCGCGCGAAGCGCTTCCATG
>JBKJSB010000243.1:0-2549 GCA_046593015.1 Allobosea sp.
ACCCCCGCCCCCACGACCGATACGTCGAGCGTCATGCCCGGCGCGAGTCCGAGCTGCTTCACCACGGCCTTCGGCAGCCGCACCGCAGTGCTGTTGCCCCATTTCGCAACCTGAACCTTCATCGCCGCCTCCACTCCCGGATATCCATAACACAGCCGCCCGGATATCCGAAAGCGTCACATCGCTTCCGGCCCCCGGCTCATCGCGGCGATGCCGGTACGCGAAACCTCCGTCAGCCCGACCACGGTCATCAGCTTGATGAAGCGCTCGATCTCGTCGGTCGAGCCGGTCAGCTCGAAGACGAAGGAGGTCAGCGAGGCGTCGAGCGTACGCGCCCCGAAAGCCGCCGCCAGCCGCATCGCCTCGACGCGGTGCTCGCCCTTGCCGACGACCTTGACCAGCGCAAGCTCACGCTCCAGCGCCTCGCCCTGCAGAGTCAGATCGACGACGCGATGGACCGGGACGAGCCGGTCGAGATGGGCCTTGATCTGGTCGATGATATGGGCCGTGCCCGACGTCACCACCGTGATCCGCGAGATGTGCTTGTCGTGCTCCGTCTCGGAGACGGTCAGGCTCTCGATATTGTAGCCGCGCCCGGAGAACAGCCCGGCGATGCGCGCCAGGACGCCCGGTTCGTTGTCGACAATGACAGCCAGCGTGTGGCGCGCGACCGGCTGGACTTGCGGGGCGGTCGGGTAATGCGACGACGTGTTCATGACAGGGCTCGGCTTCGGCTGAGATGGGGGCGGAAATCGGTGATGACGGGCTCCTGCGCCTCGTCCTCGGCAATGATCCAGGGCTCGGCCAATGCGCCAAGCCGCCAGGACTGGTAGCCACGTGTCGCCTGCAACGCCTCGACATAGGCCGCGCAGACCGGATCGAGCGGGATCGAGTAGCCGGTGAAGCGCGCCGTCACCGGCGCAAACATCGCGTCCGCCGCACAAAACGCGCCGAACAGGAACGCCCCCCCAGTGCCGAAGCGCGCCCGCGCATCCCGCCAGATCGTCCTGATCCGGGCGACATCGGCAGAAACCTTCGCGCCGCGGTCCCGCTCCGGATGGACCCAGGCAAGGTTCATCGGGCAGGCCGCGCGCAGGGCCGGAAAGCCGGCATGCATCTCCGCCGAGATCGAGCGCGCCATCGCTTTGGCGGCCGGGTCACGCGGCCAGATCGCGAGATCGGGACGCGTATCGGCGACATGGTCGAGGATCGCCAGCGACTCCCAGACCTGAATCTCGCCATCGATCAGCGCCGGCACCTTGCCGGCCGGCGTGAAGGCAGAAATCGCGCGCTTCCAGGCAGGATCGTCGAAGGTCTGACCGAACGGGATCAGCACCTCTTCGAAGGGGATGCCGAACTCGGTCAGCAGCAGCCAGGGCCGCAGCGACCAGGAGGAGTAGTTCTTATTGGCGATGACGAGTTTCATGCAGCCTGACTTTCGGTCTCCAGCGCGAAATTCAGCGCCGCTTCGACATGCAGCGCCGTCGTGTCGAACACCGGCAGGGCCACATCCTTCTGCGAGATCAAAAGCCCGATCTCGGTGCAGCCGAGGATGACGCCGTCCCCTCCGTGGCTGTCGGCGGCAGCCGCGATGATGCCGAGATAGCGCGCTTTCGAGGGAGGCCTGATCTCGCCCCTACAGAGCTCCTCATAGATGATGCGATGGACCTCGGCGCGCTCCGCCTCAGCCGGAACGAGCGCCTCGACGCCGTGCGCCGCCAGCCTGTCGCGATAGAACGCCTGCTCCATGGTGAAGCGCGTCGCCAGCAGCAGCGGCTTGCGCGACCCACTGGCCCTGATCGCTCGCGCGGTCACGTCGGCGAGATGCAGGAACGGCACGCGGGTCGCTGCCGTTATCCGGTCTGCGAGTTTGTGCATGGTGTTGGTGCAGAGCACGATGCAGCCCGCGCCGGCCCGCTCCAGCCGACGCGCGCTGTCGGCAAGCACGTCTCCGGCCCCGTCCCAGTCGCCCTTGGCTTGCATCTCCGCGATCGGCGAAAAGTCGAGCGAATGCAGCAGCACATCGGCCGAGTGCAGCCCGCCCCGGCGGGCGCGCACGCCCTCGTTGAGCAGGCGATAATACACCGCTGTCGATTCCCAGCTCATCCCGCCGATCAGGCCGATTGTGGTCATGCCGTCCCCTCTATGGGCAGTATGCAATGGGCAATCAGGGAGCCCGACTGCCTACTGCCCAATCTCAGACCAACTGCTTGCCCCTGGCGTCGATAATGTCGCCGGTGTCGCCTTCGAAATCGGGCAGGATCATTTCGTTATGGGCCTTGCCGGACGGGATCATCGGGAAACAGTTCTCCTGCTTGGCGACGAGACAGTCGAAGATCACCGGCTTGGGCGTGTCGATCATCTCCATGATCGCGTCGTCCAGCTTGGCGGGGTCGGAGCAGCGGATGCCGTGGCCGCCATAGGCCTCGGCCAACTTGACGAAATCGGGCAGCGACTGCGAATAGCTCTCCGAATAGCGCCCGCCATGCAGCAATTCCTGCCACTGGCGCACCATGCCCATGTACTCGTTGTTGAGGATGAATATCTTG